>NZ_JABXKH010000048.1 GCF_017115105.1 Nostoc sp. NMS2
CTGGCATAGATGGCTGATACTAAATTAATTACTTAATCTAATATTATACAATCTATCTGCGTAACAGCTTAACACATACCATTAATGGGCAAAGAGTGATTAGTTTTTAGTTGTCAGTTAACGCCGATATAGTGGGCAACTTAAACGAAATTATTAAAACTTTTAACTGTTTATTGATAACTGTTAAATAAGTAACTAGCAATTTGGTATCTGCAAAATATAGGTTATAAAGCAATACGGTTCAGTTAAGGGTAAAAACTAAAAGTTGTGTAGGTTGGGTTGAGGAACGAAACCCAACATTATTAACCATTTGTTGGGTTTCGCTATTGCTCAACCCAACCTACTATTTTTCTTAACTGAACCGTATTGGGTTATAAAGATTGCAATCACGTATGTACAGATATGAAAAAGTCCGCTTTCGCGGACTTAAATAAGGGCTTCTGTCACTTTTTCGGCTACAATCATGTATGAATCATGATGCTTTTATTGTTGATGATTGAGCAAAAAAAATCAAGATATCTCAGCTAAATTAATGGACATATTTACTGGAATTATATCTTTTCTAAAACAATCAAAATAATTATATATTAATTGGAAGACATTTTATTGTTATTTCATAAAACAGAGTTTTGCAATAGCATAAACTAACTAGTTTATATAATTATATTTGGACAAAATACAGAGATATATGTCTTTTTAAAGTTCAATATTTACAAGGTTTTTAGATTAAAAAGGTAAAGGTGGTCAGGTATTACAGCCCCAGGAATGAATTCCCAATCCTGGGGTTTTATTATGCGATCGCACAAAAAAGCGGATTTAAAAAATGCCTCCCCAACAAAAGAGAAGTTTGCCTTGTTTTTACAGCGTTTATCATACCTACTCTTCGGTATAGCGGCGCGGCGTATAAACCCAGAGATTACCATCGCTACGCTTGATGGTTCGGGTTTTTGTGGAACCAACGAGAATAATTGTCCGCATATCAGCGCTGGCTGGTGCTAACTGGTCAAGTGCGATCGCTTTCACAGTCTGTCCTGGTCTGCCGAGATTCCGCGCCAATACAACTGGGGTATCTGGTGTTCTATGGCGCAGCAAAATATTTCTCGCTTCTGCCAGTTGCCAAGTCCGCTCTTTAGAAACAGGATTGTAGAAAGCAATGACGAAATCAGCCTCGGCAGCAGCAGTAATTCGTTGTGCGATCGCAGACCAAGGCTTCAAGATATCAGACAGGGAAATAGCACAGAAGTCATGTCCAAGGGGCGCACCAATGGCTGCTGCTGCTGCCTGCATAGCTGAGATACCTGGTGCTACATGAATGTCAATACTGTCCCATTCGGGTTTAGCATAGCGATCGCATACTTCAAAAACTGCTGTTGCCATTGCATAGATACCAGGATCACCAGATGAAACCACAGCTACATATCGCCCAGATGCTGCCAAATCAAGGGCCATTTTTGCCCGTGCCTCTTCTTCGCGGTTGTCAGACTCATGCCGTTGCTTGCCGTTAGCCAGAGAACCGATTAAATCTAAATAAGTTTTATAACCCACGAGGTCAGTTGCCGACTTGAGTATCTCCTTCACTTCGGGAGACATCCATTGCTCCCCACCAGGCCCCGTACCAATAATCGCTAATCGTCCGCGTGGCTGACCAATGGTGTTGGGGTCAATTGGTTGGGGGGCAATAGCGATCGCTATGTTGGGAGATGACGAAGATAAGGGGGATGTGCCTGTGGCTGCGATCGCAGCAGCTTGGGCGGGGCTATAACCTTGTGATAACAGACTTTCTAGCTGATTTGGGGTAAAAAAGCGGGCAGGCACTCCCAAGGCGCTAGCTACAGCATGAATTGCGGGCTCGGCTGCAACACTGACAGGTGCAAATATCCCGGCGACTGATGTTTTTTCTAGTTTGGCATCAACTAGTAGCTGCTGTACTAAAGCGACTGCATCATCAATGAAGAGGCAGGGGGACGGGGGCAGGGGGCAGGGGGCGGGGGGAGGGGGGATGGAATTTTCCCCTTTTCTCCCTACTCCCTGCTCCCCTGCCTCTTGTTGAATGGTGTCATTAATTGCGATCGCTACAGTTTTTGGGTGATACACAAGACAGTTAGCAGTAGGAGTTACCAAACGTTCCGTAACTTGAATGGTTAAATCTCCCTTTGCATCTATGGGTAATTTACTATCGCTCAACCAAGGCGCTATGCCTTCTAGTCTGACTTCTGCCCCAGCTAGCACATCTGAAATAAATTTCTTAGCATCGTCTGGGTTTGCTAAACGGTATCCGTGGGGAGGAGACAAGAGCGTTGTACCCAAACGTAAATCACCTGTAGTCGTAATTGCAGGTTTGACATCAAGCGCTTCGGCAATACGGCGGGCCAAATCGTTTACCCCACCAAGTCCGCCCAAGAGGGGGACAACAGCACTACCATCTTCGGCTACAGCTAACACAGGTGGTTCTTGTTGTTTATCCGAAATTAGGGGAGCTAACGTCCTAATTAAAATGCCGGCGGCACAAATGCCAATTAGTGGCGTTCCCTGGGCAAATAACTCGCGTAACGTCTCGCCAAAATTAGTAAAGCTGACATCAACTCCCGATGTGCGACCCACTAGACCGTATAGCGTCGCCCCTGGTATAACGCTGATTATTTTGCGTGCTACTGTCACGCTATTTTGACCTAGTATTACAATGGCGGGTGCAACGTTCATCATCATAAGTAGATATCTTGCAAAATTCGATATCCTTCAAATGAAACCACACATTTAGTCATGAAAAAATGATCGCTGTCGCTCAATACTTATGCTGACTTGATTAGAATGGGTTTCCTTTTTCAAATCTTTGTCGTTGCAATGCTTCTTCGTACCACTCTAATTCATCCAAAAATTGACCGACTTTCTTTGTCAAAGCGATCACCTGTGAAGCACCTGCTTCATCCAGAGAGTCCCCAATTTTGGAGATGGAAAAAATACTTGAAATCGTAGGCATTCCCATCTCTGACAGAAAAGAACGTAACTGTACGGCTGCCCGCACTCCTCCAAAGCCACCAACTGAGTAAGAAACAATACCAGCCGGACGGAAAAAGTATTCTTCTAGATAGTGATCCATCAGGTTGCTTAACCCTGGCTGAATGGAATGGTTATACTCTCCCGCAACAACTACAAAACCGTCTGCTGTTCGGATATGGTCTGCCAGTTCTTCCATCTTTGCAGGAGCCTGACCTGTATCATACTCCTTATACATTCGGTCTAAAATGCCAAAGTCATACTCCTTTGCATCCACAAAAATCACCTTATGGTTCCTTTGCTTAAGCTGATTAATCATGAATCTAACAGCTTTGATGCCCTGGCGATCGCTCCTGTAGGAACCATAAAAGATTACTGTTTTGAAGCTCATGATAAATGATTTTGAACAACATCTAGCCACAAGTTGAATTTACCATCTACTTACAGCGTCAGATAGCGACAAGCCGATGTGCATTTAGGTATTTGGGTAATTAGGGCTACGCCTACGCATTTCCTGAAATTAAAAAGTGCGTAGGCGTAGCCCGTCATAGACATTGCTGCTTGTTTCAATTAGCTTTCCGCTCTTTGAGGACTTGATCTAGCAAACTTCTCGCAGGTTGGGCTTTAGCCAACGCTATTTGATGGTCATTATAAGCCCGAACAAGGCGAGAAAGACTGCTCACACCTGCCTTGAGTTGCTCAAGTTCTTCACCAGCAACCAGTTCTCCATCCAGCATCCGCCCTATTAACGGTTTGATATCGCCCACTTCCTGCCGGACTTTTTGGAGCTTTTCTAGGCTACTCAGCAAGGTTTTGAGTGAGTTCAAGATGTCGTCAATATCTTGCACATCCTCTACTTGTTCCGGCAAATCTTCAACTGTCACTGTATCTTCATCTGAGATTGTAGGCAATTCCTGTGCAGACATTTCAGTTTGAACCCCGTTTGACCGTGCCATTGACGCTTCCTCAAGGAATTTTCCTTAGTGTATCGCTGATTTAGCAGATGTTAAGCAATTTCGCCATAGCCAATCGTTGCAGTTTACCGGTAGCACCACGAGGTAGTTGCTCTAAAATGTGAACTTGCTTCGGAACTTTGAAGTCTGCCAACATAGTTGAACAGTGAGCTAAAAGTTCTTTTTCGCTAGCTTCTCCCTTGAGAACAACAGCAGCGTGGATATCTTCACCTAAAGATTTGTGGGGGACAGCAAAAGCTAAAGCTTCGGCGACGGCGGGATGGCGCAACAAAACATCATCCACTTCTAAGGGAGAAATTTTTTCCCCACCCCGGTTAATTAATTCTTTAATGCGTCCAGTTAAGCGGAGATAACCATCTGCATCCACAGTACCTTGATCTCCAGTGCGGAACCAACCGTTGACAAAAGCTGTGGCGTTGGCTTCTGGGTTGTTTTCGTAGCCATCGATGACATTTGGTGCTTTTACCACCACCTCACCCAAGCTTCCTTGAGATAATAGGTTGCCTTCGGAGTCCATAATGCCAACATCCACACCAAAGCCATAACCTACACTACCTGCTTTTCTGACTTTTGGTGGTAGGGGGTTGGTAGTCATTAAGTGGGATGCTTCAGTCATGCTGTAAGATTCCACCACGGGAGCATTAAGAGTTGCCTCCATCTGTTCAATAATAATTGGGGGCAAGGAGGCGCTACTAGAGCGAATGAAACGAAAGCGATTAGCTTTGACAATTTCTGTGTTGCGGCTAGCGCGGGCTAAAATTGTCTGGTGCATAGTTGGCGCTGCGGAGTACCAGGTAGGTTTGTAGGTATCTACGAGTTTCCAAAACTCCAGGGCATTAAAACCATTAGGACAAATTAGTGTGCCGCCCGATGCTAGGGTTGACAGCAAACAGCCTACCAATCCGTGAACGTGGAACAGGGGCATTAAGCAAAGTGTAGTGTCAGCTGCGGTGAGTGAATAAGCACCAATGATGTTGTTGGCTGAGGCGATTAAGTTGCGATGACGAATCGGCACACGCTTCGGACGGCTGGTAGTACCGCTAGTGTGGAGAATCATTGCCAAATCGTCGGCGTTAGGGGCTGCGGGATTCGAGGATTCTATTGGTTTTGAGCCTGTTTTGACTAATTCAAAGCTCAATGTGCCGTCAGTATTTACCTTGGCATTAATCAGCATCATATTGGGTGTGACGGCGGCAATAGCTGCTTCTGGTTCTTCAGACAAGGTAATCAGTGCATTTGCTTGAGTATCTTCGTAGTAGAAGGCAAATTCGTCTTGTTTGTATTTAGGATTTAGGGGTGCAGCAGTACCACACAAGGCGGCAGCCAAAAAGGTAATAGCCATTGGTGAACCGTTAGTCATGGCAATGGCAATGCGTTCGCCCTTGGCGTTGGCGGAGCCATCGCCCCGTGTCAATCCAAAGCTGTTGAGTTGGTATACTAAGCCAATAATATTCTCGCGCAATTGCTTATAGGTTAGCGATCGCCCCCCAGGTGTAACGAGGGCTAAATGATTGTCTTCCCCTGCTAAAAGCTCAAATAAGTTCATTAAAAACCTCCAGATTAGTAAAATTGGGCATTGTTTATTAATGCTTCTCCCTCATTCCCTTCTTTTTATTAAAAAGTATTGTGCTTTTGTATAATATCAACCATTATTTGCTTTCTTTTGTTAGTAAGTTGACGGCAAAAAACAAGAGCTAAAATTAAGTAAATAGTGTATCTGTCGTTACTAGAAATCAGAAAAATATTTTTCAGCAACTAAACCCCATTGATAAAATATGGATCGTCGGAATTTTCTAAAGTATGTCACTTTAGCAGGCTCTAGTTTTGCTTTAACGAGTTGTGTTCAAGGCAAAAATTCCAAATTGCAGGGTGAGGTGTCTCCCTCAGCGTCGCCTGTGGCGGTAAATGAACCTCTCAAGGTAGGATTTGTTTATGTGGGGCCTGTGGGTAATTTTGGTTGGACTTATGCCCATGATTTAGGTCGCAGAGATATGGAAGCCAATCTTAACGATAAGGTAAAAACGACCTTTGTCGAAAATGTCAATGAAGGTGCTGACGCTGAAAGGATGATTCGCCAACTAGCATTAGATGGTAACAAGTTGATTTTTACCACTTCCTTTGGGTACATGAACCCAACAATTAAAGTCGCCAAAGACTTTGGTGATGTTATCTTTGAACACTGTGCAGGATACAAACGTGCTGCCAATGTCGGCACTTATCTAGGACGCTTTGAAGAACCGCGTTACTTAACCGGCATGATTGCTGGCAAAATGACAAAATCAAATATAGTTGGTTTTATTGGCGCATACCCAATTCCAGAGGTAATTCGGGGAATCAGTGCCTTCACACAAGGAATGCGGCTAACAAATCCCCAAGCAAAACTTAAGGTACTTTGGGTACAAAGTTGGTACGATCCAGCTAAAGAAAGAGAAGCAGCTATTGCTTTGGTCAATTCAGGTGCAGATGTACTGACGCAGCATACCGACTCTGGCGCTGTTGTCCAATTAGCTGAGGAAAAAGGCATTTATGCTTTTGGCTACAACAGTGATATGAGTAAGTTTGCTCAAAAAGCCCACCTGACATCAGTTATTAACAAATGGGGCAAATTCTATACAGATAAAGCCTTGGCTGTAATGAGTAATACCTGGAAATCTCAAAACGTTTGGGATGGCATTGGTGAAGGAATGGTGGATATTTCTCCGATGAATCAGGCGATTCCGGTAGATGTACAACAACTGGTGAATGCGAAGCGCGATGAGTTTATTCAGGGTACTGCACATCCTTTTGATGGCCCGGTGAAAGACCAAAAAGGGGTGGTGCGAGTGCCAAATGGTAAGGTGTTGGAAGATCGAGAACAATTGGCGATGGATTGGTATGTTGAGGGAGTTGAAGGGTCAATTCCCAAGAAGAAACTATAGTAAGCAATTCAAAATCACCGTTAGCGATCGCGTTTTGTAAAGAAACGGCAATCATAGGAGAAGTTCAGATCCTACCCTACAAATTATCTATAGATCCACGCGATCGCAAACTGCCATAAAGAGTTAATAGTTAAAAGTTAGGAGTTGGGAGTTATTCTTTTCATCTCACTCATCCTCCCACTCTGTCTACTATTACAAGAGGTAAAGATTAAGTAGCAACTTTGGCAACTGCGGAGACAATGTAGAGTATCTCCTATTGAAGAAGAATTCTGACTCCTGAATTCTGTTCAATAATTTAGCAAAGTTATAAGCATTGGAGCAAAGCAAATGAATGCTAAACTGATCGCTTTCTCTGGCTTTGTGACGGTATTTTTGGGTGCAGGAATTGGTTTTATTGCTGCTAATTTACTTCCTTGCCCCTACACAAGTCAAATGTATCAAGATTTGGAGCAAAAATACGTCCTTGTGGGTGCAGTTGCTGGTTTGCTAATTGGTTCTAGTCAGGAAATAATTAGAGAACTCAAGCAAGAGCGGGATGCGGAAGAAGACTTGCTCCAGGATTTGAACAAAGCTATTCACTCAAGTAAAAATCAAAAAAATTACTGAGATATTAGTGTAAGACATTGTTTTTTTATTTCCTACATAACAACAGGTTAATAAGGTGCCAGCAGTTTAAAAGTTGCGCTGGCTAAATTTTCATCCAAAAATTTGACACATAAAAAGGGGGTGAGAGTCAAATTGGAAACCCCCTCTTTTTCAATACTCATTACTGCTGATACCAATTCTATGTGAAGCTGTGCTTTATTTACGTAGGGACAATTCATGAATTGCCCCTACTCTCTTCACTTCTTTAGGAAAGGCTGTGCGAACAATTTTAAATTGCTAATAGTTTTGTTAAATTAGCAGTAGCAGAGTTATGAATTAAAAACTTTCTTCAAATTTTCTGGCTGCGTTACTGCTAAATATTGAGCCGACATTTCCGGTGTAAGTAGTTCTATCATGACTGTGTTTTCTAACCAGAACTCCATAACATCAAAAAAAGAGTCGCGATTACAACGTAACACTCTCCAACCTTCACGTTTACCAATTAACTCAATTTTTTCTTGACTAGAAGAAACTGAAATTGCTGCATGAGTAGCTGTGAACCCAGAAGGAGTGGGATTTTCTGCAAATGTACATTGGTTATCTCCTTCACCAGGCATTAGCTGAGTTTTTAACGGGTAAACTTCAATCCCTGTTCCATGTTCGTCAAGGGGAAAAACCATATAGCTGCCTGGGTGAGGGAAAAAGGGAAAAGCCTGGCCATTCAAGACTTCAGCTAGAACTTCGGCAACGTGCTGAGGGTTTTTAACAGAAATAGATATGTGATGAATCATACTTAATTACCTCGTACCCCATAATCATGATGGGGTTTATAAATTTTTGTTTTGTGGAGTGCTTATCTTCCACGAGTAGCTTGATTATTTTTCACCTCATTTTGATTAATTTATGCAGAGATTGACATCCTCCCCGCCGTAAACGGTCGGGGATTCCAAGAATCACTCCTTGGGTTTCCTCTTTCCACGACCCGACTTACTTGGAGGAGTTTCCCCACCCAGGCAATGCGTCGATGTCTCCAGAGGCGTTAGTTCCGACGTGACCCGCCGTAGACCCAATTTTTCGGTAAAATAAATTTCTTTTTCACTGAATTTGCAAAACCTCACTTTTATTGCTCTCTCCTGGTAAGTGATGATTTACACACAAGTCTTGTAGTGTTATCCCAGACGCTTTTATTGAAAGCGACGGGAAACTTCATCCTAAGAGTGGGTGGAGTTCTTCATATCCCCCCAACCCAAGCTACTTTGGCATCTATCGCTATGATTTATGGCGATACTGGAGCCTAACACCGCAGTGGAAGAGGGCGATCGCTCCCTTTGTAATATGCCAAATTTTAAATAACTTCTCTCGTTGGGGTGGGTTTTTATTGATGCGATCGCGTTTCTTCTACAAAATTCCCTAGTATTATATAGAAAATTGGTATTATCACTAATCATGTAATTTGTCAAATAGCCATGCCAAAGCCCCATCAACATCATTAACTTGCTCTCCTGGCGGTATGGCTGGACGATTTACCATCACAACCTTCACGCCCAGTTCTCGCGCTGCAATAATCTTGGGCTTTGTGGCATTGCCGCCGCTATTTTTACTTACTATGGTATCAATCTTGTTATCAATCAGGATTTGCCTTTCATTATTAAGGGTAAAGGGCCCGCGATCGCACAATACCATCCCCGGTGGTACTAAGGCATCATTAGTAGGAGGGTCAATCATCCGCATCAAAAACCAAATTTCCTCTAGATGAGCAAAGGTGGCGAGTTCTTGTCTGCCAACCGTCAAAAATACCCGATGTGCTTGATTTGCTACAGATGTGGCGGCGGCTTCAACGCTCTCAACTTCAATCCAGCGATCGCCACTTCCTTTTTCCCAGGGCGGGCGTATTAACATCAGACGGGGTACTCCGACTTCCTTTGCGGCATCTGCTGCATTGAAAGAAATTTGACTAGCAAAAGGATGGGTTGCATCAATTAATAAGTCGATTTGCATTACTCGCAAATAGTTAGCCAATCCACCCACACCACCAAAGCCTCCAACCCGTAAATCGCCCAACGGAACTGAGGGTTCACGGGTGCGACCGGCTAGAGACGTGATTGCATCTAACCCTTGGATAGTCGCAACTCTGGCAGCTAGTTCTGCGGCATTTCCCGTACCACCCAGAATCAAAACGCGCATTAGTGAGATAAAGGTGGAATCTTTGCTAAAATGCCCTTCTTCAGGGCTTCTGGACGCTCTGACCAAGGCAGCAAACCATCTGCTTTGGCATAGTATTGACTAGCACATTTTAGTACCGCAGATGCACTATCATCAACGGCTAAATCACCAAATAAATATGTTAATTTACCTTTGGCAGCAAAGGCAACCACACAGGAACGATTACAAGCACTCATGCATTCAACTTCTTGAATTTGGAATTTATCTCGCAACTCCCAATCTTGTGCAAGCTGCTGAAGTTGGTGTAGAAGTTTTTCACCCCCACTTTCACCTAAGCGTTTTCCGTCTTGCCAAACGCTAGCACAAGTTTTGCAAACAAATAAAGTATGGTCAGCAACACCCAAGGGATTCATTGGGGAAATATTTACATTAGTAGTCATCTGTACCTCGCAGATATGTGGAACTAGTAAAACTATTTCGGCGGGCATCCTGACTTACTCAATTTGGGATTTTAGATTACATCTCAAATTGGTTTACAGTTGCGGGACAGCGCCGGATTTGCACCGAACTTTCCCCGTTACCTCTGGTAGCTGCTCCCTACCAGAACCGAATAACCTTATCGATCATACACTAGGGTCATCTAAGAAAAGGATATTACCCATGCAACAAAATTATAAAAATCAGCTTCTAAATTTTTCAACCACTAAAAACTTTATTTTATAGGTTTGTATCGCAATGGATTTTTTGACAATTCTAGGATTAGCGGCTGCCACAATAACCACAATCTCTTTTTTGCCACAGATGTTTCAAACATGGCAAACAAAATCAGCAAAAGATGTTTCTTTTTTAACGCTGATTACATTCATAACTGGAATTTTTTTGTGGTTAATTTATGGAATATATCTACAATCCTTACCAATTATTCTTGCTAATAGCGTGACATTGCTTTTTAACTTGATAATTCTATGGCTTAAAATTAAATATAGATAACCCTGCTCATAACTAAAACCTCTGACAGGATAAAAAGGATATATTCTGTGAATAGCAGGAACAAAAACAATTAATGCTGCCTGTATATAACCTGAGTCTAACTGTATTAATTACGAATTATCATGACATCATCTGTATTTGACTCTGAACGCCTGCTGTTCACCCCCACCACCCCAGACACCAACGCTATCCCCATAATCTTCGCCTTTCCCAATGAATATAGCGTAGGCATCACTAGCCTTGGCTATCAGGTAGTTTGGGCAACCTTGGCAATGCGTGATGATGTGCAGGTGAGTCGCCTGTTTACAGATACTCACGAACAACTCCCCAGAACGCCAGAAATTGTGGGATTTTCGATTTCCTGGGAACTGGATTATGTGAATATTTTAAATTTGCTGGAATCTTTAGAAATTCCTATTCAAGCAACTTCTCGTGATGATTCTCATCCCATAATTTTTGGTGGTGGTCCCGTTCTCACAGCTAACCCAGAACCTTTTGCAGATTTTTTTGATGTAATTTTACTAGGAGATGGCGAAAACCTACTGGGAAATTTTATTGAGGCGTACAAAGAAGTAAGAAATGCTTCTAGACAAACTCAACTAAAAAGACTTGCACAAATCCCAGGAATTTATATTCCCAGTTTGTATGAAGTCGAATACCACACAAAAGATGGTGCAATAAAGTCAATTAAACCAATTTCTTCCGAAATTCCCGCAGTAGTGCAAAAGCAAACTTATCGCGGAAATACTCTATCAGCTTCGACTGTAGTCACCGAAAAAGCCGCATGGGAAAATATTTACATGGTGGAAGTGGTGAGAAGTTGTCCAGAAATGTGCCGCTTTTGTTTGGCAAGTTATCTCACACTGCCTTTTAGAACAGCGAGTCTGGAAGATTCCTTAATTCCAGCGATCGCAAAAGGCTTAGAAGTCACAAATCGGCTAGGATTATTGGGGGCTTCTGTAACTCAGCATCCAGAGTTTGAAGCTTTGCTAGATTATATAAGTCAGCCAAAGTACGATGATGTTCGTCTCAGTATTGCCTCAGTGCGAACCAATACTGTAACAGTCCAGTTAGCAGAAACTTTGACAAAACGAGACACGCGATCGCTTACCATTGCAGTAGAAAGTGGTTCTGAGAAAATCCGGCAAATCGTCAACAAAAAGCTGCATAACGACGAAATTATCCAAGCTGCGATAAATGCCAAAGCTGGCGGATTAAAAAGCTTGAAACTCTACGGAATGGCAGGAATTCCTGGTGAAGAAGCAGAGGATTTAGAGCAAACGGTGACGATGATGCGTAGTATCAAAAAAGCTGCACCAGGATTACGCCTAACATTTGGATGCAGCACCTTTGTACCCAAAGCACACACACCGTTTCAATGGTTTGGCGTGAATCGGCAAGCAGAAAAGCGGTTACAGTTTTTGCAAAAACAGCTAAAACCGCAGGGGATAGAGTTTCGCCCAGAAAGCTATAATTGGTCGATTATACAAGCTTTGTTATCGAGAGGCGATCGCAGACTCTCTCAACTTCTTCTGATGACTCGTGACTTTGGCGACTCCTTGGGTAGCTACAAACGTGCTTTCAAGCAACTCAAAGGGCAAATCCCTGACTTAGATTTCTACGTCCACGCTGATTGGTCTATAGAACAAGTATTACCTTGGAACCACTTGCAAGGGCCTCTACCACAGTCTACACTACTAAAGCATTTGGCTGATGCTCAGAGTTATATCAACCCATCTCCAAAAGAACTACAGCCGTTAGTGGGCAGTAGGGACTAGGGACTAGGGACTGGGGATTAAGGACTAAGATTAAAATTTAATGCCCAATTCCCAATTCCCAATGCCCAATGCCCAATTCCCAATCCTGAAAACTTGATGCAAAACACAGCTGAGTATTACTGCGCCTATTGCGGCGAACCAAACTTAACTTTTATTGATTTGAGTGCTGGAGGACAGCAATCTTATGTAGAAGATTGCCAAGTTTGCTGTAACCCAAATATTTTGTATGTGCGGGTTGATGAAGATACCCTAGATATCGAGATTGATACAGAATCAGAAAGTTGAATTTTAGGTTTTTCTTTCCATGCTGCACTTTAAACATTCCTCAGTAATTGATGCGCCACCAGAAGTAGTTTGGAAATTTCACGAAAGGCCAGACATTTTGCAAATGCTGAATCCACCTTGGCAGCCAGTTCAAGTGGTTCGTCGTGAAGGGGGACTGAACGTGGGCGCTATCACAGAATTTCGCCTGTTTCTCGGCCCATTACCATTAACTTGGCTAGCGCGTCATACTGAATGCGACAAATATCGCCTGTTTACCGACGAACAGATATCTGGCCCCTTTGAGTCTTGGGTACATCGACATGAATTTGAACCGGAAGCCGGCAAAACTAGGCTGACTGATGCTATTTCCTTCTCCATGCCTGGTGGAGGAACAGTTGAATTTGTCAGTGGTTGGTTAGTGCAAGCGCAATTAGAAGCAATGTTTCGTTATCGCCACTATGTAACCAAACGAGAATGTGAGTCACGATAGCAAAATGTGCTGAAAAATACAGTTATCTCAAAATTACAAGTTTATTCACTCCAAATCTGTACCAATGTAAAAGGCCGCTTTTTCTAACGAGAAAATGTCTTTAGCTCGAACTTTGGAACAGTGGCGTGGCTATAGTAAGTTTCGGCATTTACTTGCACTGTAGCTTTAAAAACTACAGTGCAACACGGTAATTAATGAACATAATTCACCGTTTTACCGCTAATTATTGCATGAATGCCCTTTCCTAATGCTTCATCTGTTTAGAAATTACCAGATAGAAACACTGCTTTCAGTAAGTATTGAATTTATTAGAGTTCTTATTTATACTTTGATGTCTCAACTGAAAACAGTTTTGGGTATAGCGGTTGTATGTGTAATAATAGTTAAAGTATCTTAATGTTTGTACATATTATTAGAGTATTGGCATTGTCCAATTCAAAACACTGACCACTAATAGAGTTTTCTGGATGGTGGTTAGTGCTTTTTGTCGTGACTATATTCTAGGAATTTTCATCTGAATACTAGGCGGAGTAAAAGCGTGATTCAATTAGAACAACCACCCAATCATCAAACAAAACTGACTACAGCAGTGAAAAATAAATCTCAGTTTAAGGGAATTTTCATTGCTATCATCATTGTTGCAACATGGGTCATTAGCCTGAGTTTATTACTTTCCCTTGACATCTCTAACTTAACATTTTGGATACTATTTCCTAGCATACTTTGGCAAACATTTTTATATACAGGATTATTTATTACATCTCATGATGCTATGCATGGGGTAGTGTTTCCCCAGAACACCAAAATTAATCATTTGATTGGGACATTAACCTTATCTTTATATGGTCTTTTACCATATAAAAAATTATTAAGAAAACATTGGATACACCACCACAATCCAGCAAGCCAAATAGACCCAGATTTCCATAACGGGAAACACAAAAATTTCTTCGCGTGGTATTTTCATTTTATGAAGGGTTACTGGAGTTGGGGACAAATCATCGCCTTGACTATTATCTATCACTTTAATAATCACGTCCTCCATATACCCACTGCTAATTTAACGTACTTTTGGGTGATTCCTTCGCTTTTAAGTTCATTTCAATTATTTTATTTTGGTACTTTTCTACCTCATAGTGAACCCATAGGAGGTTATATTCAGCCTCATCGTTCCCAAACAATTAACCGTCCAATTTGGTGGTCATTTATCACGTGCTATCATTTTGGCTACCACGAGGAACATCACGAGTATCCACATGTCACTTGGTGGCAGTTACCAGAAATTTATAAAACAAAATAGTTCTCGTTTATCTAAATATCTTGGCAACAAGAATAACACGGTAATCTCTAGCATTACCAAATCATTTTTTAAAATTTCTGTTGATTCTTCTCTCTGTGCCTCTGTGGTTCGTTAAAAAATAATTATTACAACTCAGATAGAATTGCTATATATAGCTTGAACAAGGCATTCTTTGAGATTATCCTGATTATGCCAATTAATAATTCTCGTCTTGTCACCTATAGCCCTGCTTATACAATCGTTCCCACTTACGAATGCTTTAATCGGTGTAGTTACTGCAACTTTCGTAGTGAACCAGGTAAAAGTCCCTGGATGAGTATTTCAAATGCGAAAAGTATTTTAAAACTAATTCAAAGCGAAAAAATCTGCGAAATCCTCATACTCAGTGGTGAAGTACATCCCCATTCGTCAAGGCGTGAGGCGTGGTTCGAGCGAATTTATGATTTGTGCGAGTTAGCGCTTGCAATGGGGTTTTTACCACACACGAATGTGGGGCCATTGAGTTTTGAGGAAATGCAAAAACTCAAGTCTGTTAATGTTTCGATGGGGCTGATGTTGGAACAGTTAACGCCAACATTGTTAAATAGTGTACATCGACACGCACCGAGTAAATTACCAGAAGTTCGTTTACAACAATTGCAATGGGCGGGAGAGTTACAAATTCCCTTTACAACTGGGTTACTTTTGGGAATTGGAGAAACTGTTAATGATTGGTGGGAAACCTTAGAAGCTATATCTGACTTGCACCAAAGTTACCATCATATTCAAGAAGTTATCTTGCAACCTCATAGTCCAGGAAATCAGCAAACTTTTGATGCACCTCCTTTTAATCCCCATCAATTACCAGAAGTAATTGCTAAAGCCCGTGAGATTTTATCGGCAGATATTACTATTCAAATTCCGCCAAATTTAGTTAAGGATGACTGCTGGTTACTCGCTTGTATCGAAGCAGGTGCGCGAGATTTGGGCGGAATTGGGCCAAAAGATGAAGTGAATCCTGATTATCCCCATATTCAGGAACAGGCTTTGAGAAATATTTTACAACCTGCGGGGTGGGAATTAGTGACGCGATCGCCAGTTTATCCGCAATTTGATAGCTGGCTATCGGAAGAATTACAAACAGCAGTGAAGCGATCGCGGAATGCTATGTTATTGGTTTAGCATTGTTAGACCCATACCACTAAAACAGCTTCAAATCAAGACTATGGGTGACAAATTCCCAATGCATCCCTCAAAAGATATAGATGGCAGCCTAAACCCTGTTGTAAAATAGACATAAGAAGGATTTGGGGGGCCATTTACTGGTCATAAACGCCTATAGAAACTATCTTCGGAAATCTCCAAGGTTTAAAGTCCAGCCAGCTGAAACAACTACAGCGGCTGTATCACCAGCGTATACCAGGCGATCGCATCACCACGCCTGAGTTTTCCCAGCGTCTGGCAGCAATTAGCACAGAAGTCAATCAGCCTGTGTGCGCCTATATCAACCGACGCGGACAAGTGATTCGCGTCGGGGTAGGCACACCGCGTCAAACACAAATACCACCGATGGAATTGCCCCGTTACGGTGCAGAACGACTCAGTGGTATTCGTTGTATTGCCACCCATCTGAAGCCAGAACCGCCAAATGAAGCGGCACTCACGGCTATGGCCCTGCAACGTTTAGATGCCCTAGTTGTCCTAAACATTACCGGAACAGGATTTACACGGCGGGGAGGCGGTGCGACTGGATATGTTAAAGAAGCTTATCTAGCTCACCTAATACCCCAAGAGTCTCGCACCCTGATTACCAGTCCTGCTGCTTTTAAAGTAGAGGATAACCAAATTCCAACCCCAAGTTGGAATATATCGCCACCTATGGGCTTGGATGATTTGGCAGACCAGGATTTAGTAGACTTGGTAGAAAATCTGGAAGCAGAATTCCAGCGCGAATTTATCGCCCAGGAAGTAGACGCTGACCACGATCGCGTGCTAATTGTGGGGCTGATGACCAGTGAGACAACTCCCCTACAATTCCAAGATACCCTAGTTGAATTGGCACGTTTAGTTGATACTGCTGGGGGAGATGTATTACAGACAATACAACAAAAGCGATCGCGCATTCATCCCCAAACAGTAGTTGGCGAAGGTAAAGTACAAGAAATTGCCCTAACTGCCCAAACATTAGGAGTCAATCTCGTCGTCTTCGACCGCGACCTCTCACCCTCCCAAGTCCGCAACTTAGAAATGCAAATTGGTATCCGGGTAGTTGACCGCACCGAAGTAATTTTGGATATCTTTGCTCAACGCGCTCAATCCCGTGCTGGTAAATTGCAAGTAGAACTAGCACAGCTAGAATACATGCAACCCCGACTGGCTGGTAGAGGCCGCACCATGTCCCGATTGGGTGGTGGTATAGGGACTCGTGGCCCTGGTGAAACAAAATTAGAAACTGAACGCCGTGCCATTGGGCAGCGGATTTCCCGACTGCAAAAAGAAGTAACGCAGTTGCAAGCCCATCGTTCGCGGTTACGGCAACGACGGCAACATCGGGAAGTTCCCTCAGTAGCTTTGGTTGGATATACTAACGCTGGCAAGTCTACCCTGTTGAATGCTCTCACTAATGCAGAAGTTTATACAGCCGACCAATTATTTGCCACCCTCGATCCTACCACCCGCCGCCTGGTGATTCCTTATGGCGAAACCAATGAACATCAGGAAATTCTGATTACAGATACGGTAGGGTTCATACACGAACTGCCTGCATCATTAATGGATGCCTTCCGCGCCACCTTGGAGGAAGTCACAGAAGCCGATGCCCTACTACACTTGGTGGATTTGTCTCACCCAGCTTGGTTACGTCATATTCGCTCAGTCAGAGAAATCTTGGCGCAAATGCCAATAACTCCTGGCCCGGCGCTAGTGATTTTTAACAAGATCGATCAAGCAAATAGTGAGACACTAGCTTTAGCTAGAGAAGAATTCCCCCTAGCGGTATTTATTTCAGCGAGTCAGCGCTTGGGATTAGAAACCCTACGTCACCGCCTTGCCCAGCTGATTGAATATGCCGTTGACTGTGGTTAAAACTCGAATAGCGAATTCAGTGTCAGCATTTTATATATTTTAGTGTCCTAAATTTTTAACTTTGGGGAAGGCGAAATCGTCTTCCCTTCTTCATTTAATCTTCATCAAATTGTATGGAAAATCATCAGCTTTTCTCGTGAAGCAAATTACCAATCTTCCATATAAATTGATTGATTAAGAAAAAATACTGAAAAATAGAAGCTTAATCAATCAAGCTCATTATGTATAGTTTATCTCAAACAGAAGCATAAGTGTAAATACTTAAAATACTTAATTAATTTGTTAAAAATATGTTGCCTATTCTCAATTTAAAGTTTTAGTTAATCTTAATTCATAAGCTAGACAAGCAATAGTTCCTTATGCCAATTTATACATGAGCGTTTTTCAGAAAAAAGTTATTTTGAGACATTTTAAATGTCTTAAATAGAAAGCAAAGGAGTTTAAAACAAATGTCTCAAAGATATTCCAAGAAAATAGTAGGTTATGCAGCCTACTGTATATCAGCATTAGCTGTGGTGACAGTTTCGCAGATGTCTAGAGCAGATGCAGCATCTCTGAGTTTTTCAGCCACAGGTACTAACCCAATATCAGGTGGAAGCAGCACAGCCCTTGCGGCGAAAGCTGTCTTTGATAATTCAATCGCAGGTAAGTTGACACTGACCCTTACTAATACGGGCCCAGGTGCATCAGCCCCTTCTGATGTTCTAACAGGACTCTTCTGGGATTATGCTGGATCTCCCTTAACAAACTTAACGTTGTCTTCAGCCAAAGCTCCAACCGTAATTACGAATAATGTAACTACCGCAACTAATGTCGATCTTACTAAGGTTGGAGGAAATAAAGTTGAATGGGGTTTTGCTAAGACTACCGCTAGCACTGGACTTGGTGGTGCTGCTGGCGTAGCTAACCCAGTAACTCAGCACTACGGTATTGGTACAGCAGGTTTTGGTATATCCCCAGGTTTCGGTCTTTCGGGTGGACAGCAATTCAATTACGGTATTATTACTGGTTACGATAGTGCAAATCCAGCAGTAAGTGGGGGGACTTTTATCAAAAACTCTGCGACATTCGTTTTTTCAGGGCTACCTACTGGCTTTGATTTAACAAAGATTCAGAATCTTCGTTTTCAGTATGGTACTGCTTTAAATGAGCCTAGTACTTATTATATTGCTCCGCCACCTCCACCTAGAAGAGTACCTGAGTCTAGTGCAACAGTTGCTCTTGGTTTGTTTGCTGTCGGTGTGCTGAGGGTTGCTAAGAAAAAGCCTTTAGTCTTAGCTTAAATCAGAACTTGAGTACTAACTGAAAACTGAGTTACGCCTTATAAGCAATTCTCACAATCAAATAAAAGCCATCCTGTTTAAAAAAAATTGGTATAGAGATAATATCGTTAGTCAAGAGTCCAGACTTTATCTCTTGGCTAATTTTTTTTGGTATAAACCTAGTACCGCAAGGCGGAATTAAAAATTAAAAATTAATATAGCGTAGGCGTTTCGTTGATTTGGAATGGTGAGGCAGTCCGCAGAAAGGGGGTTCCCCCCATGAGGAACTGCCGAACCCGTTAGCGCAGCGTAGAGCTAACTCTTAGAGACGCTCTTGCTAGCTTGCTTCCACGAAGTGGTACGGCATGGCAACGCTATGAGCGAGTCTTCTCCCAAGGGGAGACGCTAAGAGCGAACGAGCGTCAGGGGCTGTTTATTTACGCCGTGCTTTACTAGTTGGTGGCTTCTGAGGATGAAGACCAACCAGGATAGAGCCGCTACAGCCAGTGGCAAAGTTCTAAAATTAAGAAGTATTAAATCAAATTGAGGACATTATGGCTGCAAAAGTAGAAATTTACACCTGGAGGACTTGCCCGTTTTGTATCCGTGCCAAAAGTTTGCTGAAAAACAAGGGGGTTGAATTTACCGAATACAGCATCGACGGAGATGAGGCAGCCAGAAATAAAATGTCTCAAAGAGCAAATGGACGGAGCTCTGTACCGCAAATTTTCATCAATGATAACCATATTGGTGGTTGTGATGATATCCACGCTTTAGACAGTCAAGGCAAGCTGGATGAGCTACTAACTTCCGTGTAAGTTTAAAAGATATTGCACTGGCGACAAGCCACTGCAAATTACACGGCAGTCGCTACAACTCTGTTTACGAAATTTTTCTCGCAAAAGTATCTGTCCACAAGACTTTACCCTCCAGTTTCTACTCAGCAGTACAGATGTACATCAATTAGTAAGATCATCAAGAGATAATAATTGAATAACCATTTAATTTCTTGGTGATTGAGGTATAAAGGGTGAAACTGGCTTTTATCATTGATCCCATCCATCTGCTTGACCCGTGTCATGATACCAGTGTTGCCCTGATCGAAGCAGCGCAAATCCTGGGACACGAAGTTTGGGTAACTCAAGCAAATCTGCTGAGTGTGGTGGAGGGCAAAGCTTTGGCTGTCCTACAGCGAGTCGAACTTGTACCAGTGCAGTTGGTGGAGGGACGTTGGGTAGCGGCGAATCCTTGGTATAAGTTGAGCGATTCCTCTTTAACTTCTTTAGAGACAATGGATACCGTATTTATACGTACAGATCCACCTGTCAATGATTCCTACCTCTATGCCACCTACATTCTGGATTATGTTGACCAAAATAAAACTCTGCTGATTAACAGTCCTAGCGGCATTCGAGGGGCAAATGAAAAAATGTACGCCCTCCAGTTTACCAAAGCGATTCCAGAAACGATTGTCAGTGCTGATAAGCAGTTTATTCGACAATTTGTCGAAGCAAAGGGGGCAGCAGTTCTCAAACCACTGGGAAACAAAGCTGGGGAAGGAATTTTATTTTTGCAATCAAGCGATCGCAATTTTAACTCCATTGTCGAACTCAGTACCCTCCAAGGTCGAGTGCCAGTAATGGTACAAACCTATCTACCGGAGGCAAAAGAAGGAGATAAACGAATTATCCTGCTCAATGGCGAACCGATTGGTGCGCTCAATCGTCTCTCTAGCGGAACTGATTTTCGCAATAATATGGCAACTGGTGGTACAGTCGCTCAAACCGAAATTACTCCAAGAGAAAATGAAATTTGTACCCAAGTAGCCGAACGCTTACGCCAAGACGGTTTAATTTTTGTGGGTATAGATGTTATTGGTGGCTACTTAACTGAAGTTAACGTCACCAGTCCTACAGGAATTCGTGAAATTGATCGTCTAGATGGTACTCGCCTTGGTTATCAGGTTATTCAATGGATTGAACAGTCACTAAAAACCAAAACATAAATGTAATTATTTTACTTGGTGTCTAACAGAATTCCTTCGGACGCTTGCGTGGGTAACTCACCCACGCAGCTTTTTTATACCGAATATAAGTTTAATGGATTGCGGTGGTAGATGTAGCTATGTCCAGGATGAGCTACGCTTAAGCATTTATGGCAGGTCTTTCAGTTTTTTGTTCCAAAAGCACAGCTAGACATGGGAGCTAGCAGAACCCTGCCCAAGTTAATTCTATAAGTAGCGTTAACAAGTTTCTATTACCAATTAGCAAAATTAGGGATGGCAACGGATTGCTTATCCCTGCTTTTGGTAAAACCCTGAAACTAACAGATTTTATACAGCACTCAACCTAACCTGAGACTGCTAATTTAATCTAAAATCTCAAATCGTTCGACTGAGCGTAGCCGTTCGCGTAGCGTTCCGCAGGAAAGTCCAAAATCTTTTAATTCCGTGGTTTACTTCGGTTTCTCAAGAAGTCAGGTATATCCAATCCAGGTTTTTCTTTTGGTTCTGGAATTGGAGTTGGAGTTGGAGTTGAACTTGGAGTTGAACTTGGAGTCGAGGTTGGGGGATTAACTGCGGGTTGTTGTGTTGTTGGTCGCTTTGAGGTATTAGGTGCTACTCGAACGCTAGCTACGCTTTGTTGTACCGCAGCTTGCACTTCACCTGTAAACCCGGTGGCAATTACAGTAATTCTGACCTCACCTTGGAGTCTGTCATCAATTACAGCCCCAAAAATAATATTGGCGTTGGGATCAACTACTTCATAGATTGCTTCTGCGGCTGCATTCACTTCATGTAAAGTAAGATCAGTACCACCTGTAATATTAAAGACAACGCCTCTAGCACCTTCAATAGAACATTCTAGTAAAGGTGAAGAAATAGCTGCGATCGCAGCTTCTCTGGCTCTAGATTTTCCAGAACTAACGCCAATTCCCATCAATGCCGATCCTGCATCTGCCATCACAGCCCGGACATCAGCAAAGTCAACATTTACCAAACCGGGGATCGTAATGATATCAGAAATACCTTGCACCCCTTGACGCAACACATCATCTGCATAGCGAAAAGCTTCTTGCACAGGCGTTTGTTCGGGGATCACTTCCAGCAGCTTGTTGTTGGGAATAATGATCAGTGTATCTACTCTACTTTTTAATCCTTCAATACCTTGTTCCGCCTGGCTGGTACGGCGGCGACCTTCAAACACAAATGGACGTGTGACGACCCCAACAGTAAGAGCGCCCATTTCTTTGGCTACTTCTGCCACGATTGGGGCTGCACCTGTTCCAGTACCACCGCCCATACCAGCAGTGATAAATACTAAGTCTGCACCCTCTAAAGCGGTAGCAATTTCGTCTCGTGATTCCTCAGCTGCCTTTTGACCAATGGCAGGATTACCACCTGCTCCTAAACCCCGCGTTAGCTTTTGTCCAATTTGCAATCTACTGGGAGCGCCTGCCAGAGTTAAAGCTTGGGCATCAGTATTAATTGACCAAAACTCTACACCAGAGACATCAGATTCGATCATGCGGTTAACGGCATTGCCACCGCCGCCACCGACACCAATCACTTTGATGTTGGCAACCCGACCCGGAACAATTTCCCCAATTCGGCTATTTTCCGTAAAAATCTTCTTATTATCGTGATTTTGTCCAAAGTTCATCCCAGAGTTATTAAAGGGATTGGTCGAGTTAACTGCCAGAGAAAACCCAGGCTGTCCCGGAGATTGGGAATTTTTATAGGTGAGTCCTTGGTTATTATCAAGTGTCATTGGATTTGTGAAAGGGTAGATAAACGACTTTTCCAGGTGTTATTCACTTAAGAGTCAACTATAGTTTGACACTGCCACAATACTATGGCACTGTTCCTTATTGTTTTCACTACTGCCAAGCCTAACAGAATTGGCGGTATGAAAATTTGCTATGAGATAAGCTTTTAATGCAGCCGATCGCACAGCCAATTCTAAAGAAGTATACCGATATTTATCTAAAAGTGACCTGTATACCTTCAACCAGACATTAATCTCTTCATTCTTTTCATCGGAGGACATAACTTCTAAAAACACACTACAGCGCATCTTATCTGCCTCAATAATATTGTTAATAGGTTTCACCATTGGGGATAATTGCAGCTTTAGACACAAAATTTACCTGACACTTACTTATTCTTAAGGTTTAAGTAAGCAAGAATTTACTTGTCAGACTATACCTGATTAATTTGTTGTTTGGGGGGTCTTAATGGACACTTTGTTTGAGCAATAGTCTATCTTACGAGAACCCTCACTAGTGTGGTCAACAAATCAAGATTTTCCTAGAGGTTTCGTAACCCAATTAGGAATTCTGGTACAGAGTAGTCCAAACTGATTGCCCAAAAGTTGCGTAAACACGACTTTTTACAGTACTTTAAGTTACATATTTTAACTTCAGTAAACTATCTTTGGAAGTATCCTCAACAGACCAAAGTTAGATTGTCCGACATCTTGCACCCTATTATTAGATGTTAAGGTAAC
Organism: Nostoc sp. NMS2; assembly: GCF_017115105.1. Classification (GTDB taxonomy): domain Bacteria; phylum Cyanobacteriota; class Cyanobacteriia; order Cyanobacteriales; family Nostocaceae; genus Nostoc. The sequence goes on from NZ_JABXKH010000048.1 coordinate 23,290, forward strand.
AATTTGAGAGTGTTTTACTCACAAGAGAGATTTTATGATTGATCTTCTCATTTTAATTAGAAGTTAATGCCGATTTTCGTGCGAGTTGATGGAAAACTGAAAATAATAAATATATTTATCAGCATAAAGCTTCTTAATTTACTAAGAGCTATCAATACATTGAACACGCTAGATATTTTTAGGGTTTTTGGGAGCTAATTTTTGGTCTTTTTGGTTCATTTGTACTAAGGGAAAATCGGGATTTTTCAGATCAATATACTCTATTTGACCAGAATTGAGTTTCGCTGATAAATGGCGCATTTGGGCGAGTATCTTAATTTGTTCAGACAACTGGGAACCTGGAACGCCAAGATGCACGTTTCCTAGTTCTGTTTTCAAAATTAAATTCGCTGGATTTTGGCAATCAATTTCCACTATTTTCACGGTGCTTTGGCTGACAGCTTGATGAATTTGAGTCCAGTTGAGACAGTATTGTTTGGGCGATCCAATGACTCTGAGATTGGGTAATTTCTTAGTGGGATTCAGTGATGTGTATTTTTCTAAAGGCATCCAGGCCCCACTTGCATCTAGTAAGCCGATTGTGACTTTTTTGTTGCCAGTGCCCTGATTTGGCCCACTTGCTGTTTGAGTCATTGCAACAGGGACTCGTTCTTGGATTTCGATGTTTAATCCGGGAGGAAACAGGCGGCGTCTCACGATCGCTTGGGCAATAGTTGGTTGTTTTTTCAAAGAGTTAGCGATCGCGGCTGGTTCAATCCGCCACAAAGATTGAGGGTAAGATAGCACTAATAAAGATTGAGTTGTCTCATCTGACAGTAATTGATTGCCTGATTTCATCACTACTTGTTTGGGAGTTTTTAACACCCATACTGGTTGAACTGCTACCCACAGCAATCCACCTGCCAAACCGGTAATGGCAAAGGTTCGCCAAATAGCTTGAATAATTCTCATCTGCCGTCGCCGACGTAATTTTTTACGACGCTGCGCTAGATCCGTGCGGGAAACTGATATTATGCCAGCCATTCAAACCCCTTTCTACTTACAATCCAAATTCCTTGACGCGCTTGTATCATTATTAATCTCAGTAAACACTGTCGGCATCTGTTAGCCGCTCTCCTCAAGACTTTTTTTATTTTTAGTAACACTTTACAGTAATTACAAAACGAACATAGTCTCTAGTCATCCTTCCTATTAAAGTTTCCGGTGTCCATTCTTAACTCACTGTTGTCTTTTTGACAAGGGATCATCAAATACTTTTTCTCTAAAGATTACAAAATCTTAATTTAAATATTCCTGATTTTGTTTTCTTGACAAATAGAATGTGAAGTGATAAAGAAGTATTCCTGGATCTCTGTATAGATTGCTATAATTCATACTAGTCATGTCTCATCAACTATAGAAAGAGGGAATAATATAATCGAGTAGCTTTTTTTACTGATTAACTCCGCTATCAAGGTTTGTGTCAGGCTAAAGAAAAGCTATGAGATTGTCAAAACCTCAATAGCAGGTGTAAAAAGGACAGATATGTTTAAGGTTATTAGGATCAATTAAATCTCCATCATACTACTGACAGATACTGACAGTGATCCTGTAATAAGTGCTGTCTTTTGCAAGACACTACCAACTTGCGAATTAATTGTGTGCCTACATCCAAGTTAGAGATTGTTTGTATAAAAAATACGAGTTAACTGCATCTACACACGTGTCTACATACACCTATACATACATGAAAACGACATTAAATTTGTCACGTTTTTATAAAGCATGTAACCCAAGCTACACGCTTAATATAAGCAACGTCCTAGATCGCCAGTATTACATAGATTTTGCTGATGTCCGTGGTTGCAAGATTGTCGAAGAATTGCAACGGACTATAGTTCGGATTTCTCCTGATGAGCCAACCTGTCAGTTATTTACGGGTCACATTGGCTGCGGTAAATCAACGGAATTGCAGCGCCTTAAAACAGAACTAGAATTGGCAGGATTTCATGTGGTTTATTTTGAGTCCAGTCAAGACTTAGACATGGCAGATATTGATATCAGCGATATTTTGCTGAGTGTAGCCCGTCAAGTCAGTGCCAGTTTAGAAGGCATTAACATCAAACTCAAAGGTGGTTACTTTACCAATTTGTTTAAAGAAGTAGGCGATTTTTTACAAACCCCCATAGAGCTTTCTGGACAAGCAGAATTATCCTTGGGTATTGCCAAAATTACCGCCAAAACCAAAGATAGCACCCAGATGCGGAATCAACTGAGGCAATATTTGGAACCACGTACCAATAGTATTTTGCAAGCGATTAACGAAGAAATTTTAGAAAAGGCTGTTGAACAGCTAAAGCTGCGGGGTCAAAAAGGACTGGTAGTGATCGTAGATAATTTGGATCGAGTAGATATGCGTCCCTTAGCATCAGGGCGATCGCAACCAGAATATCTCTTTATTGACCGAGGCGAACAATTACGCCGACTCAAATGCCACCTAGTTTACACCATTCCCCTAACGTTAATTTTCTCCAATGAGTATGAGACACTAAAAAATCGTCTGGGGGGAGGGATTGCACCAAAAGTACTGCCGATGGTGTTAGTGCGGCAAAGAGATGGCAGTGACTACGAACCAGGAATGTCACTAGTACGCCAGTTAGTCTTAGCAAGAGCTTTTCCAGAAATTCCTTTGAATGAAAGGCTTTTATTAATTACAGAATTATTCGATCATTCCCAAACCTTGGATCGGATATGTCGCGTTAGCGGTGGCCACATTCGTAACTTATTGGGTTTACTTTATAGCTGCCTGCAACGACAAGATCCACCTTTTTCTAGAGAATGCTTAGAAGCTGTGATTAAAGACTACCGCGACGATCTGCTATTAGCTATTGATGAATCCCAGTGGGAACTATTGTTTGAAGTAGTGCAACAACAGAGAGTTAAAGGTGAGTCTGACTATCAAAGCTTATTACGAAGCATGTATTTGTTTGAATATCGCGATCCTCTTGGGCGCTGGTTTGGCATTAGTCCAGCCCTAGCAGAAACAGAAAAAGTTTTAGCTTGGCAACAAAAAAAGTAATAGTGCTGGGTAAGTCCTTTGTCCTTTGTCATTGGACTAATAACTAATGCCCCATTCCCCATGCCCCATGCCCAATGCCCAATGCCCAATGCCCAATAACAAATGACTACTGACAAGCAGCTACAAGTCTACACAAAAGAAAATCAGCATACCTTGCAAAGACTGATTAGAGCGATCGCACTTTCTGAAGGTCAATTTGCCCTAATTTTAGTTCGGTGTAACTATGGGCAATTACGTGAGCAAATGTTAGAAAACATTCGCTCCACTACCAAAGACATCAATATCAGAGAAATCGTTCTCAATCCATCAGCTACTTCCTTACACAGCACAATAGTCTCAGAATTATCTTTAGATAATCCTGCTGTTCTCACAGACTCTTTGCCAGCTGCTGTTATGGTTTTTGGTATTGAGTCAGCAATCGATCTAGAAAACTTACTTACAGGTATTAACCAAGCGCGAGATATATATGCCGCAACTTTTCCATTTCCAGTAGTGTTGTGGCTACAAGATGAAGTGGCATCATTGTTGTCTAGATTAGCACCTGATTTTAAAAGTTGGGCTGCAACTACGATTAAATTTGAAATGGCAAAAGCAGATTTAATTGCTTTGATCCACCAAGAAGCAGAATCTCTATTTGACAAAGTTTTAGAAGCTGGTGCTGAAACATTTTTATCTAATGCCTCCCTAGATTTAGATCCTAAGTCTCAACACCGCCACGAAATAGAATCAGCTCGTAATGATTTGCTGCGCCTATATGGTGTTCAATTAACACCAGGATTAGAAGCTAGTTTAGAATTTGTGTTAGGACGAGATAAATATGCCAACGATCAAATTAATGGTGCTTTAGGCAATTATCAAAGAAGCCTAGCATTATGGCAGCAGGAAACTAAGAGAGTAGCTGAGTTAGAGATTAATTCTTCTTTACCTCTCTCATATCCTCACACTATTCCTCCCTCGCCTTTACTCAAGCAAGCAATAGTACTATTCCATCTGGGGCTGTGTTATCACCGCATGGCAGATTTACACCACAATAGTAATAGTAGGTATTGTGAACATGCTCTCTTGTGGTTTAAACAATGTCTAGATGTATTGGAGGGTGTACAAAGAGAAGACTTAGTTGCTAAATTTATTTTGCCCGCTTGTGAAATGCTACAACGTTTACAAGCTTGGGACGACTTAAAAAAATTAGCTCAAAAGTCATTACTTCTACATAAAACCTATGGAACTCCTGCACAAATTGCTCAAAATTATGGTTTTTTGGCAAATGTGGCAGCTTCTGAGTCGAATTGGGTACTAGCTCATGAATTAGCAAATGCAGCACTTTCTATTTGCGAAGAAGCAACAGAAGTTTCTCTGCGAGATGCTTTGCGAACACGACGACAAGAAAGTTGGTATCTTCTGTTGCTTGCGCGTACACAGCGACATCTAGGTGAATCAGAAGAAGCTATCAATAGCCTGGAATGGGCGAGGGTAGTTTGTGAGCTACAACATCAGCCATCACTGTATTTAGAGATTTTAGAGGAACTGCGATCGCTTTACTTTTTTGAGCGTCATAACTATACAGAAGCCTTTAAACTCAAGCAAGAAAAAATTCAGATAGAACATCAGTATGGGTTTCGCGCCTTCATTGGGGCAAGTCAATTACAGCCGCAACGATCTAGAATTAACCCAGCATTGGAACCTCAAAAAATACCGTTTATTCCTGAAGGAGTTGCCCAAGAAATATCAGCTTCAGGACGACAACAAGATGTCAATCGTTTGATTGAAAGAATTAGTCGTGCTGACTATAAACTTACAGTAATTTATGGGCCATCAGGCGTAGGGAAAAGTTCAATTCTCAAAGCTGGTTTAGTGCCAGCCCTGATAGGAAAAGTTATCGGGGAACGCATTCCTATACCTATTGTTTTGTCTGTTTATACTGATTGGCTCACAGTCTTAATAAGCAATCTAAACCAAGCGCTGGCATACACAGGAATATCAGTTAATCCTGACTCTACATCCACTATACTGCTAGAAAAAATTCGTTTAGCAACCGAGCGCAATTATACAATAATTATCATATTAGACCAGTTTGAAGAATTGTTTTTTATTAGTAATCCTCCCACGCAAAGAATAGAATTTTATCAATTCTTTAGTGAGTGTTTAAATATTTCATTTGTAAAAATTATTCTTTCCTTAAGAGAAGATTACTTACATCATTTATTAGAATTTGAACGTTTGAGTCAAAAAAATAGTATTGGACTATATGATTTAGGTGTAATTAATAAAAATATTCTCGATAAGGACATTCGTTATTATCTAGGAAAATTCTCTAGTCAGGATGCTAAAGCCATAATTCACAGTCTTACTCAACGTTCTCATTATGAACTGAGTGATGAATTAATTAACCGATTAGTCCAAGATTTGACAGGAGAATTAGATGAAGTACATCCAATTGAATTACAAATAGTTGGCGCTCAACTACAAATAGAAAATATTACTAACCTTGGACAATACAAGCTTTGTGGCGGCTCGGCAAAATTGGTTGAACGCTGGCTAGGGGAAGTAATCAAAGACTGCGGCCCTGAGAATGAAGAGTTAAGTTGGAGATTATTATTTGAGTTAACTGATGAAAAAGGGACGCGACCGTTAAAAAGTAAAGCTGATTTAGCGGTTGCGTTAGTTAATAACCATGATATAGATACAATATCAAGCTTTGACACAGTTGGGGAACTGATTTTAGAAATATTGGTGGGTTCAGGTTTGGTGTTGCGATTTAGAGAAGAATTAGGCGATCGCTACCAGCTAGTTCACGATTATTTAGTTGAACCAATTCGCCAAAAAAACAACTATGGGATGCTCGCCGAGTTTGAAAAAATCAAACTCGAAAAAATTAGAGCAGAAGTAGCCCAACAAATGAGTCAAAAGCAACTCAATTTAGTGTTGCAACGGCGACTGCGAGAAGCACGGTTTGTAGGCGCAATGCTGGCAATCATGGGGGGAACAATAGCAGCATTATGGTGGCAAGCCGACTTGCAAAAAACAGCAGCAATTCACCAAACTCTACGCGCTGAACGCAGTGAAACCAACTTGAGGATTAGTGGAATCACGGCTGCTAGCGAAGCTCTATTTGCCTCTAATAAAGAGTTTGATGCTTTATTAGAAAGTTTGCGGGCTTGGAGAGAACTGAAACAGGCAGATGGAGTGCAACCAGATACCCGAATGCGGGTGGTAACAGCCCTGCAACAGGCGGTTTATGGGGTGACAGAAGTCAACCGCCTGGAAGGGCACACTGATATTGTCTGGGGAGTAACTTTCAGCCCAGATGGCCAAACCCTAGCATCAGGTAGCCGAGATCAGACTGTGAAAATTTGGCATCCTGATGGTACTTTACTCCAAACCCTCAAAGGTCACACTGATGCTGTTACCTGTGTAAGCTTCAGCCCAGATGGTCAAACCCTAGCGTCCGCCAGCCTCGACAAAACAGTACAAATCTGGCATAAAAACCCGGTTACAGGTGAATTTGATCCTAAGCCATATAAAACCCTGAAAGGACATAAAGATTGGGTTTATAGCGTTAATTTCAGTCCTGATGGCGAGTTGTTAGCTACTGCCAGTAAAGATACAAGCATAAAACTCTGGCGCAAAGACGGTACATTAGTAAAAATCCTGAGAGGACATCGAGGATGGGTTAACTGGGTAAACTTCAGTCCCGATGGTCAATTCATCGCTTCGTCCAGCGATGACAAGACAGTGAAAATCTGGCGACGAGATGGTAGCCTGGTTACAACTTTGCAGGGACATCAGCAAGGTGTAGTTGTAGCTGTTTTCAGCCCCGACGGTAAATTTTTAGCGTCAGCAGGTCGAGACAAGACGGTGAAACTTTGGCGGCGTGAAAATAACAACACTAAAGACAGTTTTGACTTTCGTCTTTACAAAAATTTACGGCAGCATAGCAGTACAGTATGGAGTTTGAGCTTTAGTTCCGATAGTAAAAAGTTAGCTTCCGCAGGTGAAGACAATACTATAAACCTCTGGAGTATAACTGGTACTTTACTCAAAACCTTCAAAGGACACAGTGATGCTGTTGTTACTATCGCTTTCAGTCCGAATAACAAATTGCTGGCTTCGGGAAGTTTCGACAAAAGCGTGAAACTATGGAGTTTAAATGCCCCAACACCGTCTATTCTTCAAGGACATCAAGATCGAGTTTTGAGCGTTACTTGGAGTCCCAACGGTCAGATGTTGGCTTCTGGTAGTAGCGATCGCACTGTAAAACTATGGAAAAAATACACTAGTAATGGCGAGTTCAAAACTCGACTTTACAAAACTTTAGTGGGGCACACAAGTAAAGTTCCTAGTGTCAGTTTTGACCCTAAAGGTAAAATGCTGGCTTCAGGAAGTTATGACAAAACTGTGAAACTTTGGCGGCTTGACGGTACTTTAATCATGACTCTTCACGGACATAGCGATAGTGTGATGAGCGTGAATTTCAGCCCCGATGGTCAGTTTTTGGCATCAGCTAGCAAAGATAAAACCGTGAAACTGTGGAACCGTGAAGGCAAATTGCTCAAAACCTTAGTGGGGCATCAGGGTTGGGTAAATAGCGTAAATTTCAGCCCTGATAGTCAGATTTTAGCCTCTGCCAGTGATGACCAAACTGTAAAACTATGGAACCGTGAAGGCAAATTGCTCAAAACTTTTTCGCCCCATGACAGTTGGGTTTTAGGTGTCAGCTTTAGTCCCACTGATGAGTTGCTGGCTTCTGCCAGTTGGGATAACACAGTAAAACTGTGGCGACGGGATGGTACGTTGTTAAAAACCTTATTAAAAGGGTATAGCGATAGCGTCAACGCTGTAACTTTCAGTCCCAATGGTGAATTGCTTGCCGCCGCCAGTTGGGATAGTACAGTGAAACTTTGGAGTCATGAAGGCAAATTAATTAAAAGTCTGAATGGGCATCGGGCCCCAGTCTTAAGTGTCAGTTTTAGCCCAGATGGTCAAACACTAGCATCAGCTAGTGATGACAACACGATAATTCTGTGGAATTTAAACCTTGACGATCTGCTTGTTCGTGGTTGCGACTGGGTGGGTGATTACCTCAAGCACAACCGGAATCTTGAGGAGCGCGATCGCTTTCTTTGTAATGGCATACCCCGTACAAACCATTTTTAATTACGAATTACGAATTACGAATTAAGAATTAGATTAAAGCCTCAATGAGCAACCGCTCTTGGTTTAGCGGTTGATGAGGCGATCGGGGTTGTTAATTCAGAGCTAGAAAACTATTTTCGAGCTAATCAGCAAAGGAGCGATCGCTCTCTAAAACTTCACGGCTATTTTCTTGGGGAGTCTCTTGTGGCAAATTCACTAAAAAGGCTTGTAGCCTCATCCGTTCGATATAAGGCCAGCCTCCCTCAGACTCAATATCTTTCAAAAGTGAGTAAAGTTGCCGACGGTTAACAGGCAAACTCTCTTGAAAAACCCCATCTCGGATCTCTCTGTGTAACTGTTCCAATTGCCGCAGCAAAGCCAAAAGATCAGAAGTCTCACCTTTACAACCCTGCACGGCATCATCCACCACAGTTGCGATCGCTTGCAGTTTATAGGACAACTCCCCTGATTCCAGATTTTTGTTATCGTTCATGCCAACTTTTCCGTATAAATGAGGCCAACTCAAATTTACCGGAGATTTTTAATTTTCCCTAGTTTGCCAGTACTTAACTCTAGACATTGAGTCAAGAAAATGAACCTGCTGTAGGCTTCTAGATGGTTTTTTGCTAGACTCACCACATTTGCTCATCCCTGCACTTGCCTAAGTAAGGGTCGAATTAACTAGATTTGTATCTTTATTAAAAGCAATTGCGATCGCTCCTAAAAGGGAGCGTTAAAGTCTAACATAGCCTCCACGTCAGCTAGATGCGATCGCGACGAGACTTTCTTGAATTTTGAGTACTTTGATTTTGAGTTAAAAAAAATCGTATGATCTGGCTAATTTACCCATCAAACAATGGGCTGTATGTAGTAGCGTCACATACATGATACAAAAAGACTTGGGCGACGCTGCTTTTGCAATTGGCAAAAGCAAAGTGCAAAGCAGACAACTCTCTTCGCACTCTTTGAGACAAGCACTTATGCTGCTCTGTATAGCGCTTACTCATCCACTCGCCCAAATCTAACAAATGCCACCAACAGCAAAACTGCTGGTTTTTTCTCCCCTAGTTACACACATCCAAAAAGGATACAGTGTGCGGCTTACTCTGGGGTTTACACCCCAAACTCAAGAGAACGACACGTTTAACTACGTTTAGCAGAGAAAAGTTTGACTGGCGACTTCCAGCCTATATGCCTAGACACTTGTTTCAACTCTGGTAATCAGAGCAATGCAGTGTCCGCTCAAGGATGGCTTCTCGTCAGAAATCAAAGCTTCGATGCAGTTTTACAACTTAGATATTAATTTTTGAGATTGAGGTTGACCATGAGGTATCGCGCTTTAATTGTTGCATTCTTGGCTTTGTGCCTGGGACTAATAACTGCTTGTAGTGATGCTCCTGCTACTAGTAGTAGAGATGTACTTACTTACGACCAAATTCGTGGCACTGGCTTGGCAAACAAATGCCCCCAACTAGCAGAAACAAGCCGTGGCTCCATTCCCATTGATTCTAGCCAGTCTTATGCCATCAAAGAACTTTGCTTAGAACCAACTAGCTTCTTCATCAAAGAAGAACCTGCTAATAAACGCCAAGAAGCAGAATTTGTTGCTGGCAAATTGTTGACCAGATACACTTCCACCATTGATCAGGTACAAGGCGACCTAAAAATCAACTCAGATAATAGCTTGACCTTTGTGGAAACTGATGGTCTTGACTTCCAAGCCATTACTGTTCAACTTCCTGGTGGTGAGCGAGTACCTTTCCTCTTCACCATCAAAAACTTGGTTGCTCAAACCCAACCCAGTTTGAGCAGTATTAACACCTCCACGGACTTTGAAGGCACTTTCAAAGTTCCTTCCTATCGTGGTGCTGCCTTTCTAGATCCCAAAGGTCGTGGTGTCGTCAGTGGCTACGATAATGCCGTAGCTCTCCCCGCTCAAGCCGATGATGAAGAACTTACCCGCACTAACGTCAAGCGTGCTGAAAATCTTAATGGTAAGATTTCTCTGCAAATCGCCAAAGTAGATAGCTCTAGTGGTGAAATTGCTGGTACTTTCGAGAGCGAACAGCCATCTGATACAGATTTGGGTGCTGGCGAACCTAAAGAAGTCAAGATTCGCGGTCTATTTTTTGCACGGGTTGAACCAAGTCGTAGCTAAATTCTCTGGAGTTAGATAACTGACCTGGTATTCAGAACTACAATTCTGTAAACATCAGGTTTCATTACAAAAGTTAACTTCTTTGCCCCCATTTTCAGGGCTGTTTCATTACTATAAAAGCCTTACAGAGACGAAAAGAGACAAGAGAAGAATTTCTCCTTCCCTTGTCCTTAGCTTTTCAAGAGGCTTTGAAAGAATGAAACAGCCCTGCCTTTTTTCAGGGTGGTACATAGGTTTCTGACAAAGAGGGGAAAGTTTAAAGCCTAATATGCTTGGATTAGCGATCCTTTGCCCCGCAAGACCTCCCCAGTACGACAAAGATCAATCTCGCACTTTGTTATGTTTGCTTGCGTAAATATACATACTATTTTCCAAATATTATTAGTTATTTTTAATTATTAACCGAATTTCGGTTGAATGAACACGTAATTTTACTGTAAATCAAACTTTTACTATCTAACAAAATTCCGATTACTGTTGTTTTGTTTTTGGAAATTAGCTTCACCATTAATTAATTAAAGTTAAGTAAAATCTCGGTTTGATATTTAGTGATTAATTTTATATTTTATTTCTATGTAGTTCTAAAAATAGCTACAGATTATCCCAAAGATAAATAACAACCTAAATACCAATTTCACCCATTTAAATTTTGCGCGTTTGTCAAGCAAATCTATGGAATTTCGTCTAAAAAAAGTAGTTAATACCATAGTAATTGCTATTACATATAGCGCGATATTAAACATAATATCGCCCGCTCGCAACTGAATTTAAAAGTGAGTAATTGATTGTTAATTTACTCAATAAACACGGTGCTATGCCTACCACAGTCACCAATGAACTAAAACATGAAATTTGGCAGTTGTTGCGAGAATATCAGCAATCTCGGTCAGAAAATGTTCGCAATCAACTGGTAAAACTCAATTTTGGACTTGTGAGAAAAGAAGCTCACTACTGGACAAATCAATGTCATGAAACCTACGATGATTTGCTCCAAGTTGGATGTTTGGGTTTAATCAGAGCAATTGAAAAATTTGAACTTTCCAAGGGACATGCCTTTAGTTCCTATGCTCTTCCTTATATTCGGGGTGAAATTCAACACTATCTCCGAGATAAAGGTGTCACCGTGCGAATTCCTCGGAAGTGGTTAGCACTGCAACAGCAAGCAATAGGAGTGTCACGTTCTTGGCGTGAAAAGCATAATCGCCAACCAACAGACACCGAATTAGCAACAGCGCTAGAAATTTCTCCAAACGAATGGCAAGAAATTAAGTTAGCGTGGATAAATCGCGCTCCCTTAAGTCTTGATGTGCCAATCCAAGATGGAGAAGAAGGTTCTACTTGTTTGGGAGAATTGGTTCCAGATCCTCACTATCGCAGCTTTCAATTAGCACAAGAAGACCAACTTCGCTTGCAACAAGCATTGGTTCAACTCGAACAACGCACCCGTGATGTCTTGGAATGCGTGTTTTTGCAAGATTTGACCCAAAAACAAGTTGCAGAACATCTCGGGATAAGTGTCGTAACGGTTTCCCGTAGAGTCAAGAAAGGTCTGGATTTGATGAAACAGCTTATGGGTGTAGCAGACGATTAACTGCAAATAAACTAAATCCGCAGTTATGCTGGGCTGTTAGTGTTAAAAATAACCCTTGAAATGTAAAAAATTAGGTTATAAAGGTAACATACTTTGCCTTTGATACAAATTTTAGGCATGTATATTTCCATTTTTCAATTTTCCAATGGCTTTTGAGAACAGCTCATGGGCAGAAATTCAAAAATTACAATTGCAGCTATTTTAACCTTAGCGATCGCTGGATGTGCTTCTGAAGATACACAACGAGCCGTCAATCCTGCGCCGATTCCTAAAATAGTAGCAAAGTCCCCACCAACGGCTCAATCTTTTAAGAATCCAGTGATACCTGCCAAACAGGTTTCACAAGTTACTCCTGCATCTGTTAACTTGATTCAATCCACTAATCCTACAGAGCGGGCACCGTTAATTCTAGTATCAAAAGAACGGACTGACCCGTTTGCCCAAATTTTTGGGCAGACGCTTTCGGGAATGCCTAAAATATCTGGAAAACCTGTTCCCGTCTTGCCTAAGCTACCGACTGCATCGCTAGCAGGACGAAAACTTCCAACACCTCGCATAGCTTTAAATCAGAAGAAAAATAATATTGCTTCTGTACCAAAAAAAGTCAATCCTACTTTGACTTCAGTCTTACCTAAAGTTTTGCCTCAAGTTGTTCCCAACTCGACTTTAGTATCTGTATTGCCACCAGCAGCACAACCTGAGTTAGCAAGGGCAGTTATTGTGACTGGTGTAGTTCTAATTAGTAAGGAACCCCAGGCAATTATCAAAGTACCAGATGAGCCGACAAGTCGCTATGTGCAGGCGGGACAGCGATTAGCTAATGGCGTACTGATTAAACGGATTGAAATGAATGGAGGCTCCAACCCGATTGTAATTCTTGAACAATTTGGTATCGAAGTTGCCAAAATGGTAGGGGAAGGGCCTGTCAACTCAACGCCATCAGCTACATCTGCTAATGGCAATCCTATTTCAGTGACAACGCCCCTCCTCAAATCCTCTTAATGTTGGAGCTTCATAGAGATGGAGACTAAGGAAAAAATTGAATTCGCTGGTTGTCCTTTAGCTGTCTATAGAGAGATAGCAGCTCATTTACGTCAAGTTGAAGGGGTAGAAGTGGATTTAATTCCCCAATCATCCCAACAGTTTGATTACAATCAAAGTCAAATTGGTGGTTTGTCCATCTCGTGGACAGCGAATTCTGGTTCAGAAAGTCGGCAACGAGTTAAGCAAATTTTGGCTTACTATCAAAACCGCTATATAAGTCCTATTTGATTTGTGAAAATTCAAGCCTCATATTCCCGACTTCTCTAAGAAATCGGGAATTTTGTTGTTCATAAATGACCGAGTAGGACTATGGTGTATGACGACTTGATACCAATTCTTTGTTAAACTGCACAAAACCAAGCTTGGTGAAACTTGGGGATTTTATGGATGAGGTTGAATTTTTGTGCGATGCTTTTTGCTCTACCAAGCCAGAACGCATAGGTATTATGGATGGCAGGCTGATTTCTTTGAGAACTTTACAACAGTTTCGTTCTGTTCACAGAAAAGGTTTGGTGATGAGGCAATTGGGTATGTCTGAAGTGGGAAATGATAGCGCCCGTAGTTGGGAATATTTGTTTTTCCCATTTTTGAAAGCAGTAAATGTCTACTTAAACGAACAGCCCGATAAAACCAGAATGATGGTGCGTCCCTCTAATCTGGAAGATATTTTTGTAGAATTAACGGGACGCTAGTTAGATTAACCTCATCCTCCTAACTGCCGCAGCATGGCTTCTACTCTGTCCACTCCTTGTGAGTCATTGCGCCGCTTGTACAAGTCGCGGGCTTTCTGAAGCAAGCTGTTGGCTTGTTTGGTTTGTCGTCGCTGTTTATACATCGAACCCATCAATTCATAAGTCTGGGCGTTGTTTTTATCCAAGTCGATTGCTTGTTGATATGCCCAAGTAGCAGCATTATAATCTCCCATACGAGATTGCGTCACAGCTAGTCCTAAATAGGCGTTAACGTTATTACGGTTTAGCTGTATGGCCCGACGGTAGCCTTCTTTTGCCCCAGCTGTATCTCCCAAATTGGCTTTAATGTAACCCACAGCGTAGTAAAAATCACTATTGTTAGGGTTGATGGCGATCGCACGACGATAAGAACTTAGTGCTGCCTGGTAATTTCCCTGTTGAGCATATAAGTAGCCAATACCTGAATGGATTTTAGCATTTTTGGGATCTAGACTAGCTGCTTGCTGATAAACTGCGATCGCACCACCATAATCACCACTATCTACTAACCTCCGTCCTTCTTCTAGTAGTTGCTTTAATTGTGGGTTTTTGGCTTGCGCCACTAATACCTGAGCTTGAGCTACTGAAGGTATGGTGAAGGTAAAACATCCTAGTAACACCACACTAAACACGAATGATGTTGGCTTGTACACAGTAAATTTCCTGAAATTTTAGAGGACTTTTTTCTTGTACATTAAAACAAAAATATGGATTTTTGAAAACTGTATTTATTCGTATGAATTAAGATGTTAATAGTTCATTCACTGTTCCTTTACATTCATCAGCACTCCATAAGAGAGTTTTTACTGAAGGATGAGTATAAGCTATCAAGAATCAAATGAAGTGATCCTATATCAAACGGTATGAAAGCAAAACGACACCTTTTTTAATCGGTATTTATACGTATTATCCGAAAAATATCAACAGGCATCTGACTTAATCCTATATCTTGATAGGGCAAGCTTACAGGGTTTGATATTCATTTATGTTTGTTATTTAATTTAATCATTTGCTAACTCTGTATCCAATTTTTAGTATTTGATACTACCTTTTTATAAGTCATTATCGCGGCGTTAACATCTTCTTTTGGTCATTACACGGTAAGATAAATTTAATCAGTAAAATGTTTCTTTAAGTCCTAGTTTCTGTTGAGGACAATACTAAAGCTGAAAGCGCAATTTCAAGTTGCGCGAGAGGATGTTTATTAAACCTGTACTCTGTAATCAAAGTTACAATTCTCACATATTTTGACAAAAATCTGAATAATCAATATGTATATTATCTAGGAGGTTAATTTATGATTATAACTACTACTGATGTAATTCAAGGAGCAGTAATTGAGTCATATTTAGGCATTGTGACAGCAGAAGTAGTCTACGGCAGCAATTTCTTACGGGATTTTTTGGCTGGTATTCGAGATATTATCGGTGGACGCACTGGGAGCTATGAGCGTCTTTTTGAGCAGGGTCAACGCAAGGCACTAGAAGAATTAGAACAACGGGCACAACGTTTAGGAGCAAATGCTGTAATCGGAATTGAAATTGATACTGGCACAATCAATCTTGACCAGTCAGGAGTTCTTTTGCTGATTACTGCCACAGGTACAGCTGTAAGGATGCGTTAAAATAATTCGTAATTCGTAATTTTGTTTTGTTTTAAGTTTAATTGCAAACACTACTAAAGCTGGTTTCTCATGAAAGTTTTTAAGTTAAAATTAGAAATTTTATGACTAAAAATGTCTAAATAATTATTCAGGCATTAATAAATAATAAATTGCATTAAAAGTTGTGAAATAAAGTCTTTTTTCTCACTAAAGATAGACCTATTAAATCTTTCTATTGATAGAGATGAAAGCGGATGATTTCATTGTTTAATTTTAAGCATAAAGATGAATGTACCTGAGCAGGAACTTTGCTGAAAAAGCACTGGAGAACATAAGCGATGTCATACGTAAATCGGACAGGTAATGATGTTATATCTACTGATACGGTGGTAGCGGGTAGAGTAGCGGAATATCACGATCGTGTTCGCTGGGGGCCGATTATTGCTGGTTTGTTGGTTTCTTTAGCTACACAATTAATTTTAAGTTCTATAATAGGTGCGATCGCAGCTGGTACAGTTGCAGGTTCAGGTGCGCCCAGAACAATTGCCTCTAACGCTGCGGGTAATGCAGGGCTTTGGTCAACTGTCGCTTTACTAATTTCTCTATTTACTGGTGGTTGGGTTACAGCCCGTGCTTGTGGGCCGATGAACCGTAATACAGCTCTTCTTAACGGTGCAATTCTTTGGGCAACGACTTTGGCAGTTAGCTCATGGCTTTTAGCAAGTGGAGTATCTGGTGCTTTTGGTGTTGCTGCTTCCAACGCTGGGGAAGTCATAAACCAGGTACAACAGCAAGGTGGTGTTAATGTACCACAAGCAAACATAAGCGCCCAGCAAGCTCGTGAAACGGCAGCTAATCTACGTTCAGGATTGTGGTGGTTTGTATTTGGTTCTTTGTTGGGTTTAGTAGCTGCAATGATAGGAGCCGTAGCTGGCGCTCGCACTCCCCGGACTAACAATTACAATCCTTAAATAATTGTTTGAAAAATCAAATCTTACAGCGCTTCCGGCTATTATGCAATACAGTTTTTTTCCTTGCCCTCTCCTATCAAAGCTTTCAGATTTGGGAATGTACCTCATAGCTGCCGTAAGTGCTGTATTTCTTTTTAAATAAAAGCACCTTTTTTCAAGGTGCTTTTTTTCAGGCCTATTTCCTAAATGTAATAGATCCCCGACTTCTCTAAGAAGTCGGGGATCTGGGTATTAGTTTAATCTACTTGTATCCCTAATTCACCATTTCAGATATGAAGCTTCAATTCCCTGCTCACGGCGAATTTTGCCATCTTTTTCAAACCAAGCAATTACTTGTTGTGCTGTCAAATCTTCAATAGCAACACCGTATTCTTGAGCGATATGCTTCAACAACTTAAGTGATGAAATTGTCAATCTTGTTAAAAACTTTTCTGGAGAAGACAACAAAGCCGCGTCAACTTTTGCTGACTCTTCCAGGGTTAAAAATTGTGCTGATGGTTGCTGTGGTGGTATGTCCATAAACTCTCAAATTTAGTTGGGTATTGGGTATTGGGCATTGGGCATTAGTTATTAAAAAATAATACGCTTGGGTTAAGACTTTACTGTTTGTCAAAGTTAATTTTTTTAACGAACCGCAAAGGACGCAAAGAAAGAGAAGCTTAACTGAACTGTATTGTATTAAAAAAAGCACTAATGACAGATGACTAATGACGAGCTTTTACCAAATAGCCACAACGATGTTCGCCATCAATAATCCAGTGAGTGCGCTCTATGGTACAATCTGGTAATACATCTGCAAACATTTCTAATTCGTGACCACAAATGCTAGGGAAAGACTCGGCAACGTTAGAAATGGCGCAGTTATGCTCCATTAATATAAAGCGATCGCTCTCAAAGCAGTCATTCACATCAACCGGGTGATACTCGGCCATGAAGCCTTCCGCTTTTCTCAACTCTACTAAGTTAGCCACACGTTCTCGCAGTGAACCGTTACCGACGCGATCGCGGTATTCTTGAGCTTTGCGCTGCCACTGTTTCTCTAAAATCGATTTAAATTGATCGTGTCCTACCGTTTCGGCTAAGGTGTCTAGCAGCGAAACCGCAAAATTGCCGTGGCCATCACCGAAGCGATCGCTCATTGTGCGGTGCAAGCGATCGCGTCCCTGACGACTCAGTTGATAAAGGTGCTGCGGACGCCCCATTCCCGCCGTCTGCACTGATGTCGAATACAAAACTAGCTCCTCGGTCTCCAAATCTTTGAGATGGCGACGAATTGCTTGAGGGGTAACGTCTAAAACTTCAGCTAGCTTTAAAGCCGTTGCTTTTTCGTGTTTGTGCAGATATTCTAGGATATCTTGCTTGGTTGAGGACTGGTGGGTAGTCGCCATCTTCTGGTGCGAGACGTTCAGCGAACGCCCCAAAAATTTCTTTGAAAATTTGACCGTGCCAATTTTAGATTTTGGATTTTGGATTTTGGATTAAAAAAGTTTTTTGGTACATGCCCCAATGCCACTTACTTTATGCCTCTTGTTAGAGAAGAGGCTGCGCGATCGTCAATCTAAAATCCTTGAGCCAAGTACCCTTGTGGACTCTTTCAATCCCAAATTGCAAATCTAAAATCCAAAATTGTTTGACTTTGACAACATTGTTGTTGTTAATCTAGCGTAAAATGAAGATAGGTTAAACAACAATGAAGTTGTTTTAGTATCCACCACCATTCTAGCAGCCGTGTAACCATTCCGTAACGGGAGATGGGAATCGGCTAGAGAAAAGCCCGCCTCCCATCCTAAAAGAGTTCCGAACACGAGAGATTATTACTGATGAGTGCCACTGTCAAAACCTTAGTCAACCAACCCTACAAGTACGGCTTTGTTACCGACATTGAGTCCGACACTATACCGCGTGGACTAGACGAGGACGTTATCCGCTTGATCTCCTCCAAGAAGAACGAGCCGCAGTTCATGCTGGATTTTCGCCTCAGAGCTTATCGCCAGTGGCAAAAAATGACGGAGCCAACTTGGCCTAATGTCAAGTATCCGCCAATTAATTATCAAGATATCATTTACTACTCAGCGCCAAAACGCAAGAAAGAAAAACTAAACAGCTTGGATGAAGTTGATCCAACCCTTTTAGAAACCTTTGAGAAATTAGGCATTTCTCTATCGGAACAGAAGCGGCTGGCAAATGTCGCCGTTGATGCAATTTTCGATAGCGTCTCTGTCGCCACTACATTTAAAGAAAAGCTAGCGGAAGACGGCGTTATTTTCTGTTCGTTTTCCGAAGCGTTGCAAGAACACCCAGAACTAATTAAAAAATATTTGGGTAGTGTTGTTCCCATCGCTGACAACTATTTTGCCGCCTTGAACGCCGCCGTATTTAGCGATGGTTCTTTTGTCTATATTCCTAAAGGCGTAAAATGCCCAATGGAACTGTCTACCTACTTCCGCATCAACTCTGGTGACACGGGACAATTTGAGCGAACTTTGATTGTCGCTGAAGAAGGTAGTTATGTTTCTTACCTGGAAGGTTGCACTGCACCGATGTATGACAGCAACCAGCTACACGCCGCCGTTGTGGAACTCGTCGCCCTCGACAATGCCGAAATTAAATACTCCACTGTCCAAAACTGGTACGCTGGAGATGCCAACGGTAAAGGCGGTATTTACAACTTTGTCACCAAGCGCGGTTTGTGTCAGGGCGTAAATTCCAAGATTTCCTGGACTCAAGTCGAAACAGGTTCGGCAATTACTTGGAAATATCCTAGCTGTGTGTTGGTGGGTGATAACTCTGTGGGTGAGTTTTACTCGGTGGCACTGACAAATCATCAGCAGCAAGCTGATACTGGCAGTAAGATGATTCACGTAGGTAAGAATACCCGCAGTACAATTATTTCTAAAGGAATCTCCGCAGGTAAATCTAGTAATAGTTACCGGGGTTTGGTGAAAGTCAATCCGACAGCAAAAGGAGCGAGAAATTATTCTCAGTGCGACTCAATGCTGATTGGGGATAATGCTCATGCGAATACTTTTCCTTATATCCAGGTGCAAAATAACGGTGCGAAGGTGGAGCATGAAGCTTCTACTTCTAAGATTGGGGAAGATCAGTTATTTTATTTTGCTCAACGGGGTATTTCTTCGGAAGATGCTATTTCGATGATGATTAGCGGGTTCTGTAAGGATGTTTTTAATCAGCTACCGATGGAGTTTGCTGTGGAAGCTGATAAGTTGTTGAGTTTGAAGTTGGAAGGCAGTGTTGGATAAATGGAAGCAAGGATAAACACAGATATATAGGCGTTCTGTGTTTGTCTTTGGAAGAATAACGAACCGCCAAGACGCCAAGGGCGCAGAGAAAGAGAAGGGAGAGAAGATGATTATTGAAAATAGTGAAGTTGTGCTGTCTGTACGGAATCTGACGGTTAATGTTGATGGGACACCGATTTTGAAGGGTGTGAATCTTGAGGTGCGATCGGGTGAAATTCATGCGATTATGGGGCCGAATGGTTCTGGTAAGAGTACTTTTTCTAAGGTGTTGGCTGGACATCCGGCGTATGAGGTGACTGGCGGTGAGGTGATTTTTCAGGGACAAAATTTGTTGGAGTTGGAGCCGGAGGAACGGGCCAGAAGTGGTGTATTTTTGGCGTTTCAGTATCCGTTAGAAATTCCGGGTGTGAGCAATTTGGATTTTTTGCGGGTGGCGTACAATTCCCGGCGCAAGGCGCAAGGTTTAGAGGAAATAGACGCTTTTGATTTTGACGATTTGATTGAAGAAAAGCTGGATGTGGTGAAGATGAATCCCAGTTTTCTCAGTCGCAGTTTGAATGAAGGGTTTTCTGGTGGCGAGAAGAAGCGGAATGAGATTCTGCAAATGGCATTGCTGGAACCAAAGTTGGGAATTTTGGATGAAACTGATTCGGGTTTGGATATTGACGCTCTCCGAATTGTGGCAAATGGGGTAAATCAACTGGCAAGCCCAGAAAATTCCACAATTTTGATTACTCACTATCAGCGATTACTTGATTATATTGTGCCTGATTTTGTGCATGTGATGGCACAGGGGCAAATTATTACCAGTGGTGGTAAGGAACTGGCGCTGGAATTAGAGTCTCGCGGTTATGACTGGGTGCTGGAAGAATTTGCTGCTGCTGAGGTGGGTGTGTAATGTTTCAATCCCTGATAGGGATTTTTAATTCCAGCACTACTTAACATTCTAAACTAGTTTACGAGTATCTAATGAGTATTCAAGTATCTCCCAGTCCAATACCTAACTCGAATTTTGTCAGTTTGACATCGACTCTGTTAGATAAAGATACCTATCTAACTGAATTGTTAAATCAGGTAACTGCACCCAAAACAGAAGGATGGTTACAGGAATTACGTGAAGGTGCTGCTAGTTGGGTACGCCACTCGACTATTCCCACCACTCGCGAGGAAGAATGGCGATTTACTGATTTATCGTCTCTGCGAAAGCTGCAATTTAATGTAGAGACGGGAAGTTATACGTCTTTGCAATTTGATATTTTGCCAGAAGCGGCTAACAGTCGTTTGGTTTTTGTTAATGGTGTTTTTGCACCGGAGTTATCAGCAGTTTCAGATTTACCATCTGGTATTGTGGTGAGTAATTTGGCTGGTTTGTCTGCGGTTGAGCAGGAGGGTGTACGGCCGTATTTAGCTCAAGCTGAGGGAGCGCAGGAGGTTTTTACTGCTCTCAATACGGCTGGGATAACTGATGCTGCTGTGGTGTGGGTGAAGAAGAATGTGGTGGTTGAAACGCTAATTCATTTGGTGTTTATTTCGGTTGTGGGGGAGACTGCGACGATTTCGCAGCCGCGTTGTTTGGTAGTGGCGGAAAGTGGTTCGCAGGTGACGTTGGTTGAGGAGTATACGAACCGCCAAGATGCCAAGAGCGCCAAGGAAGAAGGAGTATATTTTACCAATGCGGTTACGGAAGTTTGGGTTGGTGACAATGCTGAAGTGAGTCACACTAGGGTTGAGCAAGAAGGTGCAGAGGCTTTTCATATTGGGAAGACTGCGATCGCACAGGCTCGTGATAGTCGATATACTTGTCATGCCATAACTTTAGGGGCGAAGTTGTCACGGCACAATTTAGAAATTTTGCAAACTGGTGAGCAGACACAAACTACTCTCAACGGTTTGACGATCATTTCTGGTAAGCAGTTGTCTGATACTCACAGTGCGATCGCACTTAACTATCCTCACGGTACAAGCGATCAATTGCATAAATGTATTGTAGGCGATCGCGCTCATGCGGTATTCAATGGTAAAGTTTTTGTACCAAAACCAGCGCAGTTGACAAATGCAGCCCAGTTAAATCGCAATCTGCTGCTATCATCTAAAGCCAGAGTTGATACCAAACCCCAATTGGAAATTACTGCCGATAATGTCAAATGCGCCCACGGTGCTACCGTTAGCCAATTGGAAGATGATGAAATATTCTATCTGCAAAGTCGGGGAATTGATGAAAACGATGCTCGGAAGTTGTTAATTAACGCCTTCGCTGCTGAAGTCATCAACAAAATACCAGTTCCTTCTCTGCGAGAAATCCTTTTAAACACAGTCAATAATCTCAAGTCCCTGACTAATGAGTAATAACTAATCTACCAATGACTTTTACCTCTACCAAAACCCTTGCTGATAAAGTTCGCGCTGACTTCCCGATATTGCATCAGGAAGTTAACGGGAAACCCTTGGTTTATCTCGATAATGCTGCGACATCGCAAAAGCCTTTGTTGGTGTTAAATACTCTACGAGATTATTACGAACACTATAATGCTAACGTCCATCGCGGTGCCCATGCCCTGAGTGCTAAAGCTACCGATGCTTATGAAGGTGCTAGAGATAAAATTGCCAAATTCATTAATGCTGCATCCCGTCAGGAAATCATCTATACCCGCAACGCAAGTGAAGCGATTAACCTAGTAGCTTATAGCTGGGGAATGAATAATTTGCAGCCGGGAGATGAAATTATTCTCTCGGTGATGGAACACCACAGTAATATTGTACCCTGGCAATTAGTAGCACAAAAAACGGGTGCATTACTGAAATTTGTGGAACTGACACCCGAAGAAACTTTTGATTCGGAACAGTTTAAAAAGCTGATCTCCGACAAAACCAAGTTGGTGTCGGTGGTGCATATTTCTAATACTTTGGGTTGTATTAACCCAGTAGAAGAAATTGGTGCGATCGCACGTAAATACGGTGCTAAATTCTTAGTTGATGCTTGCCAAAGTGTCCCTCATGTGCCTGTAGATGTCCAGCAGATAGATTGTGATTGGTTGGTAGCTTCCGGTCACAAAATGTGCGCCCCAACTGGGATAGGATTTCTCTATGGCAAGTTGGAATTGTTAGAATCAATGCCACCATTTTTTGGCGGTGGTGAAATGATTGCAGAGGTATATTTAGACCATTCTACCTATGCAGAATTACCACATAAATTTGAAGCTGGTACACCTGCAATTGGAGAAGCGATCGCACTTGGTGCCGCAATAGATTATCTTACTAGCATCGGTATGGATAAAATCCACGCCTACGAAGCCGAATTAACAGCTTATTTGTTCCAACAATTAGAGCAAATTCCCCAAATTAGAATTTACGGCCCCAAACCCAATGCGAAAGGGGAAGGTAGAGCCGCTCTTGCATCATTCACTGCCGGGGAAGTCCACGCCAACGACTTATCTACATTATTAGATCAAGAAGGTGTTGCCATCCGTTCTGGACACCACTGTACTCAACCATTACACCGTTACTTAGGTCTGGCTGCAACCGCACGAGCAAGTCTATCTTTCTACAACACCCGCGAAGAAATTGATGTTTTCATCAAAGCATTGAAGGAAACTCTAGACTTCTTTGCTGGGTTCTCTAGTTAACAGTAGACAATGTTTAGATACTGGTTGCTGTGGACTGTCTATGACCAATTCCAAACCCCACAAGAGACCATATATGACAGCAGAACGCTGGATGTCGAATCTGAAATTGTTCTAGCAAAGGAGTCATAATAATTCGTAATAACTAACTTCGTAATTCGTAATTATTACCCCACGGATAAATCCGGGGGCTTGAATAAAGTTGCTACGCTTTTTCTCTTTCTTCATAACTGAAGTTAGGGGCTTGTACCCTCAATGATTTAATTATTAATTAATTCCTAATTAATGAATTCTTAATTAAGAATTACGAATTACGAATTACGAATTATTCGGTCAGATCGTATGACCCAGCACCAGGGACAATTGTGTTGGGTCTTTCCTTGATTGGTTGACTCGTTTAGGCAACAGTAATTGTCTGGCCATTGGTCAAACTTGTGAAATTATAAATTGTGCGACCTGCGATCAGTTTCTCAAACCCCGAAGTCTCCATAGTAATGAACTCACTAATCTGGAAGGCGATCGTTGTTCCCGATATGCCAACAGTATAAGTTCCTGTTGTTAATTCCAGTGTGTCTTGACCATCTCCTCCATTGAAAGAGCCTCCACCAACCCCTTTGAGATAATCGTTACCCGTTCCTAAGTTGACGCTGCCATTACCATCAGCGAAGCCTCCATTGGCGATGATTGTATCGTTACCAGCCCCAGTGTCGATGATGCCAATGTTGAAGATGCCGCTGCGCGCACCTCCACTCCCACTGCCAACAATCAAGTCATTACCAGCCCCCGTGTTGATAGTGCCAATGTTGAAGATGCCATTGCTTCCAGATCCGCTGGCAATGCCAACGATGGAGTCATTACCATCTCCAGTATCGATAGTGGAATCGCTAGTGTTGAAGATGGTGTAGCTCTCATCTCCGCTTGTACTGCCAATAATGCAATCATTACCATTCCCGGTACTGATAGTGTTACTGTTTTGAATGCCTCTGCTAGAATTTGCACTTGCACAGCCAACGATGGAGTCATTACCATTTCCAGTATTGATATTACCGAGGTTGAGGATGCCAAAACCCGCACCCGTTCCAGAGATAGAGTCAATACCATCACCAGTATTGATGGTGCCACGACTGTTGAGGATGCCAATACCCCTACCTTTTCCAGAGATAGAGTCATTGCCATGACCGGTATTGATGGTGCCAGCACTGTTGACGATGCCCGTGCTAGAATCTCCGGTTGCAATAGCACAGATAGAGTCATTGCCAGCCCCGGTATCAATGGTGCCATTGTTGTAGATACCTGTCCCGAATTCGCTTGCACTACTGCCAAAGATAGAGTCATTGCCAGCCCCGGTATCAATGGTGCCACTGTTAGAGATACCTCTCCCGAATTCGCCTCCACTGCCAACGATAGAGTCTCTGCCAGCCAGCGTATTTGCTACGTTACCCTCGGGATTGACGATGCCTCCATTTAAGTCGGTAACACTGTCAGCAGATGGAGTCCAAACACCTATAAGGTCGTCGCTTACCCAACCTGTAGTAGTTAGAGTAGTTGTCATAAAAGCCTCTATTAGTAATGTATCCGAACTTGGTCAACGCTAAATTAGAAGTTTGTTATCAGGTATTGATTTTACTGTAGATGCGCCACAATAACTAAATGGAAATTGCGATTTTATTATTTCTTAAACGTTCGACAAAATTATTAATTTTTAATGCCGCAGTCGTAAAAATTTTAGAAGCGAAAAAAGCAAATATCAATGCAGGATTAGGTCAGTGTGTAGCAGAAATGCTAGCAGCTAAATTGTTTAATGAACGTGAAGGAAATCACATTAAAACAATTTATGGTACTGTTACTACTGGAACCATCTGGAAATTTTTAAAGCTAATTGGGCAAGTAGTTGAAATTGACTTGGGCGAGTATTATATTAATGACATAGGTAAAGTTATCGGAATTTTGTCTGACATCCTGGCAGAAGAAGTTTTTTAACTAATTCTAGGGATTCAGCAAGTTTTGTGGCAAGGTCTAAATTCCAGTTACAAAACTTAATTACGAATTACGAACTTGTACTGAGCGTAGCCGAAGTATTACGAATTACGAATTATTTTAATATGCTTGTCCAGTCACCGCCTGCTGAACAAAGAACAGTCTTACACAACATTAGCTGGGAAACCTTTGAAGCCTTGCTGAGAGATACAGGTGAGCATAGAGGTTCTCGGTTTGCTTACGACTGCGGTGTTTTAGAAATCATGACTCCACTTTTTGAACACGAAGGGTAAATTCTACCTCATTCATGAATATAATTACGAGCTAAATTTTTATAAAAAATATTTATGGTATGTACTTGTTAATCTTATTTAGGCTATCAGATAATCTATTAATAGCATCTAATTCTGTACCATACTTCATAATAGCTTCCCATTCTTCAGCTAAATCTTCAAGTACTATCCAATTACATTTTTTATTCATCTTAAGAACCTGAAAACTGGGTCTAGACAATTCCTTTGAATAATCAGACCAAAAAAACGATTGTCACTTTTTCGCAGATATTAATTTTTTAATAGTATTAGTCATGGAAAATAATAAAATAGTATAAATAATAGCATGGAAAAAAGTGTTATTAATGCCAGCCTTTCTACTCAGAACCTAACTTTTCGTCCAGGTGATACTCCTGTATCATTTGAGGTAACTGTCAATAATGACAGCGATCGCTTTGTCAATTTTCAGGTAGAAATTACCGCAGCCGGAGAAACCCGGAACACTGGATACCGATGGTATCGACTCGAACCAGAGGTGGCAGCAGCTAAACCACCAGGCAGCAGTACCATATTTCAAGTTTTCATATTCAATACACCCATTCCAGGATTTGTCGGTACTGTTAACCTGATGGTGAATATTTTTTCACCGCAATTAGCACAACAGTGCAGACTTGTGCTGCGTCTGAAAATCGAACGAGATAACAGACCAACACATTTAAGTGTAGAATTGCCTGTGCGAGAGTTCCAAGTTTATCCCCGCAATGCAGTAGATATACCAATACGGGTGCGGAACTTGGGGCAACAACCAACTGATGTGGGGCTACGTTTTACAGGTGTTGATCCATCTTGGCTAGCAGGTAGTGCAGAACGCCGATTATCTCTAGATCCAGGTGGATTAGCAGAAGCCACATTTCAATGTCAACCTCCTTCTGTAGTGCAAGCGCCCAGTCAAAATTACCCTTTTACTATTGAAGCTGTTAGCAATAATGGTTATCCAACCAGTGCTGAAGGCAACATTGAAGTTTTACCGGTAGGTTTTATAGACTTTACCACCACTCAAAAACACCTCAAAATTCCTAGTAAATCGGCATGGTTGCCTGACTGGAAATCTGATACAGCTTCCTTTGAATTACTATTTAAAAACGCTAGCAACCTCAACCAGCAAATTAATGTCCACGTACAGGGTAGAGACTGGCGAAAATGTCGTTTCAAAAAGCTTCCTGAAAATGCCAATCTCCATTTAGGAGAGACAAGTAAAGTAATCCTTGATGTTAAAACAAAACGCCCTTGGGTAGGAATCGGCAAAACTCTATTATTAGAGGCTAAATCGGAATTATCTGACCAACGTTTAGGGAGTACAGACCCCGCTACGCAGACATTAGAAGTAGAGGCTCTGCCAATTATACCTCTATGGCTACAGCTAGCTGCGATCGCACTCTTAGCTGCACTCCTAGCATTAATACTGCAACCAAGAGATATAATGCATACCCGTTCTGTAAACTCAGTCCGTTTTAGTGGTATTGGTTTATCGGTGGTCAGTGGCTCAGATGATTGCACATTAAGACTTTGGAGAATTGCTGCTGATAGCTTAGACCCCGATGATACAGTAACATACGCCGGGCAACCCCTTGCTTGCGATCAACGGCAACAGCCCAAAGGTTTAATGGCGATTACCGATGATGCTGTAGAAGTCTTACGCTTCATGCCATTACAAAACGATCGTGTGGCTGTTGGTCTCGATAATGGTGTAATTGAACTCAGAGATGTACCATCAGGTCTAAAGATTAGCGAACTTCAAGACCTTAAAGATCCTAAAGCAAAAGGCGATCGCGTCTTTGATTTAGCTTTCACCTCAAACTCACTTAACTTATTCAGTGGCTATGGCAGTGGTAAAGTTAGAGTATGGTCAAGACCAGCGCCTAACAGCGATTTTCTGCCAGAACCGCAAGTTATCGACGTACAAAGTACATTGAAATTATCAGGTTTCCAAGTCCGGGCATTAAATCTCAGCCCAGATGCCAAAACTCTCGTAATTGCCGGAAACTTTAAGCGTTTTATCTTGTGGCAGTGGAACCCAACTCAATCTGATAAAAAATTCCCAGGTTTATCAGTGCAAAATCTAGAAAAACTAGACCCATTAGTTGGGCGTGAAGACTATATTTGGGGATTGGCTTTTGTTCCTAACTCCACAGAAAAAATCCTAGCAACCTCCGATTCTGCGGGATTCATCACGATTTGGAATTTGAATCAGTGCCAAACTCTCAAAAATCCCAATCCGCAAGAAAAAGTTAATGAACTCAATTGTTCGCCAATAGATCGCTGGCCAGCATCAAAAACATCTGTGCGTAGTCTGGCATTTAGTGATGATGGTGGTTTGCTAGTAAGTGGTGGCGATGATGGACGAGTGGTACTTTGGTACTTAACTCCCGAACATCAGCTCGACAAAATAAAAGCAGCAGAAGGTAAAACAATTTACCAAAGCTCTAAAAAAATCAATAGTATCGACTTGAAAACTAATCAAGGAACCATGATTGTTAGTGGTAGTGAAGATTTTCAAGTCCAACTACACCGCATCAAATAAGAGAGTCAATGACATGCAAGCTAAATTCAATCCACTGCAAGTTATTATCAACCCACCTGGAATTCAATTTGGAATGCCAGGAGATACTATTGAACTCTATGTTGTTGTGATCAATCAAGGAGACCAAGATGCAGTTATTGACTTACATTTTGTTTTTGACGAAGTATTTCAAAATTTAACCGGTTGGTCTAGTTCTCCTAGAGAAAGTTTAGCCTTAGCTTCCCAACAGAATAGTGACGAAGTAAGATTTGAGTTTCAAATTGCCGCAAATACTCTTCCCGGAACCTATGACTATACATTAGTCGTAGATTCACCTCTACATTATCCTCAAGATACACCCATAACCTTCCCAAACCAAATTAAGGTTCTGCTACAAGAACAGACTGCAATTCGGGTGAATGACCCGACATTTTCCATTAGACCTAACACCAACCCCAACAAGCCGCTAATTTTCAATCCTAGTGAGCCTCTGCAAGTAGAGGTTATAGTTGATAATCGCTCTTATCTCGTCGATAGGTTCCGCTTGAGTTGTCCAGATTTAGACGAAGACTGGTTCACAATTAATTATCCTGCAAGTGGATACGAGGGTTCTGGATTAGTATCTGAAGTTACTGCGCTAGAACTCAACCCTGGTACTAAAGGTCAAATATTGTTGAAATTTCACCCACCTGGGGATACACTCGCGGGAAGCTATTCTCCTACAATCCGCTTGTATTCGGAGAACTCCCCCGACTTAGTACTGCTAGACTTGGTGTACATTCAAATTCCGACAAATTATCGCTTAGACATAGAACTTAATACGATTTTGGGACAAGTTAGCCGTAGTCTGGGCAAGTACGAATTATCACTAGCTAACCAGGGTAATATTGTCCGCGAACTGATATTAAGCTTAAAAAGTCGAGACGAAGAAGAACTATATACTTATAAATTTGATCCGACTGAAATAAGATTATTACCAAATAGAAGTACTGTGGCCAACTTGACGGTCAAACCCAGACCTTGGTGGCGAAAACCGTGGTTTGGTGCAGGGCTAGTGGTTAACTTTCAACTTGACATCAAAGACCAAAAAAATTTACCCCTACCTAACACATTGCCTCAAGGGAGCTTGGTATGGAAACCCCGTCCTTTGTGGCAATTTATTCTGTTAATTTTGGCAATTTTGGGATTATTAGGAGGAATAGGATTTATCATTTGGCGAATTTTAAATCCCGATCCTTTGAAATTAGAAAATTTTAGTGCAAAAGACTCTCAAATTACCGAAGGTGATGAGGTTGCTTTGAATTGGGAAATTCACCACTATAAACAGTTGCAAAAGTTGGTTTTGACGGCTAAAGGTTCCCAACCCATTGAGCCTATTACCTATGACTTTAGCAATGGCATTCCTGAAGCATTGGGTAAGGAAAGTACACCTCTTTGTCAGATACAAGAAGAACAAGAGCTTATTTGTAGCAACGTGAAAACTGGAGTTAAAACAAAAGGAAATTACACTTTTCAATTACAAGCCTCTTATCAGAATGGTATACAGTTATTTTCTCGAAATAATCAAGTAGTAACCCAAACAACCCAAGTAGAAATAGCTGAGAAACCAATTGCTGAAGTTGTTAATTTTCAAGCAGATAAACCACAGTATACAAAAGGTCAAAATATTCTTTTAAGTTGGACTATTGCGCGTCCATTACTGCTGCAACAAATTCAAATTGGTGGCAGTGCAGATGATGAGACATCCTACGGCGAACCAATTGCTTATAAAATTAATCAAGGTAATCTTGCAGACCCTAAGCTTAAAAAGCTATGTACACAACAAAATCAAGAGCTACGATGTACAAATATTCCTCTACCTGCATATAAAGCCGGAAAATTTGCCTTTCAAATCAAAGCTTTTTCTAATGGAAGTCAAAAAACTAGTTTTAAAAAGACTGAATCTAAAATAGAAATTTTACCAAAACCATTTAGGATTATTTCTTTCACAATTAACGGTAGTGAGCAACAAAATCTGATTCTTAATGAAGGAACAACTGCTACTCTGAGTTGGAGAGTAGAAGGGGAAAAAGAAAATATTCAAGTTAAACTTCTGCCATACGGCGATGAAGTTGCACTAAGTGACTCAAAGCAGTTTCCAGTTAATCTAGCCTTCCCACCTCAAATCACACTGCAAGTTAATGATATATCTAATAAGCAACCACCCCAGCAAAAAGGATTTGTAATCACAGTCCTCAAAAAAGTAGTGCCTACTCCTATACCTAGCATTAACCCAATTCCACCTAACTCATTTAAGATCCCCTTACCTCAGAGGTAAGGTTTATCCGCCTCTTAGAGATATTCTCCATAGACTGTGAAAGACTTGGTTAAACCGAAAAACTTTTCTTCATAAAGTTGCGCTCTAGGGAACAGATTCAGGAACTGTCTCTTACTTAGCAGCTTAATTGAAGTAGCTATAGTCCTAGCCAACTCTTTATCAGCCACCTTGTCATACCATCCAAGAGCAAAATTGGTTAGTAGCCATACCCGAAAATTTACGGGAATAAATTGAAATAAAGGAAAAACAAAGTGAGGTTCAATCGGAAAAAAAACATTTGGTGTTTGAACAAAATATCTTTTTCCCACTCGCATTACTTCAGTAGCCATCTGGTACTGTTTATCATAATCTCCTACATGTTCAATCACTGAATTGGAAAAAACCATATCAAACTCATTGGATTGGAAATTTACCATGTTTGTAGCACTCCCAACAACTTGCTTGATTTTTGGATGTGTTGAGCTTGTTTCGGGAAATTTCAAATTTAGTAGAGTAATTTCTACGTCTTTAATTTCTTTATTCAAAAAGCCTAAATTCTCCCAAAAGCTTACTGTTCCTCCAACATCGAGTATTTTTATAGGAGAGGGCAGTGAGTCTAATATAG
The DNA here is from genome assembly GCF_017115105.1 of Nostoc sp. NMS2. Lineage (GTDB taxonomy): Bacteria > Cyanobacteriota > Cyanobacteriia > Cyanobacteriales > Nostocaceae > Nostoc. The sequence continues at coordinate 54,189 of NZ_JABXKH010000048.1, forward strand.
ATACGAACAAAGAGAAGCGCTTTTTTCTCAGGCTACTTGCCCACGAGTCAGAAAGACTAGAGTCATATACTTTACGGGCTATGAGTTTATTCATTTCTTAGTTACCACTAAAATTAGGTTATTTAACAAATGAAATATTGTTTAAGATATGTAAAAACACTCTGAGGGTAGCATATTCCTACAGTGTTTTCATTGTCAATAATTTATGTCTAAATTGTTACAAATACTTATGAGCCAATACATTTGGATTAAGGCGCTTGATCCTCACTAACCCTACGTGAGCTTCCAACGAACAGCATTCGTCATGTCTTAAGAGAAACAATCTAGTTTCCTAGTAGTTCGACGGAAGTGACGACTCCCAGCTCTAACTCGCGGACTCTTAATAGCTTAATTCTTATTTTTCTGAAAACCCCTATGTCTTCGCCCATTTTGAAACAGGGGTTTTCGCAATGGTACTACCTCCGCTTCATTACTCTCGCGTGCTACTCGAATCAGCAACCCAGCAGCTATTAAGCTAGCAATCATGGAATTACCACCATAACTAAACATGGGCAAAGGTAAGCCTGTAGTTGGTAGAGAACCTGTAGCCACACCAATATGGAGGAGTGATTGTCCTACCATCACAATCGTCACGCCGATCGCTACCAATCGATGTACTATATTTTTAGCCTTCAGCGCCACAATTAATCCGAGAGTGGCGAATGTAGCTAAAAGTGCCAACAACACCATACTCCCAACAAAGCCAAACTCCTCAGCGAACACGGCAAAAATAAAATCGGTATCCTGAATCGGTAAATAAAACAGCTTTTGTTGAGAAAGCCCAAATCCGGCTCCCCAAGTTCTACCAGAACCCACAGCTAGTAGACTTTGCACCAACTGGTAGCCATCTCCTGTAGCATCCGCCCAAGGATTGAGGAATGACATCACCCGCTTACGCTGATACTCTTTTATGCTAATACTGAGTATTGCCAACATTACTCCGCCAATTGCTGTTCCTCCCAAGTACTTGTAAGGTAAACCAGCTGCTAGAGCAATTAGCCAAATAGTCATGCCGCAAAGTGCTGTTGTACTTAAGTTGGGCTGGGCAAGAATTCCTAAAAGTACCAAACCGAAAATACCCAACCAAGCAAAGCGAACCCGCCAGCTGATACGTTCCCATTGACCAAAAAGCCGCGCACTTTGTAGCACCAAAAAGGGTTTAATTAATTCTGAAGGTTGAATCGGAATTGGCCCGATGGCAATCCAACGGGCTGCATCAAAAGCCTTTTTTCCCAATCCTGGGATCAGTGTGACAAAAATTAACGCCAAAAACAGCAACAAAAACCAATGGGATACTCCCAAAATTTTCTGCAACGGCAAATTAACAATAATATTGAATCCGATTAAAGAAACGAAGACCCACAGTAGTTGACGCTTAAAGTAGTACAATCCATCACCCTGACGCGCGTCAGCGACGGGATAGGATGCTGAAAATAGCATTATCAAGCCGACAAACAGCCAAATCAACGTTAACCAGCGCAACAACCGCGCTTCTAGTGCCCAGTTGGAAACTGAACTATCAAAAATTGGAATCAGGCGGCGTAGATTCACGAGCAGTACAGGTAAAAAGTTAGGAATTAGGAGTTAGAAATAAAACTCATAAATCATAACTTATAACTCATAAGTAGTCTTTAAAACTATAAATCTTAGAGTTTTTAACTTCAATACACGGTTAGTTAAATATTTTTGACAAATTGCGTTGGCTATGCTTGGCGTACCCTTACAACAAAGCAAGCTATGCGTACCATCTCTACACCGCAGCTAAAAAAATATTTTATACATTAAACGCAGTAGTTTTAAAAATAATTGAGAATTTAGAGAGTCAAAAAAAGAAAATGGTTAGTCCCTCTCCCTCACTGCAAGCATTTCTGAATTCTCATAATTCATAAAACATAACTCAACGATTTGACGCAATTAACTGCTTGTGTGTCTATAGAGAGGGGAATTTCAATCCAGAACTCAGTTCCCTGTCCAGGTTCTGATACACATTTCAGTGTTCCCCTATGTTTTTCAACTACAATCTGATAGCTAATTGATAAACCTAATCCTGTACCCTTACCTACAGGCTTAGTTGTGAAAAATGGATCAAACAGTCGTTCCTTGACTACTTCTGTCATTCCTGAACCATTATCAGCAATTCGGATAACACAGCTCGTTTCAATGACTTCTGTAGTAATTGTAATTTTATTAGAATTAGCATGAATTTCTGCGATCGCGCGTTTATCGTTATGGCTTTCGAGTGCATCGATGGCATTACTGATAATATTCATGAACACTTGATTGAGTTGCCCGGCGTAGCAATCTACCAAAGGCAAGTTGCCATAATTTTTAACTACTTTGATCCCAGGATGATCCACGCTATTCTTAAATCGATTCTGTAAAATCAGCAAAGTACTATCTAGTCCGTGGTGAATATCAACCTTTTTCATCCCTGCTTCATCAAGACGAGAGAAGTTCCGTAGAGACAAGACAATTTCAGAGATCCTTTCGGCTCCTACTTGCATCGAATCTAGAATGTTTGGCAAATCATCTAGTAAAAAATCTAACTCAATTTCCTCAATGTACTCTTTAATTTCTGGCACAGGATTGGCATAAAATTGCTGGTAAAGATATATAAGCTTCAGTAAACACTGTGTATAATCTTTTGTATATTTTAAATTCCCGTAAATAAAGTTAACGGGGTTGTTAATTTCGTGAGCAACTCCTGCAACCAACTGTCCCAGACTGGACATTTTCTCAGCCTGAACTAATTGGGCTTGAGTTTGCTGTAGCTCCCGGAGGGATTTTTCCAATCTTTTAGCTTGAGCCTCAGCAATTTCCGCTAGGTTCTCCTTGATTTGCAGCGCACTCCGTAGTTGTGCTCTTTGTTGTTTCAGTTCGCTTGTTAAGTTTTTGGCATCAGCCAAAGCAGTGTTCTGAGCTTGCAGCAGAAACAAGAAATCAACAATTGGGTCGTGAATCGCAAAGTCTTTGAGTTTTATACCCAAAGGAGTCAGGCTAGTTGTATTTGTAATCCAGGGTGAACCTAAAAAAAATATTACCTCCTCTTCTGGTTGATACATCATCTGACCCTTGAGCTGCATTCCATTGTGGAGAAACTCTAAAATGAATAGGGCACGAGACTGTTTACAAATAGTATCAAAATCGACCACAATTTTTGGACGATTGATTTGAAAATGCTGCTCAATCAATTTACCAACTAATGGCTCAGGACTAATGCGCCCCAAGACATCACCAGTTTGTACAATTTCACGGTTACGGCTAAATGCGAAGTGGAAGGGAAAAGCTTTCGCCAATAACTCTGGTGAAAGCGTAAGGTGAGGAGGAGCCATGCTGCTGCACTCAATTTGGTTTATAAATCACTAAAAATTCATCATGTTCAGCACCTTCATCCCGATTCTGGGTTTGGGTAATATGAACTTCTGTATCAAACCTTGTTCCCAATCCTTTGATTAGACCAACAACCATTGGAGTCAGCCCTTCTCTATCAGAACGATAGTGTAAGCTCAGAGAATTTTCCTCCATATCAGTACACTCAAATGATGGAGGCTGGAGTTGGGGAAAACTAACTCCTACACGAGCATGAAGATTGTCGAGGTTTTCTAAAAACTCAGGTAGTGTATCTCCACTCATATCCATCATTTCGCCATAGCCTTCTTGGGCTGTGTACTGAACCCAGAATTCCCCAAAGGCTTGCATAATCTGTTTGGGAGATAAACTTAGAACGACACTAGCAGCTTTTACTAGCTTGTGGGTCATGTCATCGGGATAGCCTTCCATACTGAGGAAAACATCTACGTCCACCTCTGCTTTGTGCTTAATTTGTTTCCAAGTCTCCTCGCCAAAGCGACTGCACACCATGTCTTGAATCGCCTTGTTCACTAATCCGTACATGGAAGCCTCCTCATGACTGCACCTAATTTTGCTTTGTGAATTTGCCCAAGACTCGACAACTAATTTCTTAAAAAGGTTATTTAAATGACAAAGTTTTCTGGAGTTAAACTTTGAAAATGTTTTATTACAGATTCAAAATCCCAAAAAATAAGTAAAACTGTTTGTATTTTAATGCTACAAATACTCGTGATTACAACCGTATTTTCACTTATTCCTTTTACCCAGCTAGTTTTGAGGATTTGTAGTAAGGACTTTAGTGCTTACTACAAACTTGTTTACCCATCAATTTAAACTTGATAGAATACTACAGCAATGCATCAAAATGCACCCATGAATCAGGATACAAGCTGTATTTAGAGATTTGACGCTGAATTCCGTTAAAAAATTGGACACGGGCATCCATAGCTTCTACAATAGCCAGTTTTACCTTGATATCCTCCTCATTCATGGTGATTCGAGGTTCAATCACTTCTGATAGCTTTGCTGCATGACTATCATCTACATCAATATGAACTTCAAAAAAGATCAGGGCTTCTTTGGGTAAGGGAGCAGCACCGATAATTCCTTTATATAGTTGGGTATACAGTGAGCTAACAATCCCTTCGGAAGCATAACAGACAGCACCCAGTGCAGCTAAGTAGCCATATTTATGTGGCATCTGTAAGTAGGTTTCAATAAGGGCACGAGTTTCAGGTGCAGTAGGTAGTGCTGCCAAAGTTTCGTCGTCCATACCAAGTGCGCGGGTAAATTGACGAAACAATTCTGGGTGGGACTGAGTTATGTCTCCTTGTCCCATTTCGTCAAATAGGTTTTCTAAAATGACTAACTGACTACTTTCATCTTCGCAACAAGATAAGATGCTAGCCAAGATCCGATTAAATTCTTTGGAGAATTTGTACATCTGAACAGCTAGTATCTGTACGTCTGGTAAAAATAAATTTCCAGCCCGACAACGCATTAAGAACTCATGATTCCATAAAGGATGATTAAGCGTTATAGCACGGAAGGAATTTCTCACTAAAGAAGATGTCTGTGTCATCGTGATATTTGTAGGGCTATATGGAGTGGTTGGTCAAGTAAGGGACTAAAAAATGATTGGTCTACTGCGATATGTTCTGGAGTTACGCGCAATTCCTGTAAAATTGGCATGGTATTAAAGCCAGCAATTCTAAGGGCATTAAAGTAATCCTCAAGAGTTTTGTGAATCAATTGGACATTTAACCAGGAGCCGTCTCGTTTCCAAATACGACCAGGAAACTGCTGATCTCGCTTGCTGAAGTAGCCTGCACCCTCCACTTGAAAATAAAACGGATATGATGCCTCCCGCATATATGGAAAAGATGGATGGGGAACGCTAAATACAAATCGACCGCCCGGACGAAGAATACGTACAACTTCTGCCATGCATTCTTGGGTTTGAGAAATTGTCAAATAGTTAAATAGAAATACTGCAACAACTAAGTCAATTTCACCATCATCAAACTGCTTGAGATTGGTAGCACATCCTACTTCATAGCTAATACCCAAAACATCTTCTGCTTCTTGCAACTTGGCGGCTTCAATCATGCCTTGGGAAAGGTCTATTCCATGTACTTGTGCAGCACCACGCCGGCGTAATTCTCGACTGCAATAACCTTCTCCGCAACCTATATCAAGTACTCGCAACCCGCCAACAGGCTCACAAAGCTCTAGTACAAAAGGACGTGCTGTAAAGTCTGAGAGAGAACTAGGTTCTCCTCTAATCCAGTCTGATGCTGTGCGATTATATAAGTTTTTAGTTGAGTTTGTGTGATTCACATTTGACATTTTTAACTATTTATTTACATTAGAGTTGTACTGGGTTTAATCAATGCTGTATTTAATACTATTTATGTTGTAACATTTACCTGATTTAATGCTAATGTTGATTTTACTGATTTTTATTTGTTTGTTAATTTTGTGTTTAAAAAGTATAGTCTCAAGGTAGCGCCCAATTGAAATATTCTCAACTTTTTAATTTCTTCAAATATAAATAAATTAATCTAGCCAGGCTTTATGAAATTTATGAGATACTTAGTTAATAGCAACTTTACACATAAATATTTTGAGGTTTAAACTTTAACTTTACATAGGCTTTACTAATGTAGTTAAAATTAACTCTTTAAATCAAGATAAACAATAGAAAGTAAACAGTATATTTTACGAAGTATAAAGAGAATAATCTTGTTAAGTTGTAATAGTCAGATTCGTTTTTAAAACGAAATGACTTTGGATGTATGAGTGATTTAAATAATTTAGAATAACCTTGGAAGAGATCATGTTAGAAGAACTATTAGCAGAATCACCAGAGTGCGATCGCGTACAATATGACCGGACGATGTCTACGACGGGCTACGCCTACGCATTTTCTCAACTTGGCGATCGACTCTTCGATGAGCTTGCTGATAAAATTGCTACAAGGCGACAGTACCGATTACTGTTTGAACACACATTAAAGCCTGAGTTGTTCCAGCAGATCCGCATTGCTGCTGCTGGTTATATTTCGGCATGTCTGAATAGTCATATCATTCTTTCAGAAGCTGAAATGCTTGAACGACTATTGGAAGCAAGAAATACATTACCGAACTACACCGGCACTGGTCTGTTGATGCCTAAGCGAGAACATACCCTAGCATTTAACCTTTTTCAGAAGAGTGTAGCTGAGGCTTTCTACCAACTAGGAGCAAATGACCTGATTGATGCAGTAGATTTACCAGTCAATCTCCGCATGGTCTACGGTAAGACTGACGCAAAAAAATTGAGTTTACCCTTCGCTAGCTCAAAGTGCCATAGCGATGTCTGGGCAGGTGTTGCTGCTGATGCAACTGTAGTAGTTCTGCCACTATTTGGCGACATCGATAATATAACTATTGAAGCAGGTGAGATGCCCCGCGAGATGGAACTACAGTCTATGCAAGTGATGTCAGACTTCGATGAAGGTCGGGATGTTCCAATGGTTGTCTCCTATACAGAAGCACAACTACAACATGGCACGATGTACTTTAATGATGCCCGTGGATTGCACCAAACAGTAAGAAGGAAAACTGAAGGTCTAAGAATTTCTGTAGATTTCCGGTTTCGTAGGAAATTCAATGAAGCTTACCGGGCAATGGTAGCACCTAGTATTGGTGGTGTTGAAGAAGATATGAGCGTGCCCTATGAAGACTGGCTGAAAGTTGGTAAGGAAACGCTAATTGTGTTTGATGAAAGTTGTGAACAAGCAAGGAAAAAACAGAATTCTGGCGCTCCAGTTCCGCTATATACTCGCGGGTATCGTCTTGTAGAAATGTTCAACTCTTAACTTTCAGAAATAGAAGTAACAAAAAATAAAGAGGTCTGGTATCAGACCTCTTTATCAATTTTTATCACCCATAGACCTAGATTCATAAACTTTGCGATAGTCTAATTTTCCGAAATAGAAGTTTTCCATCTATTGTCAAAAAGGTTGTGAGTCTTGATATTCCTTTGGAAGATAGCTATCTACTAAACTTATCAAGTATTATCAAGAAAAAAGAGGTCTTTTCCGACCTCTTACCAATTCCCTAAAATAATATTCTATTTACAGAACTACGACAAGCCAGTATTAGCGCCTTGTTTACCAGTTGCCAGTTCCACTTTGATAATTTTACCGCCTGCTTTTTGAATACGTTGCTGTTCACGGAACCAGTTCTCATAAGGAACTAGCTTAGTGAAGTAGGTATTTTGCAGTTCGCGTTGGGTACGAATTCGGGTTTGGCTGGGAACTAGAGCAGTAATTTTAAACAAACGGGACATATTTTGAAAATCTCCTGAAAACTTTTTTTATCTCAAAATCTTGAGTGCAAATCTTTTAATCATTCCAAGGCTGGAAATCAAACATCAATACTAGACCACCAACACTCACCACTGATAATTTACCAAGATAAGCAATATAACGTTCTAGCACTCACGGTTGATTTCCAGACCTTAATAAAGCCGCACCTAAATTCTTAAGCGCAAACTAGCTCTTAGCTTAAGCCAGAAGAGATATAGTCTAAGTAAACGCCCATTTCCTTACCAGCGTCAGAACCAACCAAGCTAGCAGTTACTTCCTTGATTGCTTGGATAGCTTGGACGGTAGCACCAACGGGAACTCCTAAAGAGTTGTAGGTTTCCTTCAAGCCATTTAATACACGCTCATCCAAAATGGAAGGATCGCCAGCTAACATCGCGTAGGTGGCATAGCGGAGGTAGTAGTCCAAATCACGGATGCAAGCAGCATAGCGGCGGGTGGTGTACATGTTGCCGCCTGGACGGGTGATGTCAGAGTATAGCAAAGATTTTGCTACAGCTTCTTTGACGATCGCAGCAGCGTTAGCGCTGATGGTGCTAGCAGCACGTACCCGCAGTTCGCCAGTGGCGAAGTAGCCTTTTAGTTTTTCTAAAGCAGAGCTGTCTAAGTATTTACCTTGAACATCTGCGGAGTTAATGACAGCGGTAATTGCGTCTTGAGCCATGTTGTTAATTCCTTATTTCCAACCGTATTGCAATACTTCTGTTTCGGCAGGGAAACAGCATCACCCTATAGCAGGGCACCAACTAGGTAGTCGAAGTAGGTACCAGCTTCAGAAGCATCATCACCAGACAGCAATGTAGTAGCTACATTCTTCAGCCCACGGATACCTTCAGCAACACCATCAATAGGAGTTCCCAAGGACTTGTACAGTTCACGGGCACCGATAACGCCAATTTCTTCGATGGGGGTAACATCACCAGCAACGATACCGTAGGTAACGAGGCGGAGGTAGTAATCTAGGTCACGCAGGCAAGTAGCAGTCAATTCTTGACCGTAAGCGTTACCACCAGGAGATACAACATCAGGACGCTTTTGGAACAGTTGATCGCCAGCTTGCTTAACCAGCCGTTCACGATTTTCTGTCAAGATTTGAGCAATCCGCACACGGCGTTCACCACTGGCAACAAAGGATTTGATCCGATCCAATTCACCAGGGCTGAGATAGCGAGCTTCTGCATCAGCATTCACGATAGCTTTCGTGACAATACTCATTAATGGATTCCTCCAATACAAATGAAACCAGGATTTGATTAAACTGGTGCGACTTTAAATTTGGTTTACTGAGTTTATTTTCTCGTTCTTTTAGATACAACAGTTTAATAACTGCTACGGCTTATAAATTACGAGTTTTCTTGAGTCCACACAAGTACACAAGCTTTTAAACTCAGTTACCTTCCGCAAAACATTTTCCGGCATTCTGTTGAGCATTTATGACTGCTCTTAACACTTTGTAATATTATCTTTCAGAATTTCCTGTTTTAGCTGTAATCTGAGAGCGATATTACGAAAGGTTACGAACGGGAGAGGGGACAGGTAAAAGGGGACAGGAAATAATCTGTACCCTATTCCCTATTCCCTATTCCCTAATCAGTCGCTACACTGCCGAGGTAGTTACCTGCTGGCAGAGATGGGAAGCGGTTGTAAGGCACAACATGTTCACCGAAGTAGCGGCTATATTCTGGGCTTTCGACTATTGCTTCTACAGCAGCCGACAAACCACTATCAGCTAGCAGCTGGTTATACTGGCGAATTTCTTCCTGAGTTGTGGGTGTACGCCCCAACAGGTGACGGAAAAGGAACTCAACCACCTTGGCATGAGGATAAGGTGACAAGAAGCGCTGACGATAGATTTCAGAACTAGCTAGTTCACGCACAAACTGCCGTACGGAAATTTCACCATTCTGGAGTTTGCTGTCTAGGTCAGTACGGCGGAAATTTTCAGGCACTTCAGCGCTAAATACATCCAATACCTGACAGTAAATAGCGTTGATTGCCTGTTGTGTTTCGGCTTGGTTTGCGCTTTCTGTTAGACGGTAAATGCGTGCATGTTTCCGCACACCCAGTTCTACGGGTTGTCCGTTACCATCTTTGTAAGAACGACCCAGTTCAGCAAAAGCGGGCTTACTCTTGTTGATACCGTTTGTTTGGGCTGCTATATCTGCGATCGCCTGCGTCAAAAGTGGCGTATCGTTACTAGCTCCTACACGCGATTGCACGGGTTTAAAGCTAGGCACAACTACGTCATCATTTTGCTTGGTCAGCTGGTTGTACAGCTTCTCGGTATTCGGGAAGTTTGCCGCAGGTAGGGTCGGGAAGCGACGGTAAGGAACCGTATCTTCACCAAATACCTGGTTATATTCCACACTATCTACCAAAGCCCCAATAAAGGCACGAATCCCTTGAGTAGCCAATATCTGGTTATACTTACGGATTTCTGCTTGGTCTAATGGCGCACGTCCTAAGAAGTGTTTGGTTCCCAACTCAATCACTTTGGTGTTGGGGTAGGGTGTGTAGAATTCTTTCAGGTAGAGGTTAGAGTAACCCAAACCTTGAATAAATTCCTTCACACTGATTTCGCCGTTCCCCAGCTTGCTTTCCCACGCCGTAAATTCATTTTTGGCAATGTAGGGTGCAATATCGCGCTCAAAAATCTGACGATAGGCAGCGCTAATCAAGGTTTTTACTGCAACTTTGTCACTGGTATTGGATACCAGTTTGAAGATTTTGGTTTGTTCGCGTTGCTTGCTAACACCTTGGTTAATGCGGAACTGAATATCTGGTTCTGACCGTTTTTCTGTGACTGTACCTAATGTCACAAAGCTCGGTGTTACTTCCTTCTGAACTTTTGCCGCAACATCTTCACGAATGCTACCAACGCGCAATTGCCGCCCTGATACACCACCAGGAGTCAGATACCGTTCGTAAGGAATTGTATCTTCACCAAACGCTTCGCTGTATTCTACGCTGTTAATGATGGCATCAATTACCGCGTAAAAGCCTTGTTTTGAAGCGATATCAAAGTACTTGTTGATTTCTTGACGGCCATAAGTCGGACGACCCAACAAGCGGCGGTGAATATACTCGATCGCTTTACAAACATAGAGCGATGACCAGTACAGATTGCGGAATACATCAGACTTAGCCAAAGCACGGATAAACTCACGTAGAGAGATATCGCCGTTTTCCAGCTTAATTTCTAATACCTTCGGGCGCTGACCTTCGTAAAGATCGCGACCAAAAACTTGCAGATAAGCAGCTCTAATCACAGCTTGCGTTGAGCTTTCGGAGAATCTGACGCTAGAATTTTTGGCAGCCTTTTTACCTCTAGTACCAGGCAGTTGATCTAATTTGAACACTTTGGGGCCAAGAGTACCAGGAGCTTCACCCCGCGCTTTGGGATTACTATTTTGGTTATTAATCCCTGCCCCTTGGTGAATCAGGATGCGTTTGGTATCTTTGCCAAAAGGAGCCGGACGGGTGCTGGGGTTGCGAGTTTCTTTCGGGAAAATCGCCCCAAACTGAATTTCCAAGGGGTCATTACCAGAACCGTAAGGATGTTGGTCTGGTAGCGGCTGTTCGTAAGCAGCAAATGTGGTGATAAACTGAGGTATTTTGCGGAAAGGCGCACTGTAGTTAAACAGGTCTTGCTGCGGCCCCCAGTTGCGACATTCTTGTGCTTCTTGACCCAGACCCCGGAGGTAAGGTACTGTTTCTTCACCAAAATAGTCGCTGTATTCAGCAGAATCTACTAAGGCATCTACCAAGGCTGCCAGACCACCATTAGAAATAATCGAGAAGTATTTTTGTACTTCTTCCCGGCTACTTGGGCCCCGTCCCAGAATGTGACGGAAAGCAAGTTCGACGACTCGGCTGTTAATAAAAGGCTGGTAAAACTGTTTTTGGTAAAGGGGAGATTTAGCTAAACGACGAACAAACTCCTTCACGGAGATGTCGCCATTTTTCACCTTGGATTCTAAGTCAGATATGGACAAGCTATAAGCACGGGTAATGTCGCGCTCAAAAATTTGCCGATATGCCGCTTTGATTACCTCATTTTTTTCGCTACTTGATAACCCAGTTTTCATCACAAACTTGGGACGGCGTTCTGCTGCATTAAAGTAAATTTGCGGCAGTTGCAACCCTTGCTGGTCGCTAGAGGGACGTTGACGGACTTTATTTGAAGGTGTGGCTGCTTTGAATTCTGTTAACAAAACATCCATGTACTGAGACACAATTTCTGTAGCCTCAGCATCCTTGCGAAAAAAGGAAAGTGCTCCGGCTTTGATTTCTTGCAAAGCTACCAGCGTTGCTTCACCAGAGCAGGCATTTTCAATTATTTCCCGCAAACCCCGTGTGTTCACCGCTATGATGTTGGGGTCGCCAGCAACGATCGCATAAGTAGCGTAGCGCAAGAACCAGGATAAATCCCGCAAGCTCTTGGCCATGTTGCTGGGGCCATAACGAGCAATGTTAATTGGTCTGAAACCTGCGGGTACCGGGCCGCTGGGGGATGAGTTAAATATTGATCGTAAATTTTCTAGGAACCCACCACGACTTTCAACGTAGGTTACAGTTCCTAGTTGCATCCCTTGCTGAACATTAGCACCACCAACACCAGCAGTTATTAGTTCTGCTTCTCTGGGCTTTTCTAAAAAAGCCATTGGCGAACCACCGACAAAAATCCGGTTGGCAGCGCGAGACACAATAATCTCGGCATTATCCGTAAGCGTCTGGGAAATTTCTAAACGCTTTGCACCAGATGCAAAATAACTTGCCAGTTCATTTAGTTCACCACTTCCCAAAAAGCGGTCTTGCTGCTCGGCTTGGGTAATTGTCGCTACAGCTAGGGTTTGATATAGTTGCGGACGTGCAACTGAGGTTCCACCACTCGCTTTAACACTCATCGGATTTGTAAAACTCCCATCATAATCGTTATATATGTTAAATCTGGTTCGCTTTGAGGCTTGACACATCGGTGTCTCTGTGCTTCATGAGCTTGAGAGTATTGCCTGCAAAACTGCCAGTAAATTAACCCAGTTAGCTTTTAGATTAGAACGTTTTGCGTTCTCAAGGCTGGTTTATTAAGAAGTGTGTAGAACCTGTAGCTTAGATACATCCAGTCTCAAGAGTACATACTCTTGTTTGGCTGAGATCAAATCTAAGTTTTGTAACTCAGAAATAGGCTAGGCATGGTCTACTGATTGCGAAAACCTTTATTTTGATGTTTGTGGCAGTATCCATTTTACGATTATTGCAACTGTTACAAAATCTTAGTTGAAACCAAATTTCCTTCAGCAATGATCGGTGGACAGGAGTCATTAGTCGATGTTAAGTTGTTTTTGCTACTAATGACTGAATATTCCTAAATAGCGCCGCCCTGGAAATAATTCTCAAATTGCGGTGTTTTTTAGCTTTAGCTATCAGTATTCTTTAACGGGAAAATACTATGCACAAAAGTTCTAAATTCAACTATTTATTCAATGTTACCCTGTCTGCGATCGCAGTTATTTTAGCCGTCACTCCTGCAAATGCGCTTCCAGAACAAAACATCAGCAGCGTTGTGAAGTGGGCAAAGACCAGGCCTCAACTACCAACTCTGAGATACAACAGCGAAGCCCACGGCTACGAGGGTAGAAAAGGAAATTTATACTTTTATGCTGATGTCACCCAAGAAAATGGGACAGTGATTAAAGAAGGAATAACTGTGAGTGGTGACTCAAGTATCAAATTCACCACAAAAAATACCAAAGCGGTGAAACTGTTACAAAATATTTATAATTCTAATATTGCTAATGACTTCCAGAAGTCTCGGTATGTCACCAAAGTTGGACGTGACCAATTTTATAGTGGGCAAAAGTTTGCTTACATCACGGCGGCGGTACAAGGTGGGTCATCATTGCAGATAATTCCTTTGAATAAGTTGCAAGAGTTTATAGATAGTGCAAAATATTGCCAAACTAATCAATGCGACCTTTGATTAGTTGATATTTTATGATGATAAAGCGACGTAAATTTATCTGCTTGATTCCTGGTTTCGTAGTAGGTAGTACTAGCAGCATACTTTTGAGTTCCGATACCAAAAAATATTTAACCATTAAGCGTAAACGAAATCTACCTTTCTTCTTAGGCTGGTATGACCACATTTACAATATTGATGTTTCCACTCAAGTATCTTCTAAAGGAATTAATCTATTAATACCTTATGTAGGAGAAGCAGATAAGGGAAAAATTCAAGCATTTTTGGATGCTTCTAAGAAAGTAGGAGTAAAAGTTTTATTAGAGATTTATCGTCCCCTAGTTGAATCAGAAAATATCTTAGGGGTAAAAGACTTTATTCGTACTTATAAAAATCATCCTTCCGTTTATGGTTGGTATCTTTATGATGAACCAGAGATTAAAAAACCTACACCACTCTCTCCAGATTTATTAAAAAAGGTATACCAAGCTATTAAGCAAGAAGATAAATCAAAGCCAGTTGCTTTAGTTTTTGCTGACATAAAAAAAATTGAATCTTACGCCGATGGAATGGATATACTGATGTGGGATAGTTATCCTTGCGAGGAAGGAGTTCCAGAATTTGAATGGGTATTATCTTACCGAAAAGCACTCTATAAAGTCATTTCTCTAGCTAACGTTAAAAACAAAAAATTTTGGAACGTACTACAGGCTTATAGCAAGAGTCAGTTCAAAAAACGACTGCCAACAAAAGTAGAATTTCGCTATATGTTTTATTTATCAGTCTTTGCAGGGGCTGATGGACTGCTATTTTGGACACACTACCTCTCTTCACATTCCTGGAATGAGTCAGTTTTGTATCCGACTATTAAAGAACTACAAGAGTACATTCCTGCAATCATTAAAGGAGAAGATTTGAGCAATCCAGTACAAGTAAACAACTCAGACATCCAAGTTAAATTATTCCCTATTCCTAATACTAAAAAATATTTGATGATAACTGTTAATCACAATCCAACTCAGATAAATCTCATCTTAAAACTTACTCAGAGGTTAGCCGGTAAAATAGTTACTTTTAACAAAAAAACTATTACTAACCTATCCCCTGATGCAAGTTTCAGTACTCTTTTAAATCCTTACGAGGTTCGGGTATATCAAATAGGATAAGTTAATTGGCTTAATTAAATATAAGACCCCTTTACTCTCCTAACCTCTGAGGACACGGAGGTGGACTTCTCTGCGAGATACGCAAATGTTTGTGTAGTAGCGTAAAGCCAACTCTTAGAGACGCTGCGCGAACGGCATAGCTTCACTTAGCGCGTCAGCGTGCCGGAGCCTCTATTCTATTCGCCTAATACTTTTCAAACATCCTTTCATGAATCGAATGCATTTATTGATAGCCAAATAAAGGTTATGATGTACCTCATTTGATTAGGAAAAGCTATAAAGTCTAGTAAACTATGAATTACCAGTTGTTGACTCGCAAAACTTGATTACGGAATAATTGATAGCTATAGCCAGAAAAGTGAGCAAGTGGCATACTCAATAAAGTAATTCCGCACAAAAACCAACGGCTAAAGAATGACGGAACTTTATCTTCGCTACCTCGCCAGATTTCCAAATCAAAGTTTTTCGAGCATTCCAAAGTAACTCGGAGACTCTCTAAAAAAGGTAAAATTAAACCTATTATAATTAATGATTCTATAGGCAAACCCAGCTTAGGAAATAGTAAATCAACAATCAGCAGTAAAATAACAGTAGATATAAATACAAAAGGCAGTAAACCTCTCAGCTGCGATTGTATTTTGTGTTTTGTACTTGTTAAATAACGACCTCTGCCATACTTAAAGTATTGAATAAGCAAAGACTTCCAGCTTTTTCGAGGGTAGTACCAGACGCAAATTTTGGAGTCGATGTAAATTGCTTGTTTCTTGTTATTAATTAATCTTTGATTTAATTCTGCATCTTGATTAGTAATTTGCGTTGTGTCAAATACGTTTTTTAATCTCAGGTTTAATTCAGTATCTTCATTAGAATTTGCTTCGACATTATAGCCTTCTATCTCTAATAAACTCTTTTTCCAAAAGCACCCTAAATAAACTGTATCTGCATAACCTGTATAGTTGGGATTTCTATATTTGGCTCCACCATTACCAAGAAAGCTTTTGGATGCAAGGGCAACACCAGCTTGGAAAGAAGTTTCAGCAACAAAACGTTGCGCTCCACCAACATTGCTAGCTTTTGATTTCAGCAAAGCCTCTATACATTTTTCAATGTAGTCAGGTGCATAATCCGAATGGGCATCAATTCTAATAAAAACATCACCTATAGATTCAGACAAAATTAAATTAAGACCAGCAGATTGGATTTTTTCAGGATTGTGTATTAATTTAACTCGTGCGTCTTTATCTGATATTTTTTTCACTATTTCTTGAGTGCCATCATTGCTGCCACCATCAGCTACAAATATCTCGATTAGGTTGGGATAACTTGTTTCTAAAAAACCTAAAACCAGGTTTTCTATATAATTTACCTCGTTATAGGTTGGTATGGCTACAGTTACAGAAGGAAAAGTCTTGAATCGGGATTCAACTAACATATTAGATTTAGCTATCATATTGAATTGGCTCTAGATAAATAACAATTTAAATTACAAAAACATTTTTATCGGGATCATCATAAAACGCATACATGCTTTTAAAAAGCAAAAAATATCAGTTTTTAAGCTATCAATAGGAGATAGAGGAAAGTATTTCTTACGCACCTCTCTGTGCATTCTATAATGCTTAAAGACTTTTATAGAAGATACACCTGTCGTGTCATAGTAAGAAATTGGAAAATATAGCAGGTGGGGTTGAGCAATTAAAGAGGCTCTAATATTAAAATCATAATCCATTTCTAAAGTTAGCTGCTCATCATACAAGCCGACTTTCTGAATAAGTTTTTGAGAGAAAATAGTAGACTGGTGACAGATAGGGTTGCGAGATAAAAATAAGTTTTTATCCCAATGAGTATACTGCTTAATATGTCTTTTTAAGTATTGTTTTTGGCTCAAAGAAATAGTTTCTCCAAATGCCCAAAGCCACTTTTCTTTTACATAAGAATCTACAATTTTAGTAATTACTACTTCATTAACTAATGAATCTCCCGAATTTAAGAAAATCACTAAATTACCTGATGATTTAAGTAATCCTACATTAAAAGCGTTAGCAATTCCAACACCATTTTGCTGAAATATAATCACTTTTTTTTGATGACTATATTGATTGATAAGCTCAACTGTTTTGTCTGTCGAATTACCATCAACAATAATGTGATTAATATATTTATAATCTTGTGTACTAACACTATCTAAAGTTTTAAGTATACAATTTGAAGAATTTTTTGTCAAAGTAATTACATCAACTTCAATTAGGTTATTCATGATTTTTTCAGGTTATAGACAGTTATTTACCATTGAGAAATAGCCAGCTCAATATAATCTATAATAGATGATGTAAATATATGACCTTCTAAGTAATTAAATGTAGGATTTGCACGAGAGTTAGCTTGTAAAAAATAAAAAAAGTAACTAACCGACAAAGAAGTCAAAATCACCATAGATAAAAATTTTATTTGTGGTTTAAGCTTACTCTTTCTTTCTAGAGGTAAATAGAAAAAAATTCCTAAAAAGGATAGAAGTATAAGACTTAATCTCAAAGGAAGGTAATCAAGATTGCGGGTAAATAAGAATAAAATTGACTGTAATACATAAAGGCATAACATACTTATATCTAAACGTTTTTCTTCTGGAGTAAGGCGATAATTTAAATTTGTCTCAATGTAATTATCTCGTGAGAGATTTATATAAAAATAACCAACAAATGCTACAAGTATTAAATGAGCTAGAAAACCTAAACTCGCTAGTTGGTGTTTTACGAAAAATGCACTTTTAGCGGCTAAGAAACTAAGCTGGTGAATGCTACTTATTGTATCAATGATAGATGCGATAGTAGCTTGATTCATAGAATATGAATATATAAATGCAAATACAAATAAAATAATACTTAAATATTTCATAATTACACTAAATTTATTAAATAGCTTGTGCTGTAATAAGCTATTTACATCGACGAATTGCATAATTATTATTGGTAAATAAAGGAGGATGGAATAATGATTTACAATACTCAAAAAGAAAAAGAATACACAAGTAAACTTATTTTTCTGAGAAACTAATGCACACAAAAAAAAGGTACTTGAGATAAATTGGCGCATTAGAAATGCTTGAAGATAAAATGCAGGATTTAGCAAAACAAACAATATTAGTAAAGCATAATATTTTTTTGAAATACCCTTACAAATTACGAAAAATGTCAGAAAATTAATAATAAAAGACCAGCTTAATAGAAAGCCAAGCTCCGAACCATTACAAATAATAAATAATAGAGATGCGAGGAAATAAAAACCTGGTTCAAATGGAAAATTGGCTGATTGAAAACATTCTATAGGATTATCACCATTACAATCTCGATATGCTATTAAATATTGCTCGGTATCAGCTTGAATATCTATAAGACAACAGAAAAGAGTGACGGTAACTGCTACTAGCAGAAGTATAGAATTATTGAGTAAGCTGTCTAGGCTATAAAATTTTGAGTTGCTATTGATAAATACAAATAAAAGTAGTGGCAATACTCCAATTATCGGAATCTGTATCCATATAATTATTCCAATAAATAGGAAAATATACCTTTGATAGTTAGTTTGAATACTTGATAAATTAAAATTCATTATCTAATTCTCTGCTTAGGCAATCAAAGATTTTTGAAATAAGCTCAACCAGATTATATGTTCTTCTCTACTCATCCTGAGAATAGTAAATAAACTCTGAATCTGTCCTTTAGTCCAATTCCACATGATCAATATTTCTGCTTTATTATTTGGATTAATTAAAGCTTTAAAATAGCAAGCAATTATTTGCAAAAATCCTTTGATAATTCGGAGAATTGATACAAACAACCAAATATAATAAGAACTGTTCCAACGCATAACAGCAATGTAAGGAGCTGCGACACCAAAACCATACATTAAGTTAAAAAGATAAGTTTCTGATATACGCTTTGTGGGGATAAAATGGTGCAGCACACAATCAGGTGTATACCAAAGTTCATAACCTGCGTTCAGAATTCGCAAAACTATCTCAGAATCTCCTCCCGCACTTAGTTTTTTTCCTTCTCTATCGTTGAGTAATTGTTTATCTAACCAGCCACTTTTCTCAAGAGCAGTTCTACGAATAACTAAACCTGCACCTGGAATCTGGTAATTACGCCGATTTAATTGTTTTGCAGTTTCGCCGGACTCATAGGCAGCAAATTTACCTGAATGCTTGACAAGGATGGGCGAAGGAGTTATTTCCCAATCGAGAACTACCTTGCCACCAAAAGCACCGCAATTTGGATGAGATGCAGAAAATTGTATTGCTTTATCTATCCAGTCTTCTGATAAAAGGCAGTCATCATCAACAAAAGCGAGCCATTCACTAGTTGTATTTTTAATTCCACATAAACGGGCGTGAGTTAATCCTTGTTTTTGCTCTACTATCCTATGCAAGCCAGGTATTAGTTGTAAATTGATGTGTTTTTCAACAACAGCACTAGTATCATCTGTACAGTTATTATCTACAACTAAAACTGACCAATTATAGTTTTTAGAAATATTCTGTAATGAAATTGCTGTGAGAACACGATCTAGTAAAGCTGCATTGTTATAAGTACAAATTACAAGATCCATAAGTAAACTCCACTAGAAGGTACTGATCAATATATAGGGATAATATTTGATTTTTGAAAAGTCTAATTGGCTAGAAGCTTGTTACACAAGGAGTTTTTCAAGATAGCTAGCAAGATTTAAGTAGGGTTCCTATAAATTATCAAAATAAGTATCAAGACCAGTTTTGGCTTTTCAAAAGCCAGTGGTCTTTACGAATGAATAAAATATCACATTGCCCCATTGCATTATCCAATGGTCTACGCAGAACATTGACAATTTCATAGGGTTGAAAATCTTGTTCATTCATCCATGCTATTGATTCATGCAGTAGAATCATCTCTGATGAAAATCGAAAAAATTGTAGTTCTAGCAAAACAAAATCTGAATATTTTAGGACTTTTTTCGCTCCTGATAAAACTTTTAATTCATAACCTTGAACGTCAATTTTTATAAAATGTGGTTGTTTAATAACTCCTTGCTCAAACAGATTGTCTATAGATACAATTGGTACTTCACGAGAGGCAATACCAGAATACATCAGACTACTGCTATTCAAATTTTTAGTCACACCTATCTGTAACGTGCCAGGCTCGGAACCAGCCGCAGCCAAAATAAACTTGATATTACTATGTTGATTGGTCAAGTCCTGTAGAGGTAGTAATCGCTCTTCAAGAGGCTCGATCATAAAATACCCGGCATCTGGCCAACTTTGCATTGCTAACTTCGTCCAAGAACCTTGTGCAGCTCCAATATCAAGGACTACTTGAGGGCTATAGCCACGTTCAACCAACCCCTTCAGACATAAGTCCATACCGACTCCCTGAGCAAGTCGAGCAAGTCGTAGGTTAAAAGGTTTTAAAACTTTATTTGCTATAAATTGTATATTTTCTTTTATAACAGATACCATCGTAATTTACCTATCCCTTGCTATTATGTGTAGTATTTAAACATTTGTAGAGTTATTATCTACAACTGAAACTGTCTATTGATACCTAGAAGATACTTTTGATAATTAAAGGGTTTGCAAGAACACGCTCTAGTAGATTAGCATTATTGTATGTACAAAATATTATATCCATGAATACAATTTAATTAGTTTTAACTTAAAAATCAGTTGGAAAATATGGCTCATAAAGTTATTTTTTAGCAAGAATATATTTTTTGATGGCTGAAAAATTGTAGTTATTGCTAATGGTGAACCATATTAATATAATAGTTGTTTGCATTGAAAATATAATACATCTCAATAGATAGTCATTTGGAAGATTAAAATTTAATAACACAAGTACAAAAAACCAAACTAATGGAAACCATAACCATTTGAACCACAGAGAATAAGAAACAGATAACCGTTTCATTCCAAATACAGTTACTAGAAAGGTTGTGAGATATCCAAAATTACCTAAAATTGCTCCTGTTAAACCAAAATTATAAGCACCAATGGTGATTAATCCTAGTGACACAAAACTGCTTAGTAACTGAATCAATGCACAAGCCTTAACTGCATTTGTCCCCAATAAACAGTAGTAGCCGACAGCATGACATGAATAAAGTGCGTAAATTACTGTTGCAATACAGAAGGTAATTAAGTATTGACTTGCAGTTTGCTCAGAAAATAATAGTTTGAGAATTAAGGGAGAAAATGTTATGAGAGTTGCTCCCATTCCTAAAGCAACTAATCCATTGATTTGGGTAGCTTGTTTAAGTTGCTGTTCTAGTTGATGCTGATTAATGTTCTGCTGTCCAATTAGATTGCTTAAAGTTGGAAGTAAAGGCTGTACAGGTAATGCAGAAAATGAGTTGATTTGCGCTGTAATATCTGTAATTCCTGCATATACTCCAAGCACCTGAGTACCTAGCAAGCTGCCGACAATTAGCCGATCGCCTCGACTAAAAAGTATACTTCCCAATGTATTTAACCACATCATTAAGCTGTAACTTACAACTGCTACTGCTTTATTTTGATTCCAACTCAGACGAAGGTTCATATTTTGGAGTAGCGATCGCACTATCCAGATATGACCTAATAAACTCACTATACCGATTCCGCCCTGCCACTGCATTAACTCAACTGTGCGACCTCCTAGCCAAACTACAATCAACATTCCGACATTGAGTAGCACAGACTGAATTGTATTCAGCACATTCATCAAGTCATAACGCTGGTGAGCTTGTTCGACACCAATCAAGATTTGTTGCAACAATCGCGTTGCTACTACTAACCCACCAATTCTGATAGCCTGTATAACTTTTAACTGTTGGAACTGTCCCAACTTCGGAAATAAATTCATAATTGGTTCAGCACCCATCCAAAGAGCAACTACTGCTAAAGTTGCCAATATCAGCATTGCCCCAAAAGTTACAGTCAAGGTTTGCGACAGACCATCAACATCTTTCTTTCCTAAGTCTTGGGAGACAAATACAGTTGTGGCTGTAGAAAGACCCGCTTCAGCTAAAGTAACTACTACGACCACAGCAGAAGCTAAAGTCCATAGTCCATACTCTTCAATTCCCAATAGGTGAATTAGTATAGGGATAATCAGTATGCCTAATCCTATTTTGATTAATCCCGCTATTGAGTTGTAAAAACCGTTCTTAAGTATGCTGTTTTTCACCAAAAATATTCTCTTTTAATACAAGCATTACTGCAAAAATGGTTGAATTAAATCGCTATCAAGGGATTAGGAAATGCGTATATTGGGAAACTTCAGTTCACCCTTACTATTGCGCTCGTTGCTATTTTTGTCGTAATAACCCTTTTGGCTGTGGTAAATGTAACCACTATCAGCAGTAATTCCATTTACCACCATTCCCAAAACGCGCGATCGCGATTGCTCTAGCATCATCTGCGTACTCTTTGCAACAGCACAATCAAGCACTCCAGGACGTACAACTAGCAATATCCCATCTGTGATTTTGCCCACCATCAGGGCATCACCAAACAAACTCAAGGCAGGAGTATCAATAATGACACAATCATAGTCTTTAGCTGCCTCTTGAATTAACAAAGCCATGCGCTGTGAATCTAACAAGGCTGCGGGATTGGGTGGAATTGTCCCAGCCGTTAATAGATCCAAATTAACTAATACTTCTTGGGTGGTGCTGCGAAACTCCGCTTGACCAACTAAAACATTACTTAGTCCGACTGGGTTAGATAATTTCCAAATTTCCTGTTGGCAGGAGTGACGCATATCCGCATCTACTAATAAGATTCTGCGTCCCATGTGTGCCTTAGCTACTGCCAGATTTGCTGCCACAAATGATCTGCCTTCACCTGGAGTTGAACTAACCACGGCAATTACTTTTAGTGGTTTATCAGAGATGGTGAAATCCAGATTCGTCTGAAGCATCTCAAAGGCTGAACTTGCTGCCGAATATGGATTATCTCTCACTGGTAGTTCTACTAAAGCTTCCCCACCATTTTTAGCTTTTTGACCCAAGTGAGGAATCGTGCCGAGTAGAGGATAACCTAATAACTGCTGGGCTTGCTCCAGAGTTTTGAGAGATTGATCCATAGCTTCTAACATCAGAGCTACACCTATACCCAGCAAAATTCCCAAAAATCCACCCAGCGCCAGGTAAAGGGCAATTTTGGGAGAAACAGCCTTTTTCGGAAGTAAAGCCGCAGATACTACCCTGGCATTACCGACATTCTGATTTACTACTATCTCGACTTCTTGCGATCGCTTTAGCAGTTCTTCGTAGGTAGATTTCGCTACTTGTAACTGTTGCTCTAGCTGCTGCTGCTTTTCTTGCAGTTGCGGTAAGACACTCAATCGTCTTTGGGAAAGTGCGTATGCATTCTGCAAAACTGTAATTCGATTAGCTAATGCCGATCGCTCTACATCCGACTCTACCAATTGGGCTACTAGAGTCTGCTTGAGTTCTCCCATCCCTAAATTATGCTGCTTTTCAGATTTTTCGCTATCTGCATTCTCAGAAATTCGCATCTCTAGCTGCTTTTTCAGGGCTGCTTCTTTTGCTGCTAAATTAGCGATCGCAGGATATTTGTCTGTATAGCGAGTCCGCCCTACTGCTAACTCGTTTTGCACCTGCTGGTATTGCGTTAATACCTCCTGCACAGCTTTTGATTGACTTAAATTCCCCATATCTACAGCCTGCTGCGAATTCAATCTCAATTGACGTTGCAGAAGTTGTGAGCGAGTTTCAGCCTCAGTTAAATTTGCCTGATCTTGGGTAATCTGGTCTGATAAATCCGCGAGTCTCTCCACTCCTTTTGTTGCTTCTTGATCTAAAGCAATTACCCGATTTTCTTCTTTAAACTGACGCAAAGCTGCCTCTGCTTTGACTAATCTTGCTTCAACTTCAGGCAATTGCTTACTCAAAAACTTTTGTGCTACTGTCGCTTGGGTTTGGTTAATCCGAATATTGTTCTCCAGGTAATATCTCATCAGCAAATTCACAACATCTGCGGCTTCTTGGGGATTTCTGCTGCTGTAGGAAATCGCCAGAATATCTGTACCCCGGACACTCTTAATTTTGATTTTTTTGAGAAAATCATCTATTTCCAAGGGTCTTCCTGGCTTATCTACCAACCCCAGACTAGTAATAGTTTTCTCAACTATCGGGTTAGAACGAATTACCTCTGCTTCTGTATCCAACGGGCTGCTGAGTTGAGTCACACTGCTCAACTCTCCAACTTGTGCCGAGGGACTTGTCAGCGAAGAAACGCGGTCAGTTTTACTGAAAAGCAACTTGCCTTCTGCTTCATAAATTGGTTTTTGCCTGATTGCAATTAAAGCTGACAGCCCAAAAACAGAGACAGTCACCGCAGCTATGGCTAGCCAATGTCTTCTCAGAATCAGCGAGTATTGTTGCAAATCTAGGGAGTTTTGGTCTTCTTGGTTAGAGGGCATGGAATAAGTTATGAATACTGAAATACTTACTAATTTTGCTTCACAATTTTCGTAGTCCAAGATAGTTGCTTGACATACTTAAGTATCATTACTTATAAGATACCTGTATATAAAGCATAAGGTCTTTCTGTAATCTTTTAGATTATTTTCCTTTTTGTGACATCTTTTTAGTTTTATCTCAGAAACATTATCGAAATGTCAAGGTATTTTTAATCTTCTCTCTCTGAGATTTTATATTACTTTTACACGTATTTAAATTAAATAAAACTTTAACCTTTATATAACCTTTTTTATACAGGTATTTAAAGTTACATACCTTAATTTAGATAATTTATTTTAATAGGTTTTATTTTTTAAGTATTAGTACCCAAGAGTCATGATTAACTTGGTGGTATTTAATTAACTAGTATTTACGCCTTTAAAAAAATGTAAACACCTATAAACATTGAATATTATCTTACTGTACCCTAGTTGTTTATAGTATTTTATACCTATTTATTAACAGTCTTTTAGCAAATCGAACATTTTATTAGCAAAAATTTATCTATCAATCAAACCGTATTTTTACGTAAATTTATACTAATTAATTTTCAAGTTTATATTGACTACATTCATGGCATCATGCAAATATAGGGTTGCAAACAGCAAACGTAAGTAGATATATCTCTTACACATATCCTACGTAAAGGCACTGCCAATTGCCCTCCCAGTTTATAATACCCAATACCCAATTATTTTGAAAAACAGAGCATTACAAAAGGTTCTCATCTATGTATGCTTTAACACAAAATAGCTAGTCTTTGTTACTACCATCTTTGAATCTCTTGCTGCCTTTAACAGACAAATCAATACCAGGATACTGAACAATAAGAAAAAGTAATGACTTTTACAAGTTATATTAGTTACCCTGCCAATAATAGGTTGCCAAACATAGTCCGCAGCCTACCGATATTGCTCTTGTTAGGGGATATTTTTGGGTTGCTCATTTGTTTAGCGATCGCCCAATGGTTGCGTTTAGATCAACCCTTAAATTGGCTCAATCCATTGCCTTACGGATTTGTGTGCATGACACTTGCAACATTCTATTTAGCAGATGCATACCATCCAAATGGGCAAATAGCAGGTTTAAGAGCGCCTGCTCGAATTATTGTTTGTAACATTGCGATCGCGTTCTTCGTTTCTGCGTTTATTTACTTGTCAGGTATTGGCAAACATAACCCGGTATCGTGGCGGAGTGTCTTCTTACCTAGCTTGGGAATCTTTACTATCTGGGCAATAATATTGCGCCTGGTGGCGGTGAGATGGGTGCGATCGCACGAACAAAAAAGTCGTTGGTTAATACTAGGATCGGGGGATAATGCAATTAAATTTGCCCAAAAATTGCTGGCACTTAATCCTTTAGGAAAGTTGACTGTTCTAGCAGAGGAAAATCAAAAAACCATAGACTTACCAAAAAGCAATCTGAGTTATCAGGGAAATCTGAGCGATTTGCCACAATGGAGTCAAGAATCCTGGTCTGGAGTCATAGTTACAGCCCAGATAAATTTTTCTCAATCTCAAGCACAACAGTTAATGCAGATACGGCTGAGAGGTATTCCGGTTTACACATTACCGGATGTTTACGAAACATTTTGGTATAAACTACCTTCATCGCTGCTACAAGATAAATGGTTAGCTTTTAGCGATGGTTTTAATCTCATGCCTGGTTACTTCAGTATGAAACTGAAGCGAGTTATCGATATCATGTTGATACTGTTTTTACTAATATTGGTTGCACCACTTCTATTGTTGGTTGCATTAATAATTAGATTAGATAGTCCAGGCCCAGTATTGTACAGTCAGTTACGAAGTGGGTTGTACGGTAAACCATTTAGAGTTTATAAATTTCGCTCCATGTATCAGGATGCAGAAAAGTCTGGGGCGCAGTGGGCGAGTCAACGCGATCCACGAATCACCAGAGTCGGATACTGGCTACGTCTGTTACGTATTGACGAATTACCCCAAATATGGAACGTCTTACAGGGGGAAATGAGTCTGATTGGGCCTCGTCCAGAACGACCAGAATTTGATGTCAAACTCAAAGAAGCCATTCCCTACTACGAAATCCGCTATCTGGTAAAACCGGGAATTACAGGCTGGGCACAGGTTATGTATCCCTATGGAGCATCTATTGAAGATGCTTACGAAAAGCTTTCTTACGATCTCTACTACATCAAAAATTATTCCATTTGGTTGGATTTAGCGATCGCCTTCAAAACCGTTCGAGTTGTTTTGTTAGGTAAAGGTAGATAAGGAAAAATAAATGAAAAAGAAAATATTGGTGACTGGCGGTGCTGGTTACATTGGCTCCCATGTAGTTCGTCAACTGGGAGAAGCTGGTTATGATGTCGTAGTTTACGACAACTGCTCTACAGGTTCACCAACATCTGTAACGCACGGCAAACTAATTATTGGCGATTTAGTAGACACCGATCATCTTTATCAAATTTTTGCCCAGCATGAATTCAGCGCCGTCTTCCACTTTGCCGCTAGTCTGATTGTTCCAGAATCAGTAGCTCATCCCCTCGACTACTATGCAAACAACACCCGCAATACCTTAAATTTGCTGCGCTGCTGTAGCGTTATGGGTGTCAACAAATTCATTTTTTCCAGCACAGCCGCAGTCTACGGAGAAGTAGAAGAAAAGCCTGTTAGTGAATCGAACCCCACACATCCCATCAATCCTTACGGACGTTCCAAGTTGATGAGTGAATGGCTGATCCAAGACTATGCGGCAACATCTTCAATGCACTACGTAATTCTACGTTATTTTAATGTAGCAGGTTCCCAACCAGGTGGACTATTGGGGCAAATGTCACCCAATGCCACTCACTTGATTCGGGCTGCTTGTGATGCGGCACTCAAGCGCAAACCGGAAGTACGAATTTTTGGTACTGATTTTCCTACACCCGATGGAACTGCAATCCGCGACTATATTCACGTCGAAGATTTAGCGACAGCTCACTTAGATGCTTTGGATTACTTAGAAAAGAGAGGCGAAAGCCAAATTTTCAACTGTGGTTACGGGCAAGGATACAGCGTCCGACAAGTTATAGAAAGAGTCAAGGCGATTTCTGGTGTAGATTTTCCCGTTATTGCCGCACCACGTCGCCCAGGCGATCCTGCCTGTGTTGCAGCTTGTGCTGATAAAATCCGTAGGGTTTTGGGTTGGCAACCAAAGCACAATGATTTAGACGAGATTATCGACACAACTATTACCTGGGAAAAACAGAAGATTAACTTAGCAAGGCAAAGACATCTAAGTCTGGCTATGCATAATTAAAACTGTGATATCTAATTAGTTTTGTACTCTGAAATAAGCATTATCAGTAAACAAAGGCACGCAATCACTGATGTTAAAGACGGCTGATAATTCAACATCAGATTCAAAACCTTTTTCAATTAACTCTTTGCCAGAACTGCATTTTTTCAAATACCCCAATAAATCCTGTTGGAAAGCCTGAAATGTTGCCACAGCCACTTCAGCTTCCGGTGATAGACTGCCATCTAAATAACTGAGAATTGCCCCAGCACCAATTAAATCTTCAAATGCAGGACGTAGGCTACCATCTTCTTTCCACCTCTCACCGACAGGAATCACAGCAATTTTATCACCATACTTTTGAGCAAACTCCGCCACAGCTTGGCAATTTCGCAAGCAACCAGCCAAAGTTGGTGTATTCCCTGTATGTAAACTCAGAAAAGAACCATTAGGTGAAGGTAAAACTAGTCTAGTTCCAGCAGGAATCTGAGCCACTGATGTTGGCGAAAGAGAATATCCAGTTGTTATCCAACGTTGTCTATGACTTGCCAACTCTGCTTGCACTGACTTGGCATAATCTATGATAGATTCATCTCTCATTGCGTAGGGAAAAATTATTGCGCCGTTGTTGGTGGCAATTTCCACGCAGGTAGAAAAAGAGAGAATGTCAACTATTACAACTACATCACTTATAGGAGCAAGTTGAGCAACTCCTTGTGGCCCCCATTCACAGCGTAAATTAAACTCTGATTGATTGTAAATCATTGGAGCGATCGCAAAAGACAATATGATAAAAATCAAACCATGATAAGTAAGCCAGTATAAATAATTAAACGTTTAGCGTGCCAATTTGAGAGCTTCAGCCTCTCTACGAACTAAACGTTAGCAGTCAGAGCAGTCAGTAGGTCGGCAGTTATAATCAATATAAAACTTCCAGGTTCAAAATATTATGAATTTAACTGTGAAAACTTATCCTAACAATACTGTACCCAAGTTAACTTATGATGTGCTGATTGAAAATCAACAAGATGGCAGAGTTAGTGCAACAGTGCTAGGTTTGCCAGATTTTAAAGGCTCTGGTGTGACTAAAGAAGAAGCCCTAGAGAAACTAATTCAACTTTTACAAGAGCGCAAACCAGAAATAGTAACTTTGGAAATTGAACCTCCCCAAACTGAACATCCTTGGATGAAATTTGCGGGAATGCACAAAGATAACCCTCTTTTTGCTGAGACGCTGGAATACATAGAAGCTGAACGGAGTCAAATTGACTTGGAGAGTGAGACAAAGTAAGTATTATGTGGATATTAGATACAGACCATCTTTCGTTATTTCAAAATAGTCATCCACTAGTCACGCAATGCATAAGACAGCAGAATCCTGAAAATTTAGCCATAACAGTGATTACATTCGAGGAGAAAGTTAAAGGATGGCTGAATGTTATCAACAAATATAATAATCAACCGTCTAAGTATGACAAATTAATATGGGGATACAAGGGATTATGGGATGAAATAGAATATTTCAAAAATATAAAATTACTTGAATTTGATACTAAAGCTTGTAATTTTTATGCTGAATTAGTTAAGCAAAGAATCCGCATTGGTACTCAAGATTTACGCATTGCAGCAATTACGCTGTCAGTAAATGGGATTTTAGTAACCCGCAACCGCAAGAATTTTGATAAAGTTCCTAATTTGCATTTAGAAGATTGGACTATATCTTAATTTGTCTCAAGGCTAAATTGACCTAAATGTTATAATCAATATAAAACTAGAAAAATCAAAATATTATGAATTTAACTGTAAAAACTTATCCTAACAATACTGCACCCAAGTTAACTTATGATGTGCTGATTGAAAATCAAGCAGATGGTACAGTTAAAGCAACATTGCTAGGTTTGGCAGACTGTCAAGGTTTAGGAAATACAGAAACGGAAGCGATAGAAAAACTTAGTCAAAGTTTGCAAAATCGTTTAGAATCTGCCAAGATAGTCACTTTAGCAATTGAAGTACCCCAAGTAGTAGAAAACCCTTGGTTGAAAATAGCTGGTAAATATAAAGATGATCCGCAATTTGATCAAATGCTGGAATATATAGAAGAATATCGGCGCGAATTAGATGAAAAAAGGGAGTGAAGGTAAATTTAGATGTGAATAATTTAAGAATATTAGATACGGATCACCTATCTTTAATCCAAAGGGGTAATCCATCTATTAGAAAGCGATTAAATACATTTAATTCTCAAGATATTGCCATCACTATTGTGACGGCTACTGAACAAATACGGGGAAGAATGAATACTATTAATAAGGCTGATTCATCAGATGAATTAATCTTAGCTTATGCTAGATTACAAGATACATTAGAAGATTTAAATAGTATTAACGTCTTGGAATTTAGCGAAGAGGCTGGCAACATTTATGCTGAATTAGTTAAGCAAAAAATTCGCGTTGGCACTCAAGATTTACGAATTGCCGCAATTGCGCTGTCAGCCAATGGGATTTTAGTAACCCGCAACCGGAAGGATTTTGAGAAAGTTCCTAATTTGCGTTTAGAAGATTGGACTATATCTTAAAATTTATAAACTAAAAAACTGCGTCATCTAGTACTTCTCAGAATTTAATCTGAGTTTAAGTGCCAAAGTAGTTTAATATTTATTGAGTTATACTGGACAAACTTTCTTTAATTTTTAGTTTATTTACAATACTTTCTTCCAAGAGATGATAGAGAAAATGAGGTGTGTTCAAATTAGCTGAGTGTAAAAGTTTGTGATAAGCTTGGCAAGCTGAATCATCATTTAAAATCCTGTCATGAATGATTCTTGTCCATTCAGGTGCATTGATCATTAATTGGGGTACAACTTTAATAAAAGCTGCAATTTGTTCTTCTATATCAAAAGATTCGAGAAAATGAATTAAGCTGAACATCACTTCTGGCTGTTGACATTGATCATCTAAAACTAGATGATATGCAGATAAATTTTGCTCATCAGGATTATCAGCTATTTCAGCTAAAGCATTTTCAAAGTCGGTAACTTGCTGTTGAGTTTGCATCAAGCAATTTTCTCTTAAAATTGCCAATAAATTGTTTTGATTCATGGGTTTCAACCTACTTTATCAAAAATACCTTGCCAAGTTAGTCTATTCAGGTTAATTAAACCTTGCAAACTTTTCCTGATTTCTCTATTGTACAAACCTTGACGAAGATAAATAGAACGCACATCCCAAACTTCTTGGGTCAATGTTTCTCTTGCTGATAAGCTTAAATTAGGGGATTTACCGTAAGAAATTGTTTGCCGATGACGACCTCCCTTTCCTGGTGATAAATGTTCCATCATAATGGCAATTCCTTTATCTGTAGTATAACCCGGAACTTTAGCTTTCATAAAAGCATCCGCAGGTATATGATGAGGTGTAAGGTTATCGCCTCTACGTCCTAGTTTGAGTAAGTCCCCATAAGTACCTATACTGCCCTCTCTGGGAATAAGTTGACGTTGATTATTAATAATGTTTTACTCCATATTCGCTATTTCTATTGATTAGTATTCTAATTACCAAGGTAAGTTGACTTATCTATTTTTTGAATATATCTTAATATGGTGCAGTTTACGACCCAAAGCACAGAAAAACATAATTAAGCAAACAGAACAAAACCAAGCAAACATAATAGACCAATTAAAAATAAAGCACAACAATAATCCAATTCCAACAATCCACGCAACCAAAACATTCCTACCAATTGGCTGCTGAGAATAATGAATATTAATAACTTTACCAACTACAGTTATTATCTTTCCTTCTTGATTTACCAATTCTAGGGTTTTAGTATCTAAAAAAACTTTAGACTGTGATGTTGATTCAACAAAAGCAGATTGTTGTTTTGGTCTAGCAAAGCCAGGAAATATATCAATACCAAGTTTTGTAGAACGATCGCACCAATAACACTCACCATAAGTTCGGCTGTAATAGTGACTGTCTACCTTGCCACAGATAGTTAACTCATTGACAGCAAATCTCAGCGCCTTTACCCAATCCCCAGCAGCTGGACGCAAGTTAGAATTTTTATAACCATCGTTAAAGCATCTGAGAAAACATCGCTGAACCTCTGGGTGAACAATCTCAAGAGAAATTGTCCTTTCTACGGGTTGAATCAAACTGTTTGGTGCATACAACCATAAACCCTGACGAATACGATCATTAATTTCTGCTGGGGTATCGAAAGAAGATATTTTCTTAGGATTTCACGCTCCTTATAAACGTCAATTTACTGACTTTGCTGTTGGATAAGTAGCGGAAAATAAGCAATAGTAATCTTTGGCCTAATCATCCACTATCCGCTAAACTCAGAAATGCTGCGTTATTCCTCATCATGTCCGATTCCCAAACTGTTAGTGCTGCTGTTGCCAAACTCTACAATACCTACCCCTTTCCGCCGGAAGCCCTGTTGGATGAACCACCTCCAGGCTACAACTGGCGCTGGAATTGGCTAGCCGCTCATAACTTCTGTACAGGTCAAAAACCTCAAAAACAAGATATTCGGATTTTAGATGCAGGTTGCGGTACCGGTGTGGGTACAGAGTACCTGGTTCACCTCAATCCTCAAGCTTCTGTTGTCGGAATTGACCTCAGTACTGGTGCTTTAGCTGTAGCCAAAGAACGTTGTCAGCGTTCTGGGGCTACCCGCGTTGAATTTCATCACCTCAGCTTATTTGATGTGGAACAGTTACCGGGTGAGTTTGATTTAATTAACTGCGTTGGCGTTTTGCATCATACCCCCGATCCCATTCGCGGTATTCAAGCTTTGGCGAAGAAGTTAGCCCCAGGCGGCTTGATGCACATTTTTGTCTATGGAGAATTGGGGCGCTGGGAAATTCAACTCATGCAAAAAGCGATCGCACTTATTCAAGGTGACAAAAAAGGCGACTACCGCGATGGTGTTCAAGTCGGGCGACAAATATTTGCTTCTCTACCAGAAAATAACCGAATTGTCAAATACGATAAACAACGTTGGTCACTAGAAAATAACAAGGATGAATACTTTGCTGATATGTACGTTCATCCCCAAGAAATTGACTACAACATTGAGACACTGTTTGAATTAATAGATGCTTCGGGATTGGAGTTTATTGGTTTCTCGAATCCGAGTTTCTGGAATTTAGAGAGACTTTTGGCTAAAGCACCAGAGTTAGTAGAACGGGCAAAAGAATTGAGCGATCGCCAGCTTTATCGCCTGATAGAATTACTTGATCCAGAAGTCACTCATTACGAGTTTTTCCTCGGTTGTCCTCCCTTAATCAAAGCCGACTGGACAGACGATAACACCTTATTGGCAGCGATTCCCGAACTTAATCCTTGTATTGAAGGATTTCCCAGTCAATGTTTCTTTAATTACGATTACCAGATTGTTAATTTATCTGTAGCTGAGTTTGAATTTATGCAAAGATGTGATTCTAATTCCACAGTTGCAGAGATTTTGGCAGATGTAGAACTGGGATTGGATCGGGTAAAAATGCTACTTCAGCAACAGCTGATTTTATTGACACCAGCTTAACGCAGTAGAATTTATACTTTTGGTGATGAGCGATCGCCCATCACCACTTTCGGCAAATTAATGTAGATTAGGAAAGTGCCCAACAAACGGGTATTCTACATCCCAAAAGTTGGAGTTTTCTGAAATTCAGCAGTGGTGCGCTGCTTAATGACAAGCCGCTACTCTCCGATTTTTGATTTGCGGTACGCCCATACACTCTTCAAGCACCAGTTGATTTTATTAACACCGACTTAATTCAAACACCAAGATGCTATGTAACGACTTTGGAGGACAATAATCCACTCAAAAAAGCTGGAATTGGAAGAAATTTTTAATTTTTAGGCAGCGATTATTGTTTATTCACCCGCACAGTCTCTTACATCATCAGCCGCTCTCTCGCTTCTGGAAGCGCGATTTTACTGACTGTGTAACGTTGCCAAGAAGTTAATTGTTTTTTCCTAAAGTATTGTTACTGGATCGTGATATGATTCAGCTGACTGAATGTGCAGTCATCATAATTTAGCTGTACTGGTTTCAAGTCTCGTGAGCTTGTCAGAAGAATCAATTGCGCCCACTCCGACAACGCAACAAGATGCTAAAACTGGTTCTGGAGACACAGAATCAGGTAACTCTATGCAAGAGTTTTATCAACTCTTCCAGCGATTGTTGGTAATCACGCTTGTCTTGACGGGGGTTATTTTTATCTCTGTGTGGATTTTTTATTCCTTGAACATTGCCCTAAATTATTTAATTGGGGCGTGTACAGGTGTGGTTTACTTAAAAATGTTGGCTAGAGACGTTGAGCAACTTGGTAGTGAAAAAACCAATTTGAGCAAAACTCGTTTTGCTCTATTTATGGGAGTCATGATCGTGGCAACTCAATGGCGTGAGCTACAGATTTTGCCCATATTTTTGGGATTTCTAACTTACAAAGCTACGCTCCTCGTCTATATGGTGCAAATTGCGTTCACTCCTGATTCTTAAAAAGTCAGGCTCACAAAGATAGTAATCCCATCCTCGCTCGTTGGGGAAAATGCTTGAAGAATGCAAATGCTTAGTGTCTTAAACGCCTTTAATTCTTTTCCCCTCGCCGAATTAGAAGTAGGTCATCATTTCTACTGGCAGTTGGGCAATCTTAAAATTCATGGGCAAGTTTTTCTCACCTCATGGTTTGTGATTAGCATTTTAGTAGTGGCTTCAATAGCTGCTACTCGCAACGCACAAAGAATTCCCAAGGGTATCCAGAATTTGATGGAATATGCCCTAGAATTTATTCGTGATTTGGCAAAAAACCAACTTGGTGAGAAAGAATACCGCCCTTGGGTGCCATTTATTGGCACATTGTTCTTGTTTATTTTCGTATCGAACTGGTCAGGGGCGCTAATTCCCTGGAAGCTCATCAAGCTACCTTCGGGCGAATTGGCAGCTCCCACCAATGACATCAATACGACTGTTGCATTGGCACTGCTAACATCCTTAGCGTACTTTTACGCGGGTTTTAGCAAACGGGGTTTAGGCTACTTTAAGAAATATATAGAGCCAACACCGATTTTGTTGCCGATCGCAATTCTAGAAGATTTCACCAAGCCCCTCTCCCTAAGCTTCCGTCTATTTGGTAATATTTTGGCGGATGAATTGGTAGTAGCGGTGCTGGTGCTGCTAGTTCCTCTATTTGTACCTCTGCCTGTAATGGCCTTGGGTTTATTTACTAGTGCCATTCAAGCCCTGGTTTTTGCCACCCTCGCCGGAGCATACATTCATGAGGCAATGGAGGGACATGGTGGAGAAGAACATGAGGAGCATTAAACTTCTCAGTTGATAGCACAGTTCCAAGAGCATATTCGCTCAAAACATCGCAAAGCGCGATCAAAGAACTCATGTGCAGCGTGAAAAACACGTTTCTAGCCGTTAACGTACTTTTGTTAGTTTTGTAATCAAAGCAAGGAAAATCAACATGGATCCATTAGTTCAGGCTGCTTCAGTTCTCGCTGCTGCTTTAGCGATTGGTTTAGCTGCAATTGGCCCTGGTATCGGTCAAGGAAACGCTGCTGGACAAGCAGTAGAAGGTATTGCTCGTCAACCTGAAGCAGAAGGAAAAATTCGCGGTACTCTGCTATTAACCTTGGCATTCATGGAATCTTTGACTATTTATGGTCTAGTAATTGCCCTGGTATTGCTGTTTGCTAACCCCTTCGGCTAATACCTGAAATTTTTGTGAGTGTGGAGACGTGAATCATCACGCCTCTACAATCAAAATATTTTGGGCTAGTTCCAATTTTAGATTTTAGGTCACACCTTTGGTGCGCTTCCAGCGCAACTTGGATTTTGGACAATCGAGAGTTTTCGGTACATACCCGTAAGCTTGTCGGTGGAACAAATCTAAAGTCGTCAATCTAAAATCGCAAATCTAAAATCCAAAATTACTTGACCCTTGTTGGCTATGGGTCTCTAAAATATGAAAGGTTGGATGACGTTGCTAGCCATGAAAACTGCTACTCCAGCCAAAGAGGAGAGAAATGTTTGATTTCGATGCTACCTTGCCCTTCATGGCATTGCAATTCCTGCTATTAGCAGCTTTGTTGAATGCAATTTTTTATAAGCCACTGACCAAGGTACTAGACGATCGCGATAATTATATCCGAACGAATACCCTTGAGGCACGGGAGAGCTTGGCTAAAGCCGAGCGCTTGGCTACCGAATATGAGCAGCAACTCGCAGACGCTCGCAGACAATCGCAAGCTACCGTAGAAGCCGCTCAACTTGAAGCTAAGAAAATTACTGCCGAGAAAATAGCTGAGGCCCAAAAAGAAGCTCAGTCTCAACGAGAACAAGCTTCTGTTGAAATAGAACAACAAAAGCAAGAAGCTTTTCGCACCTTAGAGCAACAAGTTGATGCTCTAAGTAGGCAGATTCTAGAAAAACTATTGGGGCCAACTCCAGTTAGATAAGCTAACGAGATTGGTTCTGTGTAAAGCATACGCGCAACTGGGCCCTAGTCCAGAGCGCAAAATTTAAGTGTCAAAAAAAGGCACTTTTTCCCTTCTGGGGAAAGATACTTAATTTCCTTACAGGGAAAAGATACTTAAATTTCCTTCCCTTGGGAAAAATACAACGTATTAGCAAGCGAGCAGCGCACCTGTAAATGGGTATCATGGGGACATTCTTATTACTTGCCGCAGAAGCGAACGCTGTTCACTCTGAATTGGCAGAAGGCGCAGCAGAAGGTGGTTTCGGTCTAAACCTAGACATTTTTGAAACCAATCTGATCAATCTAGCGATTCTGATTGGCATATTATTCTACTTCGGACGTAAGGTTTTAAGCAATATCCTGAACGAGCGACAATCCAATATTGCCACCGCCATTCAGGAAGCAGAAGGGCGCTTAAAAGAGGCAAAGACAGCCCTTGCCCAAGCGCAAGAGCAGTTGAAGCAATCTCAGGCAGAAGCACAACGCATCCGCCAATCTGCTGAAGAAAACGCTATCAAGGCTAAAGAAGCTTTGTTAGCGAAGGCAGTGCAAGACGTAGAACGCTTGAAACAAACAGCAGCAGCAGATTTAAATACTGAAACCGATCGAGCGATCGCTCAATTGCGGCAACGAGTTGCTACACTAGCATTGCAAAAAGTCGAATCACAACTAAAAGGCGGGATTGCCGACGATGCTCAACAAAGTTTAATTGACCGCAGCATCGCACAACTGGGAGGCAATGTATGACAACTCAGGTAGCAGCAGCCGAAGTAGCCCAGCCCTACGCACAGGCACTTTTGTCAATAGCGCAATCGAAAAATTTGACAGAAGAATTCGGGACAGATGCGCGGACTTTCCTGGGACTGCTAAGGGCAGACAAACAGCTGCATAACTTTTTCAGCAACCCGTTTATTCAGTCTGAGAACAAAAAAGCTCTCATCAAACAAATACTCGGTGAAGGCGCTAACCCCTACTTACGCAACTTTTTGTTAGTGCTAGTAGACAAACGCCGCATTGCATTCTTGGAATCGATTTTTGAACAATATCTGGCGCTGTTGCGGCAGCTGAATCAAACCGTATTAGCGGAAGTAATTTCAGCCGTTCCCCTCACAGAAGCTCAACAGCAGGCAATCACAGAAAAAGTGATCGCCATAACGAATGCTCGTCAGGTAGAACTAGAAACCAAGGTAGACAATGAGTTAATTGGTGGCGTAATTATTAAAGTAGGTTCGCAGGTAATTGATGCCAGTATCCGGGGTCAACTGCGCCGCCTTTCATTGCGCTTGACTAATAACTAGAAAGTTAGGAGCCACTAAATTTTGGATTTTAGATTTTAGATTTTTTCTTCAATCCAAAATTAAAAATCTAAAAATCTAAAATTGGCAAACTCAGCACTGAATTCAGTCTCGAAAGCAAAAAGATAGACACATGAGCATATCAATTAGACCTGACGAAATTAGCAGCATTATCCAACAACAAATCGAGCAATACGATCAAGAGGTCAAAGTTGCTAACGTTGGTACCGTCCTACAAGTTGGTGACGGGATTGCCCGGATTTATGGCCTGGAAAAGGCTATGTCTGGGGAACTCTTAGAATTTGAAGATGGCACAATCGGCATCGCCCAGAACTTAGAAGAAGACAATGTAGGCGCGGTGCTTATGGGTGAAGGGCTGGAAATTCAAGAAGGTAGTTCTGTAACCGCCACTGGTAGAATTGCCCAAGTACCCGTAGGAGATGCCTTAATTGGCCGAGTTGTAGACGCTTTGGGTCGTCCCATCGATGGTAAGGGAGACATCAAGACTTCAGACAGCCGTTTGATTGAATCTCCAGCACCCGGTATCATTGCCCGTCGGTCTGTACACGAACCCATGCAAACGGGGATTACAGCTATTGACTCAATGATTCCCATCGGTCGCGGTCAACGGGAATTGATTATTGGCGATCGCCAAACCGGTAAAACTGCGATCGCGATCGACACAATCATCAACCAAAAAGAAGAAGATGTAATTTGTGTTTACGTGGCGATCGGTCAAAAAGCTTCCACAGTTGCTAACGTGGTGCAGACATTGCAAGAAAAAGGCGCAATGGATTACACCGTCGTCGTCGCCGCTAGTGCCAGTGAACCCGCAACCCTACAATACCTAGCTCCTTACACAGGCGCAACTATTGCCGAGTACTTTATGTACAAAGGCAAAGCTACCCTGGTAATTTACGATGACCTTTCCAAGCAAGCCCAAGCTTATCGTCAAATGTCCCTATTGCTACGTCGTCCACCCGGACGCGAAGCTTACCCCGGAGATGTATTCTACATTCACTCTCGCTTGTTAGAAAGAGCCGCCAAGCTAAGTGACGAATTAGGTAAAGGCAGCATGACCGCCCTACCAATCATCGAAACCCAAGCTGGTGACGTTTCAGCATACATCCCCACCAACGTAATTTCCATTACCGATGGTCAGATATTCCTGTCTTCTGACTTGTTCAACGCTGGTATCCGTCCGGCTGTAAACCCCGGTATTTCAGTATCCCGCGTGGGTTCTGCCGCTCAAACCAAGGCAATGAAAAAAGTTGCCGGTAAGATTAAATTGGAACTAGCCCAATTTGACGACTTGCAAGCCTTCGCACAATTTGCTTCTGACTTAGATA
The DNA here is from genome assembly GCF_017115105.1 of Nostoc sp. NMS2. GTDB lineage: Bacteria > Cyanobacteriota > Cyanobacteriia > Cyanobacteriales > Nostocaceae > Nostoc. The sequence goes on from NZ_JABXKH010000048.1 coordinate 92,979, forward strand.
AAGCCACTCAAGACCAGTTGGCACGGGGTCAACGCTTGCGCGAACTCCTGAAGCAACCACAAAATTCGCCACTCTCGGTATACGAGCAAGTAGCAATTTTGTATGCAGGTATCAATGGTTACTTAGATGATGTACCTGTAAATCAAGTAACCACCTTCACCAAAGGTCTGCGGGACTACTTAAAGACTGGTAAAACCCAGTATGCCCAAGGAGTACAAGCATCTAAAGCATTAGGTGACGCAGAAGAAGCAGCCTTGAAGGAAGCGCTTACCGAATACAAGAAGACCTTCAAAGCAGCAGCGTAGCAATTTTGGATTTTGGATTTTGGATTTTGGATTAAATCTAAAATCCGAAACCCTAAATCTAAAATCTAAAATCCTAAAATCTAAAATCGAATTATGGCCAATCTAAAAGCAATACGCGATCGCATCCAGTCGGTCAAAAACACCAAAAAAATCACAGAAGCCATGCGCCTCGTAGCTGCGGCGAGAGTGCGTCGGGCGCAAGAACAAGTGCTAGCAACTCGCCCCTTTGCCGATCGCTTGGCACAAGTATTATATGGTTTGCAAAGCCGTCTGCGCTTTGAAGAAGCAAACCTGCCACTACTGAAAAAACGGCAAGTTAAGTCAGTTGGGCTATTGGTAATTTCAGGCGATCGCGGCCTATGCGGCGGCTACAATAACAACGTTATCCGTCGTGCAGAAAACCGCGCCAAGGAAATCAAGGCAGAAGGTTTAGACTATCAATTTGTGCTAGTTGGGCGCAAAGCTACACAGTACTTTCAACGCCGCAATCAGCCCATTGATGCAACCTATAGCGGCTTAGAGCAAATTCCCACCGCAGCCGAGGCCAATCAGATTGCCGATCAACTACTTTCCTTGTTTCTTTCGGAAGAAGTTGACCGCATCGAATTAATCTATACCAGATTTCTTTCATTAGTTAGCTCCCGTCCTGTAATACAAACCCTACTGCCCCTCGATCCACAAGGTCTAGAAGCAGGCGATGACGAAATCTTCCGCTTGACAACCCGTGGTGGTAAATTTGAAGTCGAACGGGAGAAAGTGACTAGCCAAGTCCGGTCGTTAGCCCCTGACATGATTTTCGAGCAAGATCCAGTACAGATCCTCGATTCTCTGTTGCCTCTATATCTAAGTAACCAGCTATTGCGGGCGCTGCAAGAATCTGCGGCTAGTGAACTAGCAGCGCGGATGACAGCTATGAGTAATGCTAGTGAGAACGCCGGTGAACTGATTAACACCCTCACACTGTCTTACAACAAAGCCCGACAAGCTGCTATTACCCAAGAACTCCTTGAGGTCGTAGGTGGTGCTGAAGCCCTAACTTAGGGAATAGCCACTTGCTATCCATCACAAATAGCTAATTGCTGGTAGGTTTAAAACTAGCAATTAGCTATTTTGGTTTTGAGGATGTTTTAACAAAGGGATATGATACAGCCCTTTGTCACTTTTGTGTCGCCAAAGAGGATATGCTACTTAGTAGATGTGATTGCACATTTTAAATATTCAATGAATCCCCCATAAGGTAGAAAAAAGGAAGCGATGATGTCTGTAAAGCAACCTTTGGTGATTGACTATGTTGATTGGCCGAAGTTGCTGCAAAATCCGCCCCTCTTAACAAGTTTTCAATCGGGTTGGAGTAGCATTCACCTTGCTCATTACCGCCAGCCATCGATAGATTTGCCTGAAGTATCCGACCCTCAGCATATGGTCATTATTGCACTGGGGCATCAGGCAATTGAATTGGAATTTGTCTCAGAAGGTCGTTTGCAGACGATCTTGTATGAAGAAAAAGACTATGCAAGTGGCTGTATTGAAGTCATTCCTGCTGATTTACCTTGTGGAGTCCGTTCTATTTCGCCTGTTCAAGCAATAGAGTGGATTCATTGCTATCTAGAGCCGACATTTGTTGCTCAGATTGCTCATGAATCGGTGAACCCCGATCGCGTCGAACTTCTGCTGAAACGGAAAACAGCCGATTTATTGATGCATCGCTATTCCTAACAAAAACTTTATCTATAATCATACTTTAGTTTACAAATTTGATGGCGAATCTGATAGCGATCGCCTTCTTGCCCGCAAAGCCAAAACGAAGATGTCAATCAGAATAGTGGTATCGACAAGCAATAATCGTTAAATACTCATCATCCACCGCATAAACTAATCGATTTGTATCATCAATTCGCCGCGACCAAAAGCCAGCTAGGTTTTCCCTCAGGGCTTCTGGCTTGCCGCTCCCCTCAAACGGTAGTCGGATTGTTGCCTCAACGAGCTTGTTAATTCGTTTTAACGTTTTCTTGTCTTGCCCTTGCCAATATAAATAATCGTTCCAAGCCTCATCCGTCCATGCTAGCTTTCTAGTCATCCAACAAATTTTGCTCCACCACTTTCCCCTGCTTGAACTGAGCAATAGAACGCTCCAAATGAGTGGCATTAGCGGGAGACTTAAGTAAATGCACAGTCTCTAGTAAACTATTAAATAACTCTAGCGACATCACTACGGCATCCTCCGCATCCCGTCTAGTGATGATGGTATAGTCAGCATCTTCCACCACTCGGTCTAAAACAGCCTTCAGGTTATTTCTCGCTTCGCTAAAAGACACAACTTTCATTTGCTTGATTCTTGTACTGTTTATTGTACAAGTGTAGCGATTCAAAAATATATTCAGCAATGCCAAGCAACTGCGAAATCAATATCTAAAGGCTCTTCGTGGTTATGAAAAAACTTGCGCCTACGTAATGACGATCGCTCCTAACCTCGTGATACAAAAAGACGTGCTACTTCACAGGCAAAGTTAGGCAGCAATGGCGATGTCATCACATCATCTATTAGCAATGTCGTAACCAGTTTTAACTGAGCGTTATCCCGTCGATAGACTTCAATTCTTTGAGCAATGCGATCGACAATCCAATACTCATTGACTCCTTGAACCGAATACAATTTCAACTTAGCTAAGCGATCGCGATCTTCATTGGCTTTTCCCGGAGACAGCACTTCCACTACTAATTCCGGCGCTCCGCGAAAATGCCCCACTTCATCTTGAATTTGAGCCAACCGTTCATAACTCACCCATGCTACATCGGGAGCGACATTATCAGAGTCTGAAAAAATCAGTCCTGGCATAATCGAGGGTTCTCCCAAACCACTTTCTATAGACCAAGTGTTTAGGACTGAAAAGATACATCCAATAACATGCTGATGTTTATGGTGGGGCGATCGCGTCACAAACAATTCTCCATCGATAATCTCATAACGAATCCATTCGTTATCGGGTAATGCCGCAACATCTTGAATTGTCCAGCGAACTCTGCTTGTAGTCTGACTCATGAAAGTTTTGCCTGGGTAATGAGAGTTTAATATTTCTTTGTCATCCTGTGACGCATTTCCCTAACAGCAAACTATAATATATATAACACGAGGGTCCGTCACGGTTTCGACAGGTTGGCGAACGCTGCTCTGTGATTCAGGTCGAGAGTGAGTCTCCTCTCGGAAATCAAAGGCTCAAACAAAAAGTAAATGCGAATAACATCGTTAACTTTGCTCGTAAGGATGCTCTAGTAGCTGCCTAAACGCCTCTTATAGGTTCGAGCGTCTTTAGTTTGACTCCGTTAAGGACTGAAGACCAAACCCCAACGGATGCTCTAGTAAGCGTTCTCTGGTTGGCTTGCTGGCTAAGATTAAATCAGAGCATCCTACGTTCGGGATAATGAACGATTCCCGCCTTGAGGATCAGAAAGGCTAAACCTGTGAATGAGCGGGGGGTCAATACCCAATTTGGACAGCAGTTCGACTCTGCTCGGATCCACTAAAAATAAATAACAAGTCCACCAAACACTTTAACGTTTAGGTGGATTTTGTTTTCATAGGTGAATTTTGCAAATATACCTGACGGCAGAAATCGTGGCTACCCAATCGGCTAACTATCTGGATAAATGGGTTTGAGTCTCCAGTGCATTTTTATGGAGGTCATTCAATAAAGCGATCGCACTTGTTCCTGCATTACGTAAATGCCTTCGTTGCGTATTTGGTTCTAGAAGCATCCCACCGCTATGGTGAATACCAACTACCTGAAAATTATCATCGAAAATAGGCGACCCTGATGAACCCGGTTCTGTACTTGTAGTATATTGCAATACTTGATTATCAGCGTAAGCAACAAAGTTATTCTGTATCGAGATTTTCTTTAAATGACCGCCAGGGTGTTGAATAATTGCTACGCGATCATCTCGTCGCATTAATTTACTTTTAAAGGTTAAGGGTTTGCCGAAGTCAGGTACATCTTTTAGGGTCACGACAGTATAGTCTAGTTCTTTATTCGTGTAAAAAGCTCCCCCTGCTAAAGCTGCAACACTCTGTGTTGGACATTCTTTACCGTTGAGATCCAGTTGATAGTTAAAGCTAAAATTACTTTTTTCTGCTACTTTCTGACTTTGAATTACGTGATTATTCGTCATTAGTAAATCAGATGTAATCATAAACCCCGTACCTAAACCTTCGGGAGTGGCGATACGAACCACAGCTTTTGAAGCTTCCAGAGCCAAGTTTAAAATGTAGATATCGCGTAATGTGTTTTCCCCAATAATCTTTTCTTTGATATCAGCTGTACTATCCATTCCCTTCCAGTTGTTAATTCCACGGCTAGGACTGACTGGAATATCTAGCGGGTAATTCTGAAATAGTTCTACGATAAAGTCTTTATCTTCATCCCCAGCGTAAGGCTGAATATAGTTAAGGAAGACAGCAAGAGCTTCTTGATTGTAAGCAACTCGTCCAAATTGCGATAAAAACCGCACCACTTCCACAGAAACACCCATTGGCGCACCATCTAAATCTAACCGCGCTAGAATAATATCTGCTTGAGCTACACCTTGCAATGCACCTGCGACTAAACGACGGCGATCGCGCATATTAGCAAAGTCGGGTAAATTCTGTACAATGCGGATAAGGCGTTGGAAGTCAGGCTGCGATAGTTGGACAGTCACGGTTGCTGTATCCTATTGAAACAAATTACTAAATTGCTAGTTTACACCTATTCATTTCTTAAATTTAGACGTTTTCGCTAGAACCTTGTTTAATTGGCAGAACGCACCACACAAATTAGTTTTGCTTGTAAGGGTTCTGATGCAATTATTGTTTCGTTAATCCGCATTGCCATTTGATATCTATTAGTATCATTAATGTAAACAATAATACCTGTATACTTTGGTAAACTTTTATGTAATCGGATAAAATCTTGGCGATTGAGGATAATAACAACTCGATTGTCACAAACTGCAAAGGCTAAAACCTCTTCATCAGGAATTCCCAGATTTGCATTTCCAGCTTCTTGTACTGAAATACATAATTTTCCGAAATTGTAAGTAGAGAACTTGTTGATTTAAATATAACGCCCATCAACTGAACTAGTTGCCAAAAGCGTCAATTTATAAAAATTATCAGCCGCATGGAAGTATGAAACAGATACGCAAACAGGCTTTATTTGCTACATTTTTGTTTAGCAATATTTCATTATCATCAGTATCGAGTCTAGTATTAGATAAGTACCTGCACAATTCACTCACAGATAATAATAGGGACTCTGCAAATTTATTAAACTCGAACGCAAAAGCAATAAGTTCAAGTAGTTTTGAGCCAGTTGTTGGTATTAAGTTACCACCCATAAAACTACGATGGCCATCGGTTAAATGGCCACAGATTAAACCACCCAGACCACCGATTAAACCACCTAAACTAACCTATCCTAATCCCTTCAAACTACCACACCTCAAGTTTAACTATCAGCAAGTTAGTCTTCAAGTTAGTCAAGCAATGTCCGAAGCTAAGAAGAAGCAAGCGACACAAACACTTTTGAATGATATGCCATCGTTGCATGCGATAAGCTTAGAACAACGCATGACGGATGATATCACCACAAAGATTCAATCACAATTATTGATATATGATTTACCTAGCCATGTTCAAAACTTGAGTGATCAAGCATTTCAAGAAGCAGCACAGAATTATTATTCAGCGCGTGATGCTGCTTTCAATTTACTAGCATCTCGTTACGCTAAAAAAGGGGTGTTGACCAGTCTAGACGAACAAGATGCACAATTAGCGGCACAACAAGCTATTCAAGAACAACGTCGTCACAAAATATTAGTTTTGAGTGGTGTGACAACCACTACAATTGCCGGAATTGCAGTTGCATCAGCTACGTCAAGGGTTCAAGCAAATAATAACAAGCGAACTTAAGGACTTTGCCTCGAAATCGCTATCATATATATCGCTTACCCTAAAAAATATGGCTCTCCTAGACTTCGTTTGATAAATTAATACTAAAAAACACCTAAAACACCTGATATAGCTAGGTTTCGCTAAAACAGAATCAAAGATTTAATAAAAATATGCTTTCTGATTCTTGAATCCCCAACTATGTAAGGACTTAACCTGATATCAAGTATTAATTTTCTATAACTAGTCTAGGAGAGCCAAAAATATTTGGCTAATCAATAATGATTTCAAAGCTAGCTTTTGAAAAAGTAGTTGAAAAAGCTTTTCCAACTACTTTCTTTTTTTATTTTCTCATATAAATCTTCCATTTGGTTGGCTGCATCACCCATCTTTTGCTGTTGAAATAGTTTGATAGCTAGCTGAATTTCAGTTTCTGCTTGCTTTTGTTTTCTTTGTGCAAGTAGCACAAACGCATACTGTGTATAGGTAATTGGATCTGGCGTGCTATTTATAATATTGTGTTTTATAGCTTCTTCAAACTCAACAATTGCGTCCTTATATTTGCCCTGACTACTCATAACCATTCCTAAATAGCGGTGAAATTTTGAATTATTTGGATTATCTCGTTTGATCGCAATTGCTGTTTGTAAGTTACTATATGCATCTAAAAAATTTTCTACTCGGCGCTGACAATTTCCTAACTCAGCGTATGCTTCTGCATATTCTGTATCAATCTTAATCGCTTGTGTATATTCCTTGATAGCTTCTTCTAACCGCTCACATTCACAAAAAGTACATCCTAACAAGTAGTGTATTTTTGCTAAATCACTTGGTGCATCATCAGTGCTAATTTCAATCGCCTGTTGATATGCCTCAATAGCTTTATCAAACTGAGCTTTTACGTAAAAACTATTTCCCAAACCTTCATAGAGTTTAACATTGTTTGGTTCAATGCGAATAGCTTCTCGGAGTTCTGCGATCGCATCATCTATTTGCTCATTTTGTAATAAAATATAAGCTAAATTCTGATGACAAATAGCATTATTCTTATTAATAATAATTAGTTCTCTGTAAACATGAATTGATTTTTCCCACTTATTTTGTTTATAAAGTTCGTGAGCTAATTTAATATAAAGTGCTTCCACTTCTTTCATTTTAAGTTGCGAATGTAGCGCTTTTAAGTCGCTCCGTGTTGTTGAAGAAAACGGTAACTCATTATGAATTTGCTTAACTAAAACCTCTAAAAATCTATCAAAACTGTTTTGATATTCGTAAAACGGCTGTAAAACTTCTTTCTCAATATTTTCAGCCTTTTCTTGCGAGATTATCAAACGTTGCTTACATTGATCTAAAATGTGACGACCTGCAACTGAAATCTTACCATCAGGGGTAACTCTTTCCTCCACTACTTTTCTATATTCAGCTTCTGGTGATGATAGATCATCTCGTATAGATAGATTATCCTGCAATTTATCAAGTAATTTATCAATACGTTGCTTTACATCTTCTCCCACTTGCTCCCGCGCATATTCCAAAATCGCGCGTAGATACTGTTCCCCTCCATAATTTGCTAACTTCTGTACCATATCCCGCATGAAAATTGCTACAGCACCACTACAATCGATGTGTTGCAACACAGGTTTATCATCCAACGCAATATGTAAGAAAGTTCGACGTTCTCTCTCCGATTCCATAAATGGTCTAAGAATTTCCATCAAATCATTGGTAGTGCTAGAGTCTAATTTCAGCATCAACGCAACCTTTCACTTGTGCTAACGTTGTGAATAACACACTTACGTACAAGTATATTGTAGAAACTGCTGATGATTTCAAGTTGTAAGCGCGATCGCATATCTGATGCTTTACTGCACATCTACACCCATTTGCGATCGCGCATATTCATCAAGTGTCAGTTATGGCGAGTGATGGTTTGCAGTCAAAATCGGATTTTATTCAAAACCTAGCTTTCCAGTTTCGGGATTTAGTGAGCGTAGATGCATAGACGCAAAGCGGCTTTTGTTAATTAATGAATGTTTTGTTCCTGGGGTTGTTTGCGTGCGTTTCCAAACCTCTTTCCCCTTTTTTTAAGTACCCGTCGTAATCGATCTGCACTCAAGTTTACCTGACGTTCAGATGCCAGTTTTTTTGCTAATTGTTTAGAGTTATAAGTTTGTGACTCTTGAGCTAAACAATTCTCTAGATAAACCAAATCTGATTCTGAATATCGGGGTTTTCCACCTCTACCAGGAGCATCCCACAGCCCTGATAAACCCATCTTTTCCCAACGATGAAGGGTTTGACGGACTGTTGAAATTGCCCAGTTCAAACCTTTAGCAATTTGCTCATTTTTTAAGCCGCGATTATTCAGCAGTAAGACTTGAGCCCGATCCTTTGTGCGTTGGGGAACATCTTTGGCTTTTCTTAACTCTTCTAAAGTCAGCTTTTCTTGCTCAGTTAGAAAGACTTTTAATCGGCATCCCATAATTAATAACCTTTTACACAGTAATTGTTGCCATTTTTCTTAAGGATTTATTGGCGTTGTCCTAATTAATGCCTAAAGTCGATAATAAAGGACTGTATCATTAAAATTATTAAATTAATCCTGTGATGACGGTGATTTATCGAAACTTTAAAAATTATTTTTACGCTACCTACTATTGGAATGAACTGAAAAATATATACATACAAGCCTAGTTCCTTTTTATTTAACTCATCTCTGTAAATTTTTTTGACTATCTTCAAACAATATCTGTTTTTCCGACTTTACATAAATTTTATATTTTCCGTAACAACATTATTGCTTGAAACAAAGATATATTCAATACCTATTGGAGAGAGAAAAAATTTGTGTTAATTTTCCTATTTTTACCACTTTTCCTACCTTTCCTACCTTTCCTACTTATTTGTAAAATAGCGGATTAAAAAACTAACTTTTAATCTATCTTCTTAAGACAACTATTTTGCACCATAATTACAGAGTTTGGTTATATTTTCCCTGTTCCTAGTTAAGAGTTCCCTGCCCACGCAAGCAAATTCAGGAATCAAATCGGATTGCTATAGATATGTGATGTTAATTTTAATTTTTTTAGTTTTTATCGTCAAATAATATGAAGAAGATGATATTTTTAAAGTAGGATAAAAATAGACAAATTGCAAAATAAAATACTAAGTATATTTTTTGGGATAAATTAATATTGAGTAGATTTTTTGAGTCATATTTTTTGCTAGAAAACAGCAATAAATGATACAAGTTAAATTTTTCAAAAACTGATATTCATTACAACTTAAACAAAAAATAATAGAGAGAATGGGGGCAGAAGAAAAACCTGACAATTTGCGCTCGGAGACGAATAATGGTAGCGATGTCTACGACCGGCAAGGCCAACGCAGAAAACGTTCAACATCGGCTAACTATACAAACTGTAGAAATTGCCCCTAACACAACGGCGATTCGCTCTCTTGATTGGGATCGCGATCGCTTCGATATCGAATTCGGACTGCAAAACGGCACAACCTATAATTCATATCTAATTAGGGGTGAACAAACAGTTTTGATTGATACTTCTCACCAGAAGTTTCGCGATCTGTATCTAGAGACTCTAAAAGGTCTTGTGAACCCCAAAACAATTGATTACATAATTGTCAGTCACACAGAGCCAGACCATAGCGGCTTGGTAGAAGATGTTTTGCAATTAGCTCCTAGAGCTACTGTTTTAGCTTCAAAAGTTGCACTTCAGTTTTTGGAAGGCTTAGTACACGATCCATTTTCTAAGCGGGTTGTGAAAACTGGCGATCGCATAGATATCGGCAAAGGACACGAAATGGAATTCGTGAGTGCGCCTAACCTGCACTGGCCGGATACAATCTTTAGCTTTGACCGCAAAACCCAAATTCTCTATACCTGTGATGCCTTTGGGATGCACTTTTGTGACGATCGCACCTTCGACGAAGATTTAGAAGCGATCGAAGCTGACTTTAGATTTTACTACGATTGCTTGATGGGCCCTAACGCCCGTTCGCTGCTGAATGCGATGAAGCGGATGGGTGATTTAGGGAAGATTAATATAATTGCCAATGGTCACGGCCCCTTATTATACCACCATTTAGATGTTCTAACTGGGTGCTACGAAAATTGGAGCCAAAAACAGGCTAAAGCAGAAACAACAGTTGGCTTGTTTTTTGTCTCAGATTATGGTTATGGTGAGCGCCTGGGCCATGCGATTGCCGAAGGTATCCTAAAAACTGGCGTTGGCGTAGAAGTATTAGATTTGAGTACTGCCGAGAGCCAAGAAATCCAAGAACTAGCCGGGAGAGCAGCTGGCATCATTATCGGTATGCCCCCAAGTACCGCCGCCGCCGCCCAAGCTAGTATCAGTTCAGTGCTAGCTGTTGCCAAAAACAAGCAAATCGTTGGGCTATTTGAATGTTACGGTGGGGATGATGAACCCATTGATACACTCCGCAGAAAGTTTATCGACTCTGGCATCAAAGAAGCCTTCCCAGCCATTCGGATTAGAGAGGCTCCCACGGCATCTACATTCCAGTTGTGTGAAGAAGCGGGTAAAGACATCGGACAATTGCTAGTGCGCGATCGCAACATCAAGCAAATCAAGTCCCTTGATGTCAACATGGAAAAGGCGTTAGGTCGCATTAGTAGTGGACTGTATATAGTCACGACTAAAAAAGATAATGCCTCAAGTGCGATGTTGGCATCCTGGGTAACGCAAGCGAGTTTGCAACCATTAGGATTAACAATTGCCGTTGCTAAAGACCGCGCCATTGATTCTTTGATGCAAGTAGGCGATCGCTTCGTCCTCAACGTTTTGGAAGAAGGCAATTATCAAGAATTGAAAAAGCACTTTCTCAAGCGCTTGCATCCTGGTGCTGACCGATTTGCGGGAGTAAAAACTCAAACCGCGAAAAACGGTTCTCCGATTCTGACAGATGCTTTGGCATACATGGAATGTGAAATACAGACCAGCATGGAATGCAGCGACCACTGGATTTTATACTGCACCGTCCAAGAAGGTCGTGTTTCCAAAAACGATGGACTCACAGCCGTTCGCCATCGCAAAGTAGGTAATTACTACTAAGAAATAGAGAAGAGGTAACAGGTGACAGGGGACAGCAAAGAAAACTATCCCCTGTTTCCTATGATCTATACCCTATAACCTATTCCCTGTTCCCTATAACCTATTCCCTGTTCCCCAACTTTTAACAGCTATGACCAATTCCAAGCCACGCGACGTACAAGTTTTACCAATTGCTACAAATACTAAGGCTTTAAGAGCGCGTAGTTGGTCACGTCTGCGGTTTGAAATTGAATACGCACTTGAAAGAGGTACTACTTCCAATTGCTATTTAATTGAAGCTGATAAAACCGCACTTATTGATCCACCGCCAGAAAGCTTTACTGAAGTTTATTTAGAGGCATTGCGGCAGACTGTAGATTTGACAACTTTAGATTATATAATCCTGGGTCACTTTAATCCCAACCGAGTTGCAACCCTTAAAGCAATTTTAGAACTGGCACCACAGGTAACTTTTGTCTGTTCTCTTCCTGGTGCGAACAATTTGCGGGCTGCTTTCCTAGAGCAAGATTTGAAAGTCTTGGTAATGCGGGGGAAAGAAACTCTGGATTTAGGCAAAGGTCATGTTTTAAAATTCTTCCCCACTCCTAGTCCACGTTGGCCAGAAGGACTTTGTAGCTACGACCAACAAACCCAAATTCTCTACACAGATAAGTTATTTGCAACTCATCTCTGTGGTGATGAAGTGTTTGATGATAATTGGGAAGCCCTTAAAGAAGACCAACGTTACTACTTTAACTGCCTGATGGCTCCTCAAGCTCCTCATGTACAGGCAGCTTTGGAGAAAATATCAGATTTGCAGGTGAGAATGTATGCTGTGGGTCACGGGCCTTTAGTACGCACCAGCTTAATCGAGCTTACCAAAGCCTATGGAGAATGGAGCCGTTCTCATAACGATCGCGAGATTTCCGTTGCCCTACTTTACGCTTCAGCTTATGGGAATACGGCGACTTTAGCACAAGCGATCGCTCTGGGATTAACTAAAGGTGGAGTCGCAGTCAAATCAATTAACTGCGAATTTGCCACCCCTGATGAAATTCGCATCAACCTAGCACAGTCAGAAGGTTTTATCATCGGTTCTCCTACCATTGGTGGTCATGCACCTACACCCATTCATACTGCTTTAGGGATTGTGATCTCAAGCGGTGACAACAGCAAACTCGCTGGGGTCTTTGGTTCTTATGGCTGGAGTGGCGAAGCCTTTGACTTAATCGAAGGAAAACTCCGGGATTCTGGATATCGCTTTGGCTTTGACACCTTGAAGGTCAAGTTTAAACCAGATGATGTCACACTCAAATTCTGTGAAGAACTAGGTACAGACTTTGCCCAAGCACTGAAAAAAGCTAAAAAAGTCCGTGTGCCACAACAAGCTGCTACTCCAGTAGAACAGGCTGTTGGTCGAATTGTTGGTTCCGTCTGCGTGGTGACAGCGAAACTTGGAGAAGTGTCTACCGCAATGTTAGGCGCTTGGGTTTCTCAAGCTACCTTTAATCCACCTGGAATAAGTGTAGCGATCGCTAAAGACCGAGCGATCGAATCTTTGATGTATCCTGGCGGTAAGTTTGCCTTAAATATTCTACCCGAAGGCAATCACCAAGATTACATGAAGCATTTCCGTAAATCTTTTGCGCCTGGGGAAGATCGATTTGCTAACTTTAGTACAGCAGTTGCAGATAACGGCTGTACTGTCCTCACCGACGCTTTAGCATATTTGGAATGCTCAGTGAATCAACGTCTAGAATGTGGCGATCACTGGGTTGTATATGCAACTGTAGACGAAGGTAAATTACTCAAGCCTGATGCTGTTACTGCTATCAACCACCGTAAAACAGGTACTCATTACTAACTCTTTATAGGTACTCTCCAACTTAGGAGATTATCTTGCAATGCAACTTTAGCAGCATTTCTGCTACTTACTCTGTCTGCTAGATATCCAATCAAGCACACTTAAATCCACCTATCACTCTCATGTGTAGGTGGATTAATTTTTTGGCTAGAATTTCCAAGAAATAAATTATTCTATTTTGTGGGGTGGGACGAAAGCTCAAATCTATATCTAGCAAGCATTTTACACATATTCTCATCCCCTAACCCCGAATCCCAAAATTAGGATTCGGGGAAATTAACTTCCGGCTCCCCTCTCCCGTAATCGGGAGAGGGGCTGGGGGTGAGGGCAAAACGTTGGTTGTCACAAAGAGGGTTTTACCTGAAGTTGACACCAATAGCTTTTCGGCCACTCCACAATAAATAGTTGGATATTTTTTTATTTGGAAGTCACAAGGAAAATTTTTTAACACAAAATCTTAACAAATCAGTCTTGTTTTCACATATCTGTAGTTAAGTCAACGAGTTCTATAAAACCAGAAAATGCGATCGCTCTGTTGCAACCATCGCTTAAGTTGCAAGTATATCTTCTTACCAGTAAAACATTCAAATTCCTGCTAGATTAACCGCTTGTATTTAAAAAGTGTATCTGTAGCCAGGATTTCAGAAAACAGTATAACTGATCGCAGTATATGCAATCAGAAAAATAGTGCGTGCAATTTCAGTATTAAAGCGGAAACAACATAAATTCACTTTGTAAAATTACGCAATTTTTACCAGGACAACTGCAAAATCGCAGTGTAGTCTTTAACTAGAAAAACACTATCAGGCAATTGCTAGACAAAATGCCAAATATGGCTACGAAACTTTTATAATATTTGTTGCTTTTATGACTCCAAAACACACCAAAATTAAATTTCCCCTTTGGCAGTATCTGAACCAACCTTTATTTAGTCACGATACTAAATTAGTATTAAATCCTCAACGCTTTGCATTGATCTGGCGGCTTCGACTTCTAGAACGCTGTTGGGCTAAAGAATGTGATGCTAAAGGGCCTCAACAGCATTAGCTACCTGAAAAGCCGTCAAACTAAGCCTCGTCTACAGAACGAGGCTTTTTGCCATCAAGTAAAGCACTGACAGTCATATCTCCCATAACATTAATTGCGGTACGGCAGCGATCCAAAAACCAATCGATGGTAACTAGCAAAGCAATATACTGGGTAGGTAAACCTACAGAAGTAAACACCAGTGTCATCGTTACCAGTCCAGCATTAGGAATATTCGCCGCACCTACAGATGCAAAAATCGAAGTCAGGATGACAATTAACTGCTGTCCCAGATTCAGATGTTGTCCTATTAGTTGCGAAATAAACAACGCAGACATTGCTTCATAAAGAGCAGTACCATCATTATTGAAATTTGCCCCAACTAATGCCCCCAAAGCAGCAGAAGATTCCCTTAAACCGACTTTTGTTTGCAAAACCTCAAAGGTTACGGGCATTGCTGCCGCAGAGGAAGAAGTTGAAAAAGCTGTTAAAAAGGCATCAGATCCGCCAGCTAGGAATTTTAGCGGGGGTACCCAAGAACCAAATTTTACTCTGGTCAAATAGTAGCACGCTTGCAATGACAGTGCTAACAGCACCGCCAAGATAAATGCACCCAAAGATTTAAACGGTGCAAATCCTTGCATCGCAACTGTTTTAGCCACAATCCCAAAGACTGCGAAAGGCACTAAGGCAATTACCCAGTTGAGGACGCGGACTACCGCCTCAAATAAAATCCCGATGACATCCTCTATCGGCTGGTATCCGTTTTTCCCTTGGGCGATTTGTTCAGATTTTAATGCCCGCAGGACGATGCCAAAACTTAGGGCAATTACAATTAGTTGGATGACATTATTATCAACTAATGGCTTGAGAACAGCTTCTGGTACAGCATCTTTGAGTATTCCCCAAGGGTCAATACTCTGAGTAGTTATTTGTGTACTTGTTGAGGTGGCTACATTTCCCCAAGTTCCTGGACGTAGTACATTGGCTACCAAAAGTCCTACTAAAATAGCTACGGTAGTGTTAGTTAAAAGTAGCACTGCTAGCCGCCGTCCAGCTGTACCGGGGATATTCGTAGTCATTAAGGTGTGCAGCACCGCTACCAAAATTAAGGGTGTAGCTAGGGCGCGGAGAGCCTTTAGCACCAACTCAGCCGGAATTGCTAAATTATTGATTAAGGTGGCATCACTGGGATTAGGATTCCCCGCACCAAGGGCAATTCCAACGCTGACTGCGGCTACTAGGGCGATGAGAATTTGCAATGTGAGAGGGATACGCTGCCACCAAGGGCGAGCTTTGGTTTCAGACGAAGTAGTACTCTCTGTTTCACTCATTAGTTAGATGCTGATTAACTGCTGTAACTATTAAAACAACATTGATGACAGTGGCAATTTCGGAAAAAGAACAGCTTTAATTTTAGTTAAAAACTGTTAATCTAATATTCCATTGCTTTGCAAAATCCGGCTTGAAAGGGTATACCACAAGGTAGGCCCCTAAAGATATCTTGGCTTGTGGTTGGAGATGCTTATGTCCTTTGTGCCTTTACATATTCACAGTGATTACAGTCTACTAGATGGGGCAAGTCAGCTACCAGAATTGGTGGATCAAGCGATCGCACTGGGGATGAAAGCGATCGCCCTTACCGATCATGGTGTCATGTATGGAGCCATTGAACTGATCAAAATCTGCCGTAGTCAAAATATTAAGCCGATTATCGGCAATGAAATGTATGTAATTAACGGCGATATTGAAAAACAAGAACGTCGTCCCAAATATCATCAAGTCGTTTTAGCTAAAAATACTAAAGGTTACAAAAATTTAGTTAAATTAACCACAATTTCTCACCTCAAAGGTGTTCAAGGCAAAGGAATTTTTTCTCGTCCTTGTATTAATAAAGATTTACTCAAAGAATATCATGAAGGCTTAATTGTCACCAGCGCTTGTTTGGGTGGAGAAGTTCCCCAAGCAATTCTCAGTGGTAGACCAGATGCAGCCCGGAAAGTTGCTCAGTGGTATAAAGATGTATTTGGTGATGATTATTATCTCGAAATTCAAGACCACGGTTCCCAAGAAGACCGGATTGTGAATGTAGAAATAGTCAAAATTGCGAGGGAACTAGGCATTAAATTTATTGCCACTAATGATTCGCATTTTATTTCTTGTTTTGACGTTGAAGCCCATGATGCCTTGCTATGTATTCAAACTGGCAAGCTAATTATTGAAGATAAGCGGATGCGTTATAGCGGCACAGAATATCTCAAATCTGGTGAGGAGATGCGGCAGCTATTTCGTGACCATTTAACGGATGATGTAATTACCGAAGCGATCGCAACTACAGAAGAAGTCGCTGATAAAGTCGAGCCTTACCATATCATGGGTGAGCCTCAGATTCCTACACCCCCAATTCCCTCCGGTCATACTGCTGACACTTATGCCGAAGATGTTGCATGGAGTGGGCTTTTAGAACGGTTAAATCGCAAATCTCGCCAAGAAGTCGATTCCGTCTATAAAGAAAGATTGGAATACGAATTAAAAATGATTCAGCAAATGGGTTTTTCCAAATACTTTTTAGTTGTATGGGACTACATCAAATTTGCTAGAGATAATAACATTCCTGTCGGGCCAGGTCGTGGTTCTGCGGCTGGTTCATTAGTTGCTTATGCGATGCGAATTACTAATATTGACCCTGTGCATCATGGGCTACTATTTGAGCGTTTTTTGAACCCAGAACGAAAATCTATGCCCGATATTGATACAGACTTCTGTATTGAACAACGGGATAAAGTTATTGATTATGTAACCGAGAAATATGGTGCAGATAGAGTTGCTCAAATTATTACTTTTAACCGCCTAACTTCTAAAGCAGTTTTGAAAGATGTTGCCAGAGTATTAAATATTCCCTACGGGGAAGCTGACAAAATGGCGAAATTAATTCCTGTGGTGCGGGGAAAACCAACAAAACTCAAGGTGATGATTTCTAATGAAACTCCAGAACCAGAGTTTAAGGAGAAATATGATAAAGAACCCCATGTTCGTCACTGGCTTGATATGGCAATGCGAATTGAAGGAACTAACAAAACTTTTGGTGTTCATGCAGCAGGTGTAGTAATTTCAGACGAACCACTTGATGAAATTGTGCCTTTACAGAAGAATAATGACGGTTCCGTGATTACTCAATACTTCATGGAAGACCTGGAATCAATGGGTTTGTTGAAAATGGATTTTCTGGGTTTACGGAACCTGACACTGATTCAAAAGACCGTTGATTTGATTCAAGAGACTAGAGGATATCGGGTTGATCCTGATGAAATTCCCCGCCAGGAAAGAAAAGCCCAGAAGATATTAGCTAAAGGTGAACATAGCAGTTTACCTAAAGATGTACAAAAAACTTATGAACTATTAGAAGCAGGTGAATTAGAAGGGATATTTCAATTAGAATCTTCTGGAATGCGTCAAATAGTGCGAGATTTGAAGCCTTCTAATATAGAAGATATTTCTTCAATTTTGGCACTTTATCGACCGGGGCCGTTAGATGCAGGACTGATTCCTAAATTTATTAACCGCAAACATGGCCGAGAAAATATTGATTATCAACACGCTGTTTTAGAACCAATATTAGACGAAACTTATGGAATTATGGTCTATCAAGAGCAAATCATGAAAATTGCTCAGGATATGGCTGGATATTCTCTAGGACAAGCTGACTTGCTGCGTCGGGCGATGGGTAAAAAGAAAGTTTCTGAGATGCAAAAGCAGCGAGAAAAATTCGTGGATGGCGCAGCAAAAAACGGTGTTCCGAAAAAAGTTGCGGATGAATTATTTGAGCAAATGTTAAAGTTTGCTGAATATTGTTTAAGCTATGACACGGAAATATTGACAGTAGA
Source organism: Nostoc sp. NMS2 (assembly GCF_017115105.1). GTDB lineage: Bacteria > Cyanobacteriota > Cyanobacteriia > Cyanobacteriales > Nostocaceae > Nostoc. The sequence continues at coordinate 111,056 of NZ_JABXKH010000048.1, forward strand.
ATATGGATTGTTGCCGATTGGCAAAATTGTAGAAAAATGTATTGAATGTAATGTGTATAGTGTTGATAATAATGGAAATATTTATACGCAACCTGTAGCACAGTGGCACGATCGCGGAGAACAAGAGGTGTTTGAGTATTGCTTGGAAGATGGTTCAGTGATTCGGGCAACAAAAGACCATAAATTTATGACTGTTGATGGTCAAATGTTGCCAATTGATGAAATATTTGAACGGGAATTGGATTTGATGCGGGTTGAGGGTTTGCCAAATTGATGTTTCTACGTCTTGAAGTTATAGGATTATTAGCTCAATAATCCACTAATAGCAATTTTGGATGAGTAAGAGAAACGAACCGCAAAGGACGCAAAGGACACAAAGAAAGAAAAAGGTCAAAAAATTCGGCGCAGCCTCACAAAGAAATGGTATTAGCACATTAATTTTTATAAAAAAAAGCTTAACTAGTCCAATTTTTAAACAAAGTTTAGGGGTTTAATTCCCCTGCCTCTACAGGCAGAACGTTTTGGGTCGGGGTCTGTCTTGCAAAGTTGCTCCTCTACAGCGCTTCGCGCATCCTGCGGCGGGGGAGACCCCAAGACCGCACTTTGCGCTAAATCCCCGTCAAAAAACTTAATTACGAATTACGAATTACGAATTACGAATTACGAATTATTCTGTCTATAGGCTAGAAGCATGAGGCTACACTTAGTGACATGATCAAAGGAGGTGATGTTTTTATGTTGTCCTATGAAGATATTGGTGCTGAATGCCGGATCGAGTACCCAAAAAAGTTGTCTGTATGAAATTGCAGACGAGGCTTTCTCCACCCAAGCAGCCCAACCCCTTTGGGAAGGAAAAATCAACTGGACTCAAGATCGCGGTGTGGCAGAAATTGAGGTGAAAACCGCTACGAGTGCAATGCAAGAATCAATTTCTGATGATTCTCCACAGGCACACCTCACCTATATGCTTCATACACTTAGTGATGGTGCTACCAAAGTAATTGATCGGTTGTCAGATATCGATGTGGTAGGGCATCGGATAGTACATGGTGGACAGGATTATCGAGATAGTGTGGTAATTACGGAGGATGTTAAAAAGGCGATCGCTCGTCTATCTAACCTCGCTCCAGCACATAATCCAGTTGCTTTGGAAGGCATAGAAGCAATTGAAAAAATCTCAAAAGATGTCACTCAAGTAGCAGTCTTTGATACCGGATTTCATGCCACTTTACCTGATGCCGCAGCAATCTATCCCGGCCCATATCAGTGGGTAGAGCAAGGTATCCGTCGCTATGGGTTTCATGGTATTAGTCATCAATACTGTTCTCAACGTGCCGCCCAAATCCTCGGTCGAGATGTTCCACCTGAGCGGTTAATTACCTGTCATCTTGGCAATGGTTGCTCTTTGGCGGCGATTAAAAACGGCCGCAGTATTGATACCACAATGGGATTCACGCCTGTAGAAGGATTGATGATGGGTAGTCGTTCTGGTTCAGTCGATCCGGGGATTCTGATTTATCTGTTGCGGTACTGCGATTATTCCGTCGAAAAGTTGGATGATATCTTAAATAAAGCTTCTGGGTTAAAGGGTATTTCGGGTGTATCTAGCGATATGCGGGAAGTGAGAGAAGCAATAGCTCAAGGTAATTCTCGCGCTCAACTGGCGTGGGATATCTACGTACATCGTCTACGTTCTGGTATCGGTGCAATGCTTACCAGTTTGGGCGGATTAGATGCTTTGGTGTTTACAGCAGGTGTAGGTGAACACTCTGCGGAAATTCGCCAAGCCGCCTGTGAAGCCTTTGGTTTTTTGGGATTGAAACTCGATCTTGAGAAAAATCAGCAAGAACCTGTTGATGAAGATATTGCAACAACTGATTCAGCAGTGCGGGTATTAGTGATTCATACTCAAGAAGATTGGGCGATCGCTAGTCAGTGTTGGCAACTTTTGCAAAAATAAAAGTAGAATCTACTTAAAAAATTTAAAAATAGTTCTAACGACAGAAACTAACATAAAGATAATTTTCCAAGCTCGTGGCCTGATAAAGCTTAAAATGAAATCTGCAAGTTTTGGGGCAATAAGTGATAACAATGGCAATAATAAAGACTTAGCATCACTAAAGTTACTAATAGCACTAACAGTAACACTAGGGATGAAACAAATCATCATCCATGCAAACCAATTTATTAATTTAGAATCGATAGAAGTACGTCTTTGAAGTTGATTTACAAGTACATACCGAGTAGTAGCAAATAATATAGCGAAGCCTATCCAAGCAAATATCGATAATATTCCATTTGCTGGATATAAACTATAGGCTACAAAAGCAGCCGGAAACAGTGAAGCTATCTCCCAAATTAGCAGATTTAGTTTAGCCTGAAAGCAACTTAGTATTTGTTCAGTCAGCCAATAATGAGCAGAGATAATTGTTGAACAGTTGGGATTTTGCATAAAATCCAACTTGATTTTATGGAATATATCACCATGAAGGAGGATAGTGCTTTGCAAAATGATGTCTTTCTCTTCATAAGTATCTGATGCTGATTCAGGCTGCTCATAGTAAGAATTAAAGGTAAGCCCAGACTGTAAGCTTGTTTTGCCTCGTGCAGTTTTATTCAGAAGAGATTTTATAATATTGACTATCACAGTAACATAGAAAAAATTACTCACCTGTTTTTCAGTAATTTCTTTTGTTTCTCCAAACACCACATTATTACTAAAACAGGCATAATACCACAGAGTAATTATCAGCTTTGGCGGAATATACAGAGAAATACCAGTTTTTTGTGCTTGCTGAATCTGTTCTACAATAGTATCATTTAGGTAAAAACTACACTGCGATCGTTCAAGCTTAAGTTCAAAGCGATCGCCTTGAGGAACTTGTAGAAATAGAGAGAGTATAACATCAGCTTGATTGTCTGTTTTTGTTATGTTGGCGTTCATTATCAAGATAAATTTGCGATACCCTGTACCAAACTAATCAAAAAACTAAATGTTCCACGCCACTGCTTTTCTCCAGAGATAACTCCTTGATTATGTGTATTAATGATTAGATTTTTAGCGTCTTCAGATAAACTAAATAGTTCTTTATGGTAACGAGTAATAATATCTCCATCTAACTGCATGACAGTTTGAGCAAAAATAATATCAGTTTTGATACTTGTCACGTTACCACCATCAAGTGCAGCTTTTAATTCATACATTTTACGTAGGGTACGAACAAATCTGACTTTTCACGCTATCTGGAAAAGTCAGAGGATGTTTTGATCCCTTATGAAAAACTTTTAACGCGTTCAATGAATAGAGAAGATACAGAATTAGGATTTTATTATTCCTTGTCACCTAAATAATTTACCGAAAGACAGGCTTTTTCGCCGTCTTTCAGTAAACACGCTATCGCTCATCCAAGGCGAACGGCAGCACTTGATTGTATTACTACTTGTGAGCCAGTGTATGATTTTAGGCAGGGAGAAATTCGGTTGAGGAAGATACCAAAAGCGATCGCAATATCTTAACAATTTATCTACATTACTATTTTTTACTACTCCAAGGTTTATTTAGAATCACCTGCTACTTCTTCAACCCCATATTCCCGCTCTATCAAACCCAACAATTTCTCTTCCACAGCAGTTAAATAAGGACAATTCACCTTCCCCAATAACTGCAACAGACTTTTGACTGTCTCCTCTAGCGAATCGGAATAAACCCAATTAATGCGATCGCATATCACCCGCATCTGCTGACACTCGGCAGGCAGGTAATTGTAAGATTTGAGGTGCTGCAAAGCAACGGTGTACTCCCCATCCCAGCTTTTGACAGTGCAACTAAAATCATTCACTCTTATGACTATCCCCCAGCAGCCACCCTTACCTCTGAGTTCTGGGTTCTCTTTTGCAAGGATTTGGCAGACTTCACCAATTTGGTACGTATTGGGTACTTGGGTTCTCTCTATGATGCGTTGCACCACATCTTTGACGATTCTACCAGTAGGCACTTTCCCACCAGCCATCGGTGAGAGGTTAAGAGAATCTTACTTTTGTCAATTAGAAATTATGCTGAAAATTTGGGAAAAAGGGAGGTATGAACTTAACTCTTGTACTGAACTGATAGGTCAAAAATGAATGATGCCTATTAAGATGACGCGATCGCCTGCTCAAAAATTCTGTTTCTAACCCCGATTTTTTGCAATATTTTAAGTACTATTGCTTATTGACAAATGTTATCCGATCTTAACCTCTCACGAATGCCCACCAGCAAGTTCTACTGCCGTTAGCCACACTTCTTGCTGTTCCTGGGGTTCGAGCTTGGTCATGGGTCGAAATTGGCGCTCACTCGTGGGCAGAATTTGTGATCCATTGGTTGTCAAATTCTCATTTGCCACATTTTGACAACCAATGGTTGTCAAATTTTCGTAAACACCAGCTGCGGCAATCAAATAATTTGATTGTTGCCGACTATGCCCAAAGCGATCGCGGCAATAATCTTCAAAGGTTTTGTGTGTGGAGCGATACAGCCTGCGATCGCGCAGTTCCATCAGCGCCTTCCCCGCCTCAAAAAACGCTCTTTCCACACGCCGCTCTAGGTGAAGGCGATCGCTTTGCTCCTCTTGGGTCAACTCTGTGATTTTTATTTGGGGGTCATACTTTAAACTGCTGGAATTGTTTTGCAATATACATTTTGGCAGTTTTTGACCCCTATTTCTTCAAACTTCGTGAGAAATTCGGGTTAAGTTACTAAAGTACTTTGTAGTAACTTTGTGGGCGTTTTTATCTTTCGCTTATTTCCCCTGAATTTAGCAAAGCGCATTCGGGGGCTTTACGCATCACCCATCGTAAAGCTATTTGCTTCGATCAAGGATAAAAATGATAAAGGCTGACTCAGTCAGAATTCAGGAGCCAGAATAAATGAGACAACAAGCCTTGCACATTCCAAGATTTGATAGTTTGGCAAAAAGCACACCAGTTTGTTTTATTGGTATATCAATTTACTGGTCAATTTACTAAATCGGAAATATATGGACTTACTTCCCAATTTAGACGAGCAGCAATCTCTATTGCAGCAAATATAGCTGTTCGCGGAGCGTCCCGTAGGGAGGGTTTTAAGAAAAAGGGAGCAACAGACAAAGTACGGTTTATGAACATTGCACAAGGCTCTGTAGAGGAATGCCGCTACTATTTAATTCTTTCAAAAGACCTTGACTATGGTGAGGCAGCGCGGTCTTGGGGGTTTCCCCCATGAGCGACTGCCGGTGACACATCAGGATTAATGCTTCAACTTGAGGAGGTTAGTAAATTACTAACAAGCTATGCTAATTCCATTCTGAATTCTGACTCCTGACTCCTGAATTCTTACGATGATGCCATCACTGCTAAGGTTTGCAAAAATATGCTCACGTACAACTAACGTGAACATATTCCGTTGTACTTCGTACCAATTGCTAATTATTTTTTCAGACCGCATAAACTTCAATCTAATAAAAGCTTGAAGTGAACAAAATATGTAGGGCGAACGCATCTAAATATTAAAGATCGATAATCAAGGTGGAATTCCCCAACACTCTACCACACAGTACTTCAGAGAATTAGGCATGAAATTGAATAAGAATGATAATCGTTGTAGGGGAGTTTGTGGCAGCCGACGGCTGCCAAGCAATACGGGTTCGTTTTTGTAGTAAATTCGATAGTGCGTTAAACAAAAAGAACCAGATTATAGTTGAATGAAGCGATCTTGCCAAAAATCACAATTGCTGACTACTTTAGTGTCATAGAAGATCCACGCATAGATCGTACCAAACGACACAATTTAATTGATATCATGACCATTGCCGTATGTGCGGTTATTTGTGGAGCAGATGGTTGGGTAGGAATAGAGACTTATGGTTGTGCGAAGTATGAGTGGTTACAAACATTTTTAGAGTTGCCAAATGGCATTCCATCTCATGATACTTTTGCGCGAGTATTTGCACAAGTAAATCCCCAACAGTTTCAATTATGTTTTCTTGATTGGATAAAATCAATACATCAGATAACCGAGGGTGAAGTAGTAGCAATTGATGGAAAGACCTGACGTGGTTCTGATGATAAAAGCAGTGAACAAAGCGCAATTCAAATGGTAAGCGCCTGGGCAACTACAAATAGATTGGTGTTGGGACAAGTGAAGGTGGATGAAAAATCGAATGAAATTACAGCAATTCCAGAATTATTAAAGGTCTTAGAACTGTCTGGATGTATTGTGACAATTGATGCAATTGGCTGCCAGAAAGAAATCGTGAAATTAATCACACAGCAAGATGCAGATTATGTAATTACGTTAAAAAAGAATCAGGGAAATCTTTATGATGAGGTAGAAAAACTATTTAAGTCAGGGATAAATACAGGTTTTGAGGGGATTGAACATAGTACATATAAAACAGATGAAATAGGGCATGGTCGTCATGAAATCCGCCACTATGTGATGTTATCTCAAATTCAGTCTCGGCTTAATCCAGATTCAGTTTGGTCAAACTTTAATAGTGTTGGGATGGTAGAATCCGTCCGTTCATTAAATGGTGAAACAACGGTTGAAACCCATTATTTTATCAGTAGCCTTGAGTCAAATGCTAAACAGTTTGGTAATTCTATTCGCAGTCATTGGGGAATTGAGAATTCATTACATTGGATATTAGATGTCGCCTTGAGGGAAGATGACTGTCGCATTAGAAAAGATAATGCTCCACAGAATTTTGCAATCCTCAGACATATTGCAGTCAATCTTTTAGGTAAAGAGAAGCGTGTCAAACGTGGAATAAAAAATAAACAGTTTCTCGCTGGGTTGGATAACAATTATTTATCAAGAGTTTTCGGGTTAGCATAAACTAAATATATCAGAAATTAAATTTAAATCTTTAAGGAAAATCTCACTTTTCTTTGAGATAAACATACTTTTATAAACTCGAATTTTGAGTTGTTTTAGGATCAATAAATAATTATTCAGCTTCAAATAAGCTAATTCATGTTTTCAGCGATAATCCATTTGTTTTATTTATCATCTTCTCGATTTTTACAACTGTCTATGTCATTTTGAAATCTCTCTTAGTTTTTATTAGGAAATAAGATGCGTTTTCCCTACATTGCTCCCCTACCCTAGTTGCCGATTACTATAGCGGCCCCAACCGTGCGGCGTTTATGGGTCTACAGTCCGGATTTATGGGACTGGGTGGCGTGTTGTTTTTGACCTTAGGCGGCATCCTCGCGCAACAAAGTTGGCATTATCCCTTTGGAATTTATCTGTTTGCATGGCTGATTGCGCCGCTAATTATTCTGTTTATTGTCGAACCCCCTGCGGTGCAGCCAACATCGTCTGAACGAGCCTCAGATGATGCCAAGATGGTGATCCAATCTATCCCGATCGGGGTCATGGTCGTCGCGTATGGATTGACGACGCTCAGTCAAATTGCGTTTTATCTAATTCCGGTTCAGATGCCTTTTTTCCTCAAGAATTTGGTAGCGGCCGTACCTTCTCAAACTGGGATGGCGATCGCCTCAGTCAACTATGACAACATAAAACAGCGCATTGAGTTTGTCACTTTTCTGCCTTTAGTTTTTGGGCTAATGGGTATTGGCTATTTACTAATTGGTCAGTCATCAAACTGGGCACAAGTATTAACTGGACTAGCTCTTTGTGGAATGGGGGTAGGACTTTTAATGCCCAATATGTCGATTTGGCTAATGACCACTGTACCTGAAGCAATTAGGGATCGGGCGTTGGGGGGGCTTTCCACCGCGATATTTTTGGGACAGTTTTTGTCACCGATCGTCACCCAGCCATTTACTAAAACTCTGGGCTTAGGCACAGTCTACGCGATCACTGGAGGCATCTTAGTCGTTATTGCCTTGGGTTTCGCAGTGTCTAAGACCCAAATGCTGACTTTGACCCGTGTTCGCACTATCTAAATAATAAGCGGGAAACAAGAACGTGCCTTTTTACCATAGTCAGAAAACGCCCGCGTCCAATGCTGTAACTGATCTAATCCGCGCCGTACTGCGGATGAACGCCACGGTGCAGAAGTCAGGAACACGCCTCATGCGGGGTACAGGCATCACCAATGCAAGGTGGCAAACGCTGAGTGAGTTATGCGCCCTTGAAAAACCAGTCACCGTCAGCGAACTGGCGCGGTATATGGGCTTAACGCGGCAGGCCGTTCAACGACTCGCTGACGACATGGTAAGTGACGGACTACTTGAGTTTGCCGCCAATTCCGGCAACGCCCGATCGATGCACCTGCTCCTCACAGAAGCAGGCAAGTCAGCGTATGACGACGCCTTGGAGCGTGAATGGCAGTGGACAAATGCGATCGCCGAAGACTTTGACGCGGAACAAATCACTCATTCTGTCGCACTTCTAGGCGCGATTACGCAGAAAATGCAAACCGATAGTTGACGATATACAGTCAATATCTTCAGGCGCAGAACAGAATTCAAACAAAAAAGGAGAAATTATGATCTTGATCACAGGAGCCACCGGACAGTTGGGGACAACAGTCGTCAACAATCTACTCGAAATTTGACGATGTTGCGGCTACCCTTTCCGACTTATCAGGTAAAAAAGTCGGTTATACTCCTGCTGAGAAATCAGCATTTGAGACGCAAATGAAAGAACGTGGAACACCGGACGCGATGATTCAAAAGGTCGTGGGTTTTCTAACGGATATTAAGAACGGGCAGGAAGAAGAGATTAGCCCCGATCTGGAAAACCTGCTGGGGCGACAGCCTACATCACTGAAAGAGGGGTTGAAAGTTCTTTTCAATTTATAGAACCCATTTGACATCTACCCAAATCCGGATTTCAGAAAGGTTTTTGGCGATCGCGGGGTTTGTAGGGGCGAAGCATTTGCAGCAATAATATCGCTGATTGCCTAGTTCGGTGGCTTGCGCGCGGTGTTGTATGCTGAATTAATATGCCAAATCAACCTGCACCAGAAATCGAGCTGCTACGCGCAGCGTATGCGGACTTCAACGCGCGCGACATTGATGCCGCCATCGCCCTCATGACTCCCGACGTGGTCTGGCCGAAGGCGTTCAAAGGCGGTTTTGCCCGTGGGCCTGAGGAAGTCCGCGCTTACTGGACAGAGCAGTGGAGCGAGATCAATCCACACGTCGAGCCGATTGCCTTTTACCCGGAGGACGCTGGGCAGGTCTTGGTCGAGGTGCATCAGGTCGTGCGCGATCTGGCTGGAGCCGTGCTTGCCGATGAACACGTTGGCCACCGTTTCACCATTGAGCATGGCTTGATTCAAGCGATGGAAGTCTGCCCACTTCCATCGTCTGGACTCAGTGCCTAACCATGCGCTGTGGTCACAAATATTACAGCCGTTGGTGATTTTGCTTTTGTTTCAACTGATGTGCCTTTAGAAGCCATCTTCTGTTAGAACAAGCATTGCCGCCCTACCATTAGACAAGCCGCCGAACAAGGCGCTGCACTCGACCGCCTACAGCCTACGATCGTTCCTCGCTCCGGCTTCCGGCGACGGCTGAGCTTGATTGTTATGCAGCTTAGATTGTTGGTTAGGGCAGCGATTTGAAGTTGTCTTTGGGGTAACTAATCTTTAAAGTAGTGTGGAGTTTAAGCAACTATTTAGAGGAGGCTCAATGATTCCAGTGATTCTAGCCCTGCTATTGAACTCTGCTCTTCTTACAGGCAACGAATTTGCTGTAGCTGCGTTTATACATCCGTCCTTATCTCGTCAAGATCATCGTTCAAATCTCTCTGCGATACAGCGTTTTGCACATCTTTATGGCGGAGTGATGCCGATGTGGATGGCGGTAACTACAGCGCTACACATTTTTGTATGCGTGATGGCATGGTTCTACTCTCCATCCGCGTTTCCTTGGTTATGTGCTGCTGCCCTAATTTGGGTTATTGTGATTCCCTTCAGTCTCATCTTTCCAGTTCCTTTGAATAATCAAGTTAAGGAATGGGATCTCAACAATTTACCTTCAGATTGGGAGAGTATCAGGAGCAGATGGGACTTCTATAACTGGCTCAGAGTCATACTTTTAATGTCTGCATTTGTTTTGTTATCAGTGGGATTGAAGAACTATTCTTCTTAAGCTACTAAATCTGAAGCTCTAAAATCGGGTTTCAGTAAGCGTGGGAAGTAGTCTGTTTTGTAAGTACGAGGTCGTCGCATAACAACGCCCATGCACACCGACCGTCGAGAGATGATCTATTGAGTATTTGAGGTTTCTGCGGCGGGTGATGGGCAACGTTCTATCGCGGCGCGCAGCTTGGCTACGTGCATTATAATCAGGAGAATGAATGCAGCGCAAAATTTAGAAGAACCCTCGCCAGAAATTTAATCATGTATTTCATCTCAGGTATCACTGGAAAAATCGGAGGTGCCACCGCGCAACAGCTTCTGGACGCGGGTCACAGCGTGCGCGCTCTGGCCCGCGACCCACAAAAGGCCACCGCGTGGACGCAAAAGGGCGTCGAAGTCCGCGCGGGCGACCTGACCGACGCCCAAGCCGTTGCTTCCGCTCTGGAAGGTGTTGAAGGCGCGTTTTTGATGCAGCCGACGCCTTTTGGCGTGTCGCCGGATTTCCCCGAAGCCACAGCCCTCAACGGCAGTTTCGTTGCGGCGCTGGCCCAAACGCCGCCGCCACGATTGGTGGTTTTGTCTTCGGTTGGCTCGGAGCAAACGAGCGGATTGGGCAACATCACCCAAACCCATCTGCTCGAAGCGGAGTTGCGTGACTTGCCTTTCCCGACCGCTTTCGTGCGGGCCGGTGCGTTGATAGAAAATTTCCTCGGCTTGTTGGAGCGCGCCGCTTCGACCGGTTGGTTCGACAGCTTTTTGCAGCCGACAGACCATCCATTTCCGATGGTGGCCACTGCCGATGTCGGCGCCGAAATCGCTCGACTGCTCATCGAAGGCTGGGACGGCCACAGAATCGTGGAAATTGGTTCGCCCATTACACCCGATGAAATCGCCCGCGCCATAACGCAGGTTTTGGGAACGCCCGTCAAGGCGAGGTCGATTCCGCGCGAGTATTGGACGCAGACCCTAAAAACGATGGGTTTGGCCCCTGACCAAATCGGCAACTGGGAAGAGATGGAGGACGGCTTCAATGCGGGCTGGATTCATTTCGGCGTGCCGGGAACAGCAACAGTCACTGGCACCACGTCTCCCGCTCAGGTCTTCGCAGCCGCGACAAATCCACCTACATTATGAACATTTCGATGAAGGCGAAAGGGCAATGCCGACAAACACCATGAAAGCGATCAGGCTGCACGAGTTCGGTGGTTCTGAGGTGCTGCGTTACGAAGATGCGCCTATGCCCGAACTGAAGTCGGGTGAGGTGCTTGTTCGCGTTCACGCGGCTGGCATCAATCCTCCCGACTGGTATCTGGCCGACGGGTATAAGATGCTCCCACCCAAGTTTCGTCCGCTGGTGCCCTTGCCCGTCATTCCAGGGTCGGACGTGTCGGGCGTTGTCGAGGCCGTCGCCACGAATGTGCAGGGCTTCTCCGTCGGCGATGAAGTTTTCGGCATGATTCGCTTTCCTAGCTACGGAGAGAGCGCCGCTTATGCCGAGTATGTCGCTGCGCCTGCGTCGGACTTAGCACGCAAGCCGACCGACATCGATCATGTGCACGCCGCGGGAGCGCCAATGTCAGGCCTCACCGCGTGGCAGTTCCTGATCGAGCTGGGGCACAACGAACCGAACCCGCTGCAACCGGAGATGCATCGCCCGGCGCCGCTCGACGGCAAGACGGTGCTGGTTAATGGTGCCGCGGGCGGCGTGGGGCACTTCGCGGTGCAGTTGGCGAAATGGCAGGGCGCGCACGTCATCGCGGTGGCATCGAACACACAGGAGTCCTTCCTGCGCGAGATCGGTGCCGACGAATTTATCGACTACACCAAGAACACCCCCGCAGATGTCGCGCAGGACGTTGATCTCGTCCTCGATACCCTCGGCGGTCCCACCACCGGGCGTTTCCTCCGCACGCTCAAGCGTGGCGGCGCTTTATTCCCGGTATTCCCAGGCTTCTCTGACGCGGAGGAGGCCGCGAAGCTGGGCGTTACGGTCTCGATGACCCAGGTGCGCTCGAATGGCGCGCAACTCGCGGAACTCGGACGCTTGCTGGATGCCGGCATGGTTCGAGTCGCCATAGACAGCACGTTTCCGCTTGCCGATGCCCAAAAGTCGCACGAGCGAGCCGCCAGTGGACACATCCAAGGCAAGATTGTGCTCACGGTCAAGTAAAGCCACCCATATTATGAACATTTCGACAAATGACAAGAACCAAAAGATCGTTTTGGTAACCGGAGCCAACAAAGGCTTAGGACTGGAAATCGCGCGGCAACTGGGAGGGAGCGGTCTCACGACTTTAGTTGGCGCGCGTGACGCCGAGCGCGGCCAAGCCGCCGTGCAAACCCTGCGCGGCAAAGGCTTCAGCGCTCATTTAATAGCGCTCGACGTGACGGATGAGGCGAGCATCGAAGCGGCGGCTCAATCCATCGAGAGCGACTTCGGGCACCTTGATATTCTGATTAATAACGCGGGCGTCGCGCTGGAAACGGAGCCGCCGAGCCAGGCTTCGATGGAGAAGCTGCGCCAGACCTTTGACACCAACTTTTTCGGTGTCTTTGCCGTCACGCAAGCGATGTTGCCGCTTTTGCGAAAATCGGGCGATGCCCGCATTATCAACATGAGCAGCGATTTAGGTTCACTGACGTGGGCCTCCGACCCAAATTACGAGCAGTATTCGGTTCCGGCTTTCGCCTATCGCGCCAGCAAAACCGCGCTCAACGCCTTCACCGTCGCACTGGCCAAAGAATTAGCCGATTCCAAGATCAAGGTTTACTCGGCCAATCCCGGCTACACGGCGACCGATTTGAACGGGCATAGCGGCCCGCGCACCACCGAGCAGGGCGCGAGCGAGCCGGTGCGCCTGGCGCTGGCCCAACCCGCCGCTCCAAGCGGGCACTTCACCGAAGAAGACGGCGAAGTGCCCTGGTAATCCATAATCAGGGGATACAATAGACCTCTTTCCTAAGTCGTTTATGAGATTACAGAACCGACTTAGAACCTATCCAAATAGGTCGTGTCTGCCTCTTCGGATAGGTTCTTAAGCAAAAGGTTTATTATGTCTCGATAGACAACTATTGCCACAAATTATAAACGCGGTGTTCAGGCTTGGCCATGTGTCCGAACGCGTCGAAAAGATGAAAGGTCGAAAAGATAAAAGAAGTATTAAGCAACAGTGACTAGAAGTGACCAACCGCGATAGAACAAGGCGCAGCGGGTGAGCTTGGTCGTTCGGCGGCTGCGCGAGGTTTGGCGGCGATTTGGAGTAGGCGTATAGTTGTAGTACCTGCATTCCTGAATCTACAAGAACAGTTGAAGGCGAGCGTCGAACCAGTAGGGAAACCGCTCCGTTAAAGCATTTACTTGAACAGAAGAGAGATTCAGATGTCAGAGAAAAATAAAGCAATCTTAGAAAAGGGCAACGCGGCTGTCGCTGAAGGCAACAATGAAGAATTCTTGTCGTTCTGCGCTGACGACACGGAATGGACGTTTGTCGGTGACAACGCCAAATGGATTACGGCGCAAAACATCGGCATTAACGGCGGAACGGCTTAATCTGGCACAAAAACAATAACTTGGAGATCAAAAATTATGAACAGTCTAAATGATAAAATGGCATTAACAGAAAGAGCGCGCCGCGTGTTCGAGGCGCATTTAGCTGTGTTTGACCCGCAAAGCACATCAAACTACGCTGAACTTCTAACCGACGATGCCGTCTACGAATTTCCTTTTGCGCCCGCTGGATTTCCTTCGCGCGTCGAAGGCAAAGAAGCAATCGTAAAGTATATGACCGGCTTGCCGCATCTAAATCAGACAATACTTTCTTTTCCCCTAAAATCGTAAAGTATATGATCGGCTTGCCGCAGCTTGCAGACAATTGGCAATTTTGGGACTTGACCTTCTTTGCGACGACAGACCCGGATGTCGTCTTTGTCGAGTTCAAAGGGTCTGCCGAGGTGACCGCCACCGGGCGGAAATACGAGCAAACATACATCGGACGCATTGAAATGCGCGGCGAGAAGATGTCGAAGTACCGCGAGTTTTGGAACCCACAAGTTATCGCTGATGCGTTTATGCCGTAGCACCATAAACGGTAAATGTTCGGTTAATGAAAATTGGAACAAAAGTAATTCGTGCAGGTCTTGCTCCAACCGTTCAAGGTGAACCCTTGTTAGCCGGAGTTACCTTGCATCCACTTGAACAGAGGAGAGATTCAGATGTCAGAGAAAAATAAAGCAATCTTAGAAGAGGCAAATGCGGCTGTCGCTGAAGGCAACTATGAAGAATTTCTGTCGTTTTGCGCCGACGACACGGAATGGACGTTTGTCGGCGACCAGACCCTTAAAGGAAAAGAAGCCGTTCGCCAATATATGGCAGCGACGTACATCGAGCCGCCAAAGTTTACGGTCACTAACTTAATCGCTGAAGGTGATTTCGTCACGGTACTCGGCGACATAACATTGAAGGACGAAGACGTAAGGCAGTTCATCACTCGTACTGCGATGTCTGGCGTTTTCGCGGCGGTAAGATTGCCGAATTAAAGGCTTTCGTCATCAAAACCGAGGTCAATGATGAAACCAACAGTGCGGCGTAAGCAATAAGGTGTCTCTTTCAAGCCTTCCTCATTCATGCTTGGTATGTCAAGCGAACAACCTAAATTAAGAGTCGCCAATAGCGGCCGAACGATCAAGCTCACCCGCTGCGCGCGGCTTGGTTTCATTGCAACAACATTCAACTGCGTAAAATATGAATCGCGGACTCATTCGCTTTCATCATGCAAAACCAACAGTCACCCATCCTATTCGACCAAAAGGTTGCGGCTTCCTACGACGAGAAAACCGCTCTTTGGGTGTCGGGGCGCGATGCGCTCTTTTCGTTAATGCGCCTAATTTTCGCCGAGCTTCCGGCTGAGGCACGGATTCTGTGTGTCAGTTCACGGCGGTCGAGCCTGCGTCTGCGATGTTGGACATCGGCCGTCAAAAAGCCGAAGAAAATGGCATCACCTCGCGTTGCACGTTCCACGAAGGCTATCTCGACTCGCTGCCCGCTTCTGACCCGTTCGATGCGGCGACTTGCCTTCTGGTCTCTCAATTCTTGAAGAAAGCGGAAGAGCGGAGCCACTTTTTCGGTCAAATCGCGCAACGCCTTCGTCCAGGCGGAGTTTTGATTAGTTCCGATTTGGTTCTGGGCATGTCGCCTCCGGTTCACCAAAGCTTGTTTGAAGTTTGGCTGCGAATGCTTGGAGGCTCCGGCTGGAGTGAAGAAGACATCGAAAAGGTGCGCGCTGCCTGGCGTCTTCATATCGCGGCTTTAACCCCACCTGAAATCGAAGCAATAATCGCAGCGGGCGGCTTCAATACTCCGGTGTTGTTCTTCCAAACCCTTTTCATTCACGCTTGGTTTTCAAAGCGAACAGCGACGAATTAGAAGTCCCCAACAGCCGCCGAACACATCATTGGAGCGGACAATATTGTAATATTTCGGTGTTGAGTTGGAGGCGATCGCTTGCCGCTCAATTTAGCCGATCCTGGTGCAAATGCTTCGCCCCTACGGATGTTTGCAATAACCTAAAAAAAGATGTCAGATGGGTTCTATAGGACTGCTGTGAGCAGCCGATAAAGAGACGAGCTGAACTGTACACGATCAAACGATCCCCTAACCGCTCTCTAACAGTTTCATTACAGCATCAATGCGTCGTTGTCGTATTTCTGGTGTTTTGGCAGTTTGAAGGCGGAATCCAATCGCGTATAGGCTTGCCTTATTGAGGGCATTGAAGCACTCTTCCGCCCTGCGATTTTTTTGAAGAGCAGATAAGAAATCATCGGGAATTGACATAGACCTGGATGAGTCGTAGGCTCTATGCCAGCACCCATCGTTCTGTGCAACCTCAATTTCCGCAAGTCCCGAGGGTTGTACCTTTCCCGCTTCAAACAACCGTATCGCTTTGATCACATTGCGTTTTGACCATAGGCTGCCTCTCCGCCGTGGAGTAAACCTCTGCAGGAAGTAGCGTTCATCTTGCCTCTTTCTTTGCCCGTCTATCCATCCAAAGCACAGGGCAATATCAAGGGCCTCATCGTAAGTAACCGTCTTGCTTGAGGCACCTTTCTTGGCAATCTGTAGCCAGACTAACTGAGCGCAACGGTGATGTTCCGTTAGCCATTGCTCCCAGGCATCTGAGGTTTCAAACAAGACGACACCACCATCATCGAATAGGTTCATTGTTCATTGCTCTCGTCAGTGTTGTTTCTACCGGGTAGCCCGGATAGAAGCTTGCCATAGCCCGGTCGATCTAGTTCAGGGTAACGAGAATGACACTAACGATTAGTCCTGCCAAGAAGAAGTAGCTTCCACTGACTAACCCATAGACCAGAGGGCGTGGAATGTTAGGGTTGATCCCAGTGTTGACCGTTGTGGAAGCCAAGTACCCAATCCCGACGATGGCACCAAAGATCAGTCCGTCGGCAACAGACTCAATCTTCAATGCTCGGATAAAAATCGCACTGGCAATTGTTGTGACTAGGCCAAAGATGCAGCACATTGGCAGCGGTTTGATTAAAAATCGCTTCAGCCTCTCCACTAAATGAGACTGTCCCTAAGTTTGGGGTTGCACCTAGGCTGTTGACTTTGTACCTTTTTAGGGGATTTTCGTTCATGCAGTTTCTGTGT
>NZ_JABXKH010000090.1:0-17399 GCF_017115105.1 Nostoc sp. NMS2
TGAGCGACTTGTGCCGAGCGAAGCCGAGGTAAGTCGAAGTATTGGGCATTGGGCAAAGGACAAATGACTAATGACTAATGATTAATAAAACATTAAGTGACGCAATATATATGCTATTACAGTAACGGCACAGACTACACTTAATTGCCCGGGTAGTGCAAACCAAGAGTATCTGAGGATTGCTTGCATCAAAGGTAGATTTTCTGTGCCTTTCCACTGAAAAATATAGCTAATAATCAAATAACTAATACCGCATAGATGTAGAGTTAACAAGCCACAGATGCAACTAAAGGCGAGAGTTTCTAGTCGAGGTCTAGCTTTAAAGGCAACTAAGCCACAAATCCAAGCTCCAGGAATAAAGCCTAGTAGATAGCCAAACTGAGACAGCTTAACATAACCAATACCACCTCCATCTGCAAATACAGGTAATAAGGTTAACCCCATCACTAAATAGGCAATTTGCGAGAGCGCACCGGCATTTTTGCCCCCTAAACAACCCACTAACAGGACTGCGCCAATTTGAAAAGTGACACCTAAAGAAAAAGTCTGAATTCCGTGCTTACTCCAATTCCAAGGAAAGGTGATGCCATAAGCTTCTAAAAAGGTACCACCCATTGTCAGGAGTAAGCCAATCATAGACCATAGTAATTGATTGGAAGCAGCAAACATTTATCAGGCAACCAGGAAAAGGCAAAAGTGAAAACCAACAGCAACTAGGATGTTCATTAGTCTTGAAATGAAATTTGTGCTGACACCTCTAAGAATTAGCATATTTTTTTTTGCCTTTTTGGTATATAACTTCTCAGTTCTGCGAATTATGGCTTAGGTGTTTATAGGTGTAATTTTATTGACTGAAGCGTAGTCTGATTCTGGTATTTGACGTAATACGTGGTAAAGTTAGCAAAATTTAGTATTTAAACTAAGTTTTTAGATTCTGCGCCAATTTATGCTACAAATTGCTAAAGATAGTTCCCTAATTCACTTTTTTTAGCGATCGCCCCGCCTACTCTCCATAAAATAGGCAATTTATAGTTTTCCTTCTGCTTTATCTAAATTAGTTCACTATCTAAACTTAGATTGTTTAGTTATGACTTTAAGTCTGCTTAGACCTATAAGCAGCAATAACTTTCATAAGATTCAAAAATTTATTAAGCTTTAAATAATAACACAATTTGTCATTTTTTTATCATTTGACCAAAAAAGTGACGCTATCAATAAAGTTTTGCAAAGATATGTAACGAAATTACTGTGTTAGCTATTTGTAATGTGTAACTAAAGCAGTATAAATTTTGTCAAGTAAAAGTATAAACGAGTGTTTGTTCTTCATCAAAAAAAACAAGCTTTTTTACTTTGTTAACCTATCCTTTACCTTAATCTTCATCCTTTAGGGGTATCCTTAGAGGCGCTCACCTGAAAAGTTACCCAAACATTGATAGCGATGCCCTCACCTCTTAGTGTAATAAAAATTCATCGCCTCACAGCCTCAGTTTCAGTGTTAGCACTGACAATCAGCCTAGCTGCATGTGGCGGACAGCAAAACCCAGATAGTACAGCCACCAAGGAGACACCCTCTGGCACTGCTACAGATACTACTGCCTCCACCAGCACAACCAAATTAGATTTGGGTGGAAATCTCAAGTTAAGTGGGGCTGGTGCGTCTTTCCCAGCACCACTATATGATACATGGTTTACCGATCTAAACAAAAAATATCCAAATCTGCAAGTTGACTATGCTTCAGTTGGTAGCGGTGCTGGAGTTGAGCAATTTATCAAAGGGACTGTAGACTTTGGTGCCAGCGATGTTGCCATGAAGGATGAAGAAATCCAGAAGGTACCAGCAGATAAGGGCGTTATTTTACTGCCTGTAACTGCTGGTAGCATCGTGCTAGCTTACAACTTACCGGATGTTGGAGAACTTAAACTACCACGAGCCGTTTACGCTGATATTTTACTAGGCAAAATAACCTCTTGGGATGATCCCCAAATTGCCAAAGCTAACCCAGGTGCAAAGCTTCCTAAAGAGAAAATCACAGTTGTTTATCGTTCAGATGGTAGCGGAACAACAGGTGTGTTTACAAAACACCTCAGCGCTATTAGCCCGGAGTGGAAGACTAAAGTTGGTGAAGGCAAAACTGTCAACTGGCCTACGGGAGTTGGTGCTAAGGGGAATGAAGGTGTTACCGCCCAAATCCAACAAACACAAGGTTCTATTGGTTATGTCGAGTATGGCTATGCCAAACAAAATAGTCTCAAGTTTGCGGCTTTGGAAAACAAAGGCGGCAAGTTTATTGTACCTAGTGAGGAGTCAGCCTCTAAAACTCTGGCATCAGTAACTCTACCGCCCGATCTCCGCGTCTTCATTTCCGATCCAGAAGGGGCTGATTCATATCCCATCGTCACTTACACCTGGATTTTGGCTTACAAGAAATATCCCAATGCTGCAAAAGCTAAAGCAGTTGAAGCTACGATCGAATACGCTTTAACTGAGGGGCAAAAACAGGCTACGACATTAGGGTATGTTCCTCTACCCCAAAACGTCATTACAAAGGTGGCTGCGGCTGCGGATCAAATTAGTCCAGACTATAAAATCGCTGTTGGTAGTGGTACTAGCGCTAGCAAGTAGCTAAAGTCAAGACATGAAGCATTCCTAGACAATAATTTTTAAGCTGGTTACTAAACTAGTTTTAAAAGACGATGAGGCAACAATTTTGTTTAGATGGTTGCCTCGCATATTTTCCTCTGATTTAATTGTGAAAGTCGGTAGTCATGACTACAAATTCTCAAAACCTTTCATCAGCGACAAAAAATCGCTCTGATGTAGAAAAGTCTCTAGATCGGGGTTTCATTTGGCTTACTAAAATTTTCGCCTTTGGGGTTGCTGCCACTTTATTATGGATCGGCTTCCAGGTTGCAATTGCTTCTGGTCCTGCCATCCAAAAGTTTGGCGCTAGCTTTTTAGCTAACACCACTTGGAACCCAGTTAATGATAGCTACGGGGTGCTACCTCAAATTTATGGAACTCTCTTGAGTTCTTTTATCGGTCTACTGATAGCTGTACCGATTGGAGTTGGTACTGCTATTATCCTGAGCGAGGATTTTTTACCAGCCAAAGTGAAGTTGGTACTAGTTTTTGCAGTAGAACTGCTCGCAGCTATTCCCAGCGTTGTTTACGGCGTTTGGGGTATTTTTGTTTTAGTGCCTATCTTAACTAACTTGGGAAAATGGCTCAATACTTACTTTGGCTGGATACCATTTTTTAGCACCCCCCCTACAGGGCCAGGAATGTTGCCGGCAGGAGTCATATTAGCAATTATGACTTTGCCCATCATCACAGCCTTATCGCGTGATGCCTTGATTTCTATCCCCTCCAGTTTGCGTCAAGCCGCCGTAGGACTAGGAGCAACCCGGTGGGAAACGATTTTGCAAATTTTGATTCCAGCAGCCTTTTCGGGGATAGTTAGTGCTGTGATGTTGGCACTCGGTCGGGCAATGGGAGAAACAATGGCTGTAACAATGTTGATTGGTAATTCCAACAACATTAGTATCTCACTGTTAGCACCAGGCAATACTATTTCTTCTCTACTGGCGAATCAATTTTCCGAAGCTAGTGGTTTACAAGTTTCGGCTTTAATGTACGCTGCTTTAGTTCTATTTTTCTTGACCCTGGTAGTCAATATCATGGCCGAGTTTATTGTTCTGAGAGTCAAGCGACTGTAGCTTAGTTTTGGGTTGAATTATGACTTCTAGTTTTCCAGAGCGCAGTTTAACTCGCGCTCCCATGTCTCAAAGGACACTGTTTAATACTGTAATGACTGTAGTTGCATTTATCTGTGGGGTATTGGCACTTGTGCCTTTGCTAGCAGTGCTTTCTTACGTCATTATTCAAGGCTTTAGCAGTTTGAGTCCCAGCATCTTTTTTGAACTGCCACCCAAAGCTTTACAAAAGGGAGGAGGCTTTGGTAATGCAATCTTGGGTACACTATTAATGGTAGGAATTGCTGCCCTGATTAGTATCCCATTTGGTGTTTTAGCGGCGATTTACATCACAGAATTTAGCTCGGCGCAAGTAGCGAGATGGGTACGTTTTGCAGCTAACGTCTTGAGTGGAGTCCCCTCAATTATTGCTGGGGTATTTGCATACGGGATTGTAGTTCTGACACTGGTAAAGTTAAACTTAGGATCGTATTCTGCTCTAGGTGGAGGGTTTGCACTGGCAATTTTGATGTTGCCAATTATTGTCCGAACCACTGATGAAGCCTTGCAGTTAGTATCGCAAGATTTGCGACAAGCATCTGTAGGGTTAGGAGCAACAAATTTTCAAACAGTGAGTCAAGTAGTTTTGCCAGCAGCTTTACCTGCAATTGTAACTGGGGCAACGCTAGCGATCGCCAGAGCATCTGGAGAAACCGCACCTTTACTATTTACCGCGCTATTTTCCAATTTTTGGCCCGATAGCTTATTCCAACCAACAGCTTCACTTGCTGTTTTGGTTTACAAATACGCTATTTCTCCGTTTAAAAATTGGCAATCACTAGCTTGGGCAGCATCTTTGATTTTGGTATTGATGGTTCTAGTTACAAGTATCATCGCTCGCTGGGCTACTCGCAAAAAAGTCTAGGAAACGTCTTACACATAGCGAATTTGTATCGCTAAAACTAATACTGCACTTAATTTATGGCTACTAATATTAGCACAGTCAACGGTACTGAAACCGTTTTACGCACCGAAAATCTCAACGTTTACTACGGCAAGTTTTTAGCATTGCAGAATATTTGGTTAGATATACCAAAAAATCAGGTTACAGCCTTTATCGGCCCTTCTGGTTGTGGTAAA
Organism: Nostoc sp. NMS2; assembly: GCF_017115105.1. Taxonomy (GTDB): domain Bacteria; phylum Cyanobacteriota; class Cyanobacteriia; order Cyanobacteriales; family Nostocaceae; genus Nostoc. Next base: position 4,834 of record NZ_JABXKH010000090.1, read on the forward strand.
AGTACGTTGTTGCGATGCTATAACCGCCTTAATGACCTAATTGAGTCATTTAGGGCAGAAGGTAAAATACTTTTTTACGATAAAAACTTGTATGCATCTGACATTGATCCTGTAGAAGTACGTCGGAGAATTGGGATGGTGTTTCAAAGACCAAACCCGTTTCCCAAATCAATTTATGACAATATTGCTTTTGGAGCCAAAATCAATGGCTACAAAGGTAACATGGATGAATTAGTGGAACGGAGTTTGCGACAAGCAGCTTTGTGGGACGAAGTTAAAGATAAGCTGCGACAAAGCGGTTCGTCTTTATCGGGTGGACAACAACAAAGGTTATGTATTGCTCGTGCGATCGCAGTCCAACCTGAAATTATATTAATGGATGAACCTTGCTCCGCTCTCGACCCTATTTCCACCTTGCGGGTTGAAGAACTAATTCACCAGCTGAAAGAGCAATATACCATCGTTATCGTCACCCATAATATGCAGCAAGCAGCGCGGGTTTCTGATAAGACAGCCTTTTTTAATGTCAAAACTACCGAGTCAGGAGGTCGTAACGGCTACATGGTGGAATACGACGCAACAGAACTAATTTTCAACAATCCTCAGCAGCAAGATACTAGAGATTACGTTAGCGGCAGATTTGGATAATATAAATAAATACTGCACATTGTTGATGTTAGAGCAATGAGGGATACTCGGAAATTAAATCTGTGCGAGATTCCTCTGGTTTTTTTATTTATTCGCCAATATTAGCGTAGGCGTAGCCCGCCGCAGGCATCGCTTGATCGATTATGGCTGTTTTCGGTCAAGAAAAGTAATAATTAAGCTGTTTAACACAATATTTGCATTATTAAGTGGGTGTTGTACCCCACCCACTCCAAAACTTTTTAGTGAAAATAGTAGGTGTATTTACACCGTGCTTCACTAGTCGATTTTAGAGTTTTTCCTAAGCGGGCGGCGGGAATCGAACCCGCATTAATAGCTTGGAAGGCTATAGTTTTACCACTAAACTACGCCCGCAAATTTCCAACTTTCTAATAATAACATAGCTTTTGGAAAGATTCAAGCATTTAGTTAGCATTAGCAGACTGGATTTTGATTCGTACAAACAAATTGCTCAAATCTGGTTTTGTGCCATCGTTGTTGTGAGCGGCAAGAAAGTTTTCTGTTTTGAAAACATCATTGAGAACTCGTTCGTATGTGCTTTTTTCACTTTGTAGTGTTGTCGGCTCTATTTCTAGAACTACAGCCTGTTGAAAGTTGCCATTGCGATCAATTATTAAACTAACAAGCATCTGTCCTGGCTTAACTTCGGAATCGCCAGGTAGAAAACTTGAGTCTAATTGTTTTGCCTTGCTTCCCGTGTATGAAGCGATAACGTCGGGTAGAGCATCTTGTCGAAATCCTCTTGTTTGTATAAACTTAATCATTTCATCTTTAAGCAAAGGAGCTACTATTGCTACCGATGCTCCCCCAGTAGGAGTTGGTGGAGTTTCCCTACTAGGAGTTGTTGGAATTTCTCTAGTTGAAGTTGGTGGAGTTTTTCTGTTTTCAGCTTCCGAAACTGGTGGAGTTGATGGAATACCTGTTGGTAGTGCCGTTCCCTTTCCCAGTTTGATTTCTTGACGGCGGTTCCAAGGTAGATTGCCTACAGTTCCAGTAGGTGTCTGTGTAACTATCGGTTTTGGCGTGGCTATCGCTTTCGGTGTAACTATCGGTTTTGGTGTGGCTATCGCTTTCGGCGTAACTGTTGGTTTTGGTGTGGCTATCGCTTTCGGTGTAGATGAAGCAACTCTCTGTTGTCTATTAGGTTGAGAGGGGTAAGTTCGACTCTTTTGCTGGAGATTATCAGCAGAATTTATTGCGCCAAAATCTTGATTTCTGGGCGTAGTTTTTGCTATTTGTGGTGAACGCGCTGGTACAGACTTTTGAGTTAGGGATGCTGGCTTTGGCAAAACTCTTTTGGCTGTTGATTTTGATTTGGGAGTAATGTCTATCAATTCAATGGGAACAGTTGATTGACTTTGCTGAGGAAACCACAGACTAAATACATTAGATGAACGCATCAGCCAGAACGCCAGCAAGTGCAGAGAGACTGAACCGATAACGACAGAAATCCATAAAGCTGGTGGATCAGTGTGTCGCCTCCAGACTTTGGTTGAAATTGGAGTTTTATCTGCAACCGATGGTATCATATTATATAAACTGGATAATATTAGGCACTCTTACTCATTGTTAATGCTTTAAAATACCAGTCTAAATTTTAGCGATTAACCATTACCTCTGGTGTAACAGCAAAAGTCAAAACTGTTTCATCTACTCCTTTAAGTTCTAGCGGACTACCTTTAGTAATTTCTTCTTCCTGCAAATAATCTGCCACGGCAGCAGAAACCAAGATAGTACCGGGAACAGCAGCAGCTTGCAACCTTGCAGCAATATTCACACTTGGGCCAATGGCAGTATAATCAGCCCGTTCAGCGCTACCAAACATCCCTACAACAGCAGTACCTTGGTGGATACCGCACCGGAACTGGACGCTAGTAAGTTTATCGCCATCAAATACACCTTGATCTCGCCAGCGTTGGTTCAAGTCAGCCAGTGAACGGTGCATTGCTCTTGCTGTATTAATGGCACGACGCACCTGTTCGTTGGGGGTTAGTTCTTCCGGCGCTCCGTATAAAGCTAAGATAGCATCTCCCATAAATTTATCTACAGTGCCGCCATTGCTAAACACAACTTTGGTCATGGCTTCTAAATATTCATTTAGCAACTCTGCCACTCGCCGGGATCTAAGAGTATTTGCTAACTGTGTAAAACCCACAATGTCACTAAACAAAACTGTAATTAAACGTGGTTCTGGGCGTAAATCTAACGTCAAATCTCCGGTTGCAGCTTTTTGCACCAATACAGCCGGCAAAAAGCGCTTTAGCACCGATTCTGTTAGATAAGTATTTAACTCCACGATTCGCCGTTCATTTTCCTTCAATGCTAAGAGATTCCGAACTTCCGCCAAAAGTTCCCGATCGTTGAATGGTTTTGCTAAATAAGCATCCGCCCCATATTCTGTACCTTCGATGCGGGTTTCTTCATCAACTTTCGCTGTCAGTAGAATGATGGGCGTTCCTTTCAGCTTTTCCTCTTTGCGGATCATCTGAATCATCTCAAGTCCGCTCACCAAGGGCATCATTAAGTCAGTCACAATCAAGCTGGGTATAATTTCCTTAGCTATACTGTGCCCTTCATAACCGTTACGAGCCGTCTGTACATGATAACCGTTACGGCGGAAAATCTCAGATACATAGGTTCGTAAATCCGGGTTGTCATCTACAACTAAAATTGAGTGCTGAGTCTTAAGTACTGAGTCTTTAGTATCAATATTAGGAGAGGAGTTTATTGTAATATCTTCAATACTGTCTATTGTTGACTGTACCAGTTCTAAATCAGCCAATTCTACGCTAGCGCGGCTTGTGTTCACTTCGGCAGGCGTTTCTAGTATTTGCTGTATGGGTAAATGACTATTTCCATTCACAAGCCATAAACTAAAGGTAGTACCTTGGCCGTAAACTGATTCCACAGTGACTTGGCCACCATGTAATTCTACCAATTCTTTAACTAAAGCTAAACCTAAACCACTACCTTCATAGGAACGGTTTGCTGAACCTTCAGCTTGGCGGAAGCGCTCAAATAGGTGGGGAATTTGTTCTTTAACAATACCAATTCCCGTATCTTGTACTTGCAATATGCAACGATCTTGTTCAGATTTTAGTCTAACACTGATCGTGCCACCTTCGGGGGTAAACTTCATGGCATTTGACAGAAGGTTATAAACCACCTTGTCGAATTTTTCCATGTCCAAGTATACCAGAGAACATTCATCTAACTGGGTGGCGAGATGTAGTCTCTTTTTCTCACAGTAGGGACGAAAAGATTCTACAATTTGGCTGACAAATTCGACTAAATCGCAGGGATGGAAACTAGGCTGCATTCTCCCCGCATCCAGGCGTTGTAAATCCAGGAGTTGATTTACTAGTCGTAGCAAGCGGCGGGAGTTCCGCAGGGCGATCGCACTTTGGGAGTAAGATAATCCTTCGCCAGCCGCTACCGCCGACTCTAAAGGCCCTTGAATCAAGGTGATAGGTGTGCGAAACTCATGGGAAATATTTTGGAAAAATTCAGTTTTTTGTTTATCTAACTCCAGTAAGCGTTCAGCTTGTTGGCGAGTTTTTTGATACAAGTGTGACTGCTGCACAGCGATCGCTGCTTGAGCAGCTACTGCTTTCGCCAAATCGATATCAGATGGCAGCCATTGGCGGACTTTTTTACCTTCATGTAACGTAATACTACCAATACATTTACCATCAGCCAATAATGGTACAAACATTAGCGATCGCGCTGGCATTTTTAATGGCAAATTAAAACCCTGTATATCTGAGGGAGAATGGCTCACATTCCCAATTACCACAGGTTCATGTGTCTGTAGCATTTGTTGGAGGATGGGATTCTCTTGTATAGATGATTGAGAATAGGGTAATCTCTGGGCTGATAGGTGGTTATTGTCTGGGGCTGGTGATGCCTGGGTTGGGCTGTGCCTACGTAAATTTTCCAGATGTTGAAAACTGTCATACAAGGCAACACACTCGACAAACTCATCTTCTTCTGTCCACAAAGACAGGACGCAACCATCGACTTGTAAGGCTTGTCCCAGTTGTTGAGTAATAGCCGCAAAGATATCTTGGGGATCTAGACTAGAGCGAATCGCGCTAGTAATCGTATTAATTAAACTCTCTCGCTTGGCAAGGGCACGTACTTGTTCGTAAGCATAAGCTTGAGACAAAGCTAAGGCTGCCTGATCCACTACCATCAACACTAGCTGCACCTCATCCTCTCCCCAAAAGCGGGGCACAGAACACTGGTGCAGTGCCAGTACTGCCATCAGTTCTTGTTGGCAGATCAATGGCACAACTAAACTAGAACAAATATTAGCGGCAACAAAAGCTTCACCACGTTCGCGCAGTTCGGGAGTATTACCGTGAATGCGTTCATCATCGGTTACATCGTGAATCACCTGGACTTCGCGGGTTTCCCACACCGTCTGAGCCAAAACAGTTAGAGGAGAAACCAGAGGATGGGGAGAAGAAGGAATCGGGGGAACAGGAGAAAGACTTTCTGTAACTTCTCCCCTGCTCCCCTGCTCCCCTGCTTCTTCAGAAAGAGCTTTCTGATAAATGAATCCTTTATCCGTCAACTGCTCATCTTGGAAAGGACGCAACAGACACACATCCACCTCCAACATGTGGCCCACCGTATCTACAATTGCCTGCAAAATTTGTCTGTAGTCTAAAGCACTACGAATCGTATTTGTGACAGTATTCAGCAGCGATTCTTGTCGGAGTGTGCGTGTAAGTTCGCGGGTGCGGGCTTTGAGGACATTGTGAGTATCCAAAGCTTGGCGTACCACAGCTTTAAGTTCCTCAGCTTCCCACGGTTTGGTGACATATTTAAAGACCTTACCAGCGTTGATTGCTTCCACCAAGTCTTCAACATCGGTGTAGCCAGTTAAAATAATCCTGATAATATCTGGATATTGAGTTGCTGTCAGGCTCAAAAATTCTGTACCGCTCATCATCGGCATTCGCTGATCGGAGATGATCACCGCCACTTCTCCCTCTTGAGCCAGCAGATCGAGGGCCGCAGGGCCAGAGGTTGCCCTTAGCACCTTATAGTCACGATAGAAGGTGCGGTAAAGCAAGTCAAGGTTGTCTGGCTCATCATCGACAACCAAAATTTTAGGCTTACTGTTTGCTTGGGATTTCATGCACCGCTTTCCTGCTGCAACGGCAGTCGGATAAAGAATAATCTGATCAGGGAAGGATTTTTCTGAGTCAGGTAAGAGCAGAGCATTTCCACCAATAGGGCTGCTTGGCTACATGACTGCTGAGTGTAGGAGCGTTTACTCACGGTAATTCGTTTCAATGGCTTATACCTATTACCGTTTGCTTTAGTGCAGTGTAATTGCTTTCATAGTCAGTTATAAGGTTATAGAGTCGATCCTTGCTAGCCAAATCTTCTTTCACCTCCTGCAAGCAATGTCTAATACTAGATACAGCACTCATAACTAGCTGAAAAATCCAGATGAAGCTGCATATTAAGTTTTCCCTCTGCAGCAGTTGTACTAACACTTGCACGTAAATTTTATTTATGGTAGTCATGGTAGAGTCAGCAAAACTAAAACAATAAGATTTAAAGCCAAAGTATACTATTAGACAAATACCTCTTTTTAATTTAGCAATCAGAACTATCATTAAGACAAGTGGTATTGGTAAAGAAGTTAGGGATAGGAATCTGCAAGATTCCTGCCTAGCATCTGTACAGCCTGTTTCTATTATTCAGCAGCAAAGTCTTGTTAGTGTAGCTTCAATTGCATAAATAAGTTCAGTACTACACCTAAAGGTGGTTGGCAACTAAAGTTTTTTGTTAGTGTACTTACTTAACAATTTTGTAGGTAATGCCTACAGGTAGGTTATGCTATCTATCTACCCATTCACCAAAACCTGTACGACTTTACAGATGTTTTTGTGGTAAACAGACTGATATACTCCCTATCTCAAGCAAGGAATGCATCTAATCCTACTGAACTTAAGATTGTAGCTTTATGAAGCTGTAACTTCTAAGACTCTTTCAAAAAGACAGGCTATAAAGCCCCAAACTAAAGTGTAAAACTTTGTATGCTTATAAGCAAAAGCGAATGAGCAATCTGAGGTCAGTTGAGTCTCCTGGGAATATATAAAGTTTTTATGCCGTTTAAAGGGTGTTTGAGGATATTTGAGAAAATTTTCGTTGAATAAAATCAATACTAAGCTAGCCTTGAAATATCGGTCTTTTCATCCATACCAGCAACAGCCAATCGATCCAGCTTGCTGCGAATTTAAAATTCGTACAGCTACACCTACCGATTTGATCGGTGTTTCCCAAATTATTGCTGAAAGCTTTCACTCCCAAAAAGGGATGTGGGGGTGGGCTTTTCCATTACTACGTCTGGGTATTTACGAAGACTTAAGGCATCGGATGGCATCACCTCCACCCCGTCATGTTTGTTTAGTCGCCTTGGAAGCTACTAGCGATACGGCTAATAACTTAGTAGGAAGTGTGGAACTGGGTGTACGTTACAGTGATTCGTGGGGTAAGGCTGGCATGGGTTTTCCTTACTTATCTAATTTAGCGGTTCACCCCAAATACCGTAGGCATGGCGTGGCTTCAGGGTTATTGACTAGCTGTGAAAAAGTTTCCCGCGAATGGGGATTTCAAGATTTATATCTTCACGTTTTGGAAAATAACCATCAGGCAAGGCAACTTTATTTCAAGGTGGGATATCGGGTACATAAAGTCGAATCGAATTGGAATACATTTTTATTAGGACGGTCAAGCCAAATGTTATTGCACAAGCATCTGAAGAGCTAATTTCAGTGTCTGAATTTTTGTAAATTTTTATTTTATAATTAGTTTAGAGAAAATTTATCACTAATATTGGCAACCAAGGCAGAAACTAACCTAATTAAAAAACTAGCCAAGGTTAGCTAAATGGCTTGATATGTATAGCTTTAGATAATTAGTTTAAGTAGATTTTATTGAGATTTTTCATGGATATTTTTATTATTTATATTAATAAAAATGTAAAAAAACTTGCCTGAAATAATTATGTGTTATATTTTATCTTTTTCAACTTGTCGTTAAACAACAAAGATTTTAGAGTACTTTATATACATATAAATAAATGAATTACAATAGAATCTAACTGTACAATTAGCTTATTAAATAAGCGATCCCTCATAATAACTTTGTAATTCAGATATTTATCTTTATAAAAACTTTAATAAAACACTCTCTGATTTTGGGGACAAATCTGGTTATATCTCATAAAATATGATCACTCAATTACTAAACAATGCGTATTTATTACTATCTTAGTAAAATTGACCAAAAGACTCTTGATAATAAAAGAATTCAAAAATCTGATTTAACATCAAAGCTAGTTATTTTTTGAAGTGCATACTACTACCAAATTCGTTGAAAGTTTAAAAAACATGGATAGCGAACAGCATCGACGCTATCAAGTCTCTATGGTATCAACTTATTACCCTAAAACTAGTTTCCTTGACTCTGTTGTCATGCAAGATGGAACTGAGCAATCGCAAGGCTCGGATATCCTTACACGTTTACACAGTGGAGAAGTTTTCATCGTCAATAGTCGTAGGCGGAATGGATTAATCCTCTTTAAACGCTACCATGCAGAGTTTGCTGGGCCTGGGGCTGCTGTGGGTGGGGATTATGACTGTGATTGCCAAAGGGCACTACCCATAGGTAATCTGTCTTTATTAACTCCCGAATCTAATGAAGAACGCCAGAAGGCTTACTTGATTAGGCGACAGTGGATTAGATTAATCAAACAAATTACAGAAAACCCAGTACCTGGGCAGCGAGTTCAGAAAATTCTGGATCAATTTGAACAATACTTTCCACCAGAAATAGTGGCTCTTTTGCCGGATGTTGCTTTTGCTCTTTTGGTAGGTGTGCTGCCACAAACGGTAGGAGTAGTACGTCGTTTGGGCAGTGAGATGGATAGCCGATTTAATTATTGAGTGAGTTGCTAAAATTCCAAATCGGCTATTGCTGCTTGGACTCTAGTAACTGTGCGGGCGTTTTCCTCTATTGTCCCGACAGTAATTCGCAATCCTCCGCTAATGTGTCGTACAAGAGTGCCGAGTTTTCTAAGTCTCTGGTGGAAAGTTTTTAGTGCAGCATCTTGTGAATAATTTTGTGAATTAAAGCCATTTGGTTTAAGGCGTAGGTAAATAAAATTAGCAGAGCTTGTGGTAATTTGTAGTTCTGGTTGCTGGGATAAAATTTCGATGAGTTTGGATCGTTCACTCAAGGTTTGGGGAATTGACTCCAGCAAGAGGGTGCGGTTTTGTAAAGCAACTAATGCTGCTGCTATGGAAAAGCTGGGGAGATTGTAAGGTAAGCGAACTTTTTCTAAAATGGCGATCGCTTCGGGATGAGCGACGCAATAACCAACACGGAGAGATGCCAATCGGAAAGCTTTAGAAAAAGTGCGTAATATTACCCAGTTGGGGCGCTGCGCTAATTCACCTACTAGGGTAGTTTGACTGAATTCAAAGTAAGCTTCATCAATTACTACCAAAATATGTTCTGGCAAACTTCTTAACCATGCCAACTCTGCCGCCGTTAAGCTATTGGCAGTCGGCGAATTGGGATGTACTACGAAAACTACGCGAATGGGGGGATTTTGAGTTTGTTCGATCGCAGACTGTGCGGCGTTTATGTCAATTTCAAAATTTGTTTCATTTCTACCCACCGTCACTACAGGAATTCCCAAAGTTTGGGCCAAAATTCCGTACATGGAGAAAGTAGGATTGGCAACGAGAATTGAACCTTCTCTTCCTAGACAGGTGGCGATTAATAAAGAGCGGATTAGTTCATCAGAACCATTGCCAACAGAAATATTGGCAGCAGTATTGGATAGCGGGAGAGCGGCTGATTCATTGACGTATTCTGCGATCGCATCCTTAAGTGTTTCGTGTCCGCCATCAGGATAACGATTTGTTTCAATTACTTGCTGATATGTCCAGGCTAGCTTCTCTTTTAACTCAAGTGGTAAATCGTAGGGGCTTTCATTGGTATCCAGGCGATCGAACTGTGTGGGGACAGAATCGGCTGTATCGCTACTGGGGTGAGGTTTATACGCGGTAAATTGGGCTAAATCTGACCGGATGAAGGGAAGCATAATTTTAGTCATTAGTCATTGGTCATTAGTCATTAGTCATTAGTAACTAAACAAAGGAGAAATGACTAAGGACATTAGTTAGAGTCTAATATTTTACAACTTCAAGGTAGTTGGCAAAAGAGGCGAATTGCCTGCCAAATTTTTTCCATAACATCACCCAAGGCGTGATCGCTGTCGAGTTCGACTAACTCCACCCAAGAACGGCAACGCGCAAAGTCACGACTAGCCTCAATGGGAATAACTTCATCCTTTTTTCCATGCAAGATTAGGGTAGGGATAGAACGTTGCAAAAATTTTTCTTGGTATTGGGCAGCATCTGTAACGAAATCGTAACTTAAAGGAATTGATTGCTCCTCCCCATAGTGGTAGACCATGATATATTTTTCTTGCTGCCAACGCTGTACTTTTTCATCGCCTAGTTTGGGCAACCAATGGGATAAAAATCCAAAAGCTGGTGCTAATAGCACAAGGCGTTCTACTTGTAAATATCGCTGTCCCAAGTGTGCGGCGGTCAAACCACCTAAACTTGAGCCAATCAGGGTTACTGGTGTAGAATCATTGCTGAATTCTGCGGCAACTTGAGCGATTTGACGAGTGATTGTCAACTGTGAAAAATCGCCAGCATTGAGATCGGGGATTTTGAGCTTCGTTTGAATTTTGGCAAAGCGATCGCCTATATCCCGCGCTTTGGTAGAATTAGCACTGGAAGCGAAACCATGCAAGTAAATATATTGAGTAGGCATTCAATTTTTCCCATTAGGATCGTCCTTAGTCATTAGTCTTAGACAAAAGACAAATGACTAAGGACAAATGACATGCTTACCGCATTGTGACAAATTCTTCGGCTGAAGAGGGATGGATACCAACAGTGGCATCAAAGTCTTTTTTAGTTGCGCCCATCTTTACAGCGATCGCTACACCTTGGATGATCTCAGCTGAACTATCGCCCACCATGTGAGCGCCTAGCACTTTGTCAGTGTTGCTATCAACTACCAACTTCATCATTGTTTTTTCTTGCTTACCAGTCAAAACATAGTACATGGAGCGGAAGCGAGTGTGATAAATTGTTACACCATCACCGAGTTTTTCGCGTGCTTCGGCTTCTGTCAAGCCTACTGTTGCGGCTTCTGGGTTAGAAAATATGGCTGTGGGAACAGTTTGGTGACTGAATTCGCGGCGATTATTGCCGAATTCACTATCTGCAAAGGCGCGACCTTCGCCAATGGCGACAGGAGTTAAATTGATTCGGTCTGTGACATCGCCAACGGCAAAGATATTGGGTTGATTCGTTTGACTAAATTCATTGACTGCGATCGCATTTGTGGTAGCGTATCCAGGCCCTTCCATAGAAGTAGCGACAACATCAACCCCAGCATTTTCTAAACCTAGTCCATCTATGTTGGGAGTTCGACCAGTCGCCACTAAAAACACGTCGGCAATTAATGGTTCTTGGTCTTCCCCTGATAAAGTTAGTTTAAAACCTTCCGGCACGGGTTCAATTGTTTTTACCACATTATTCTTAATCAGTCGAATTCCGTGGTTTGTCATCCCCTCTTCAATTTCTGTGCGAATGTCCTCATCAAACCCCTTCAAAATCTTTTCACCTCTGGTAATTTGCGTCACCTCAGAACCCAAACCACGCATGATACAGGCAAATTCTGTGCCAATATAACCAGCACCAAGAATGACGATGTGTTTTGGTTGCTCTTTTAGATGAAAGATTTCGTTAGAGGTAATACCATATTCCATTCCTGGTAAATCTGGTTTGATAGGACGACCGCCGACAGCAATTAAAATTTTATCTGCTGTCACTTTGCGGCCATCAACTTCTATGGTGTGAGAGTCTAGGAATCTGGCGCTACCGGAAATTAGTTCTACTCCGGCTTTTTCTAAGAAGTTTATGTGTAGTTGCGATAGTCGCCGAACTTCCTTATCTATAGATGTAATGAAATATTCCCAGTCCAACTCAGCATTACCGACTTTCCAGCCATAGCCTGAAGCTTCACTGAATAGTGCGGGAAAGTGAGAACCATAGACCATGAGTTTTTTGGGAACGCAACCGCGAATCACACAAGTACCACCAACTAAATCATATTCAGCGATCGCCACTTTTGCCCCATAGCTAGCCGCCCGTTTGGAAGCCGCCAAGCCTCCAGAACCCGCACCAATTACAAATAGGTCGTAATCAAAAGTCATAAATTTATGTTCTCTCTAGCAAAAAGTTAGTTCCTGGGAACTGAGACAATGTCATTGAACTATATAAGGATATCCGGTGAACCCTGTTTAAGTCCTGTCCTAGATTTAATCTAGCGTTAGCAGATGTTCTCTGGCCGTAGGGGATATCACTTTTTGCTTTGGTTGCTGTAGAGGCAGTCACTAAAATTGTTTGTCATAGTTCTGTCTCAGGTGTCAATCATAAGTCTGTGCTACTGCATTGGAGCAGCTAAGTCGCGCTAAGTCCTACAGGACTTACGCAAAATTATGATAAAAATAACCGCGATCGCCGTTCCCAGAGAGTCTTATACTCCCATTAGCAGTTTTGTTTTATGTGCTTGGAGAGCCAGTTGGAGTTACGGGTGTTGTCTCAGTTGGGGTTGGAGTTACAGGCGTTGTCTGAGTTGGAGTTACGGGTGTTGTCTCAGTTGGAGTTGGAGTTACGGGTGTTGTCTGAGTTGGAGTTGGGGTTACAGGCGTTGTCTGAGTTGGAGTTACGGGTGTTGTCTCAGTTGGGGTTGGGGTTACAGGCGTTGTCTGAGTTGGAGTT
>NZ_JABXKH010000090.1:17409-107945 GCF_017115105.1 Nostoc sp. NMS2
TACGGGTGTTGTCTCAGTTGGGGTTGGGGTTACAGGCGTTGTCTGAGTTGGAGTTACGGGTGTTGTCTCAGTTGGGGTTGGGGTTACAGGCGTTGTCTGAGTTGGAGTTACAGGTGTTGTCTCAGTTGGGGTTGGGGTTACAGGCGTTGTCTGAGTTGGAGTTACAGGTGTTGTCTTAGTTGAGGTGTCGGGTGTTGTCTTAATTGGGGTGTCAGATGTTGTCTGAGTTGGAGTTACGGGTGTTGTCTTAGTTGAGGTGTCGGGTGTTGTCTTAATTGGGGTGTCAGATGTTGTCTGAGTTGGAGTTACGGGTGTTGTCTTAGTTGAGGTGTCGGGTGTTGTCTTAGTTGGGGTGTCAGATGTTGTCTGAGTTGGAGTTACGGGTGTTGTCTTAGTTGGGGTTACGGGTGTAGGAGTTAGCTGCACAAAAGAGGGGTTTTCAATTACTCCCTCACCTTTTATCGGTGGCTGTGCTTTCAAAGCCGCAGCAGTTTCGGCTTGAACTCTAATGATTGCAGGATCAGGTTTAGGCACAGGACTTTGCCTGTTCAAATCAAGTTCCCGAACTAGTTGGCTTGTTTCATAAAAATTTCTCAGATCAAAATCATATAACCTTTCAAATTTCCCTTTAACTATAATTACCATTTGCCCTGCTTCTAACACCTGAGTTTCAGAAGCTTCTTTGTTAGAAACTTCAATGCCGCTATTTGTCAGCGCACCCACAATCGTGGTGTCTGTTTGTTGGTTGTAGCGTACAAATAATGCTGAACCACGAATTGCTGCTGCTGCATTTGGTGTTTGTATACGTGTTTGCCCTTGTCCTGGTGGGATGAGTAACAACACAGTCCCATTTGAAAGTTTAAAGTCACGAGTCTTCGGCAAAAATTGAAATAACGCCTGTTCTCCAACTCGTGCCAAGGAGCCATCATTGAAACGCAAATCTGCTAGGGAAGCTCGACCAGTTGCCACCCCGTCACCAGGAGTCATTGCGTCTAATTTACGTGCAGGACGTTTCTTTAGTTTATCTTTGGGTATTAGTTGTACTATGTTGCGAAGATCCTGAATTTCTGCTCGCGTTAGAGGAGTTATGGCACTTACCCTATTTGGCAAAGGCAGTACTATAACTCCCCATAAACTAATCACTAATAGTGGAAACGACTTATAAAACATAGTTTGAAAATTTGTGGACTTCAACTAATACCAAAAATCTTAAATATTTAAACTGCTAATAATTGTTGTAATGAGTTTATTTAGTAAATTTATCTGCATTATTGTCTACATTTATATAGATATAATAAAAATGAATAGCCATTTATTTAGTTTATTTCAGTTTTTATCTTTAAATTTATATCATATACAATCAAGCCTGCGGCAAATTTAAAATTTAGTACTTGATATCAATAATTAAATGAGAAATACCTTACATATAATCGATTCTAATCAGATCGGCTACAGAGGCAAGAAATTGTTAGGGATGTGTTGTGAAGTAACTTCAGGACTATATTTCCCTAAAGTTTAGCAGAATGGACTATATCGGATCATCTCAGTTTTGCAAAAAAATCTGGGAAAAATCCGAAAATCAGCAATATCAGTTTGTAGTTTCAGTATATACTTACAAGGTTAAGATAGATGCACTCAATTGTATCTTCTGAGTCGGAACTTCTGATATACCTTGTGGGTCTACATTTGCCAAATGCGATTAACGCAATCTAACAGATGCGACTCAAAAACTGGAAGAATTTGTTTTTTTGTATTTTGTTAGCTTCCGGTGGTGGAAGCTGGTGTTGCATTAGAGTAGATGCGGCAGAATCTGCAAATACAGAGATTTGGCGTTCTAAAAATTTAGCAAGCACACAGGTAACTTATCAGCTATGTCAGAAGTTGCAGCAAGAGGCAATGAACTCTTTGTGCAAGCAATCCAGTGAGTCGTATGCTTTAGACTCCCAAATGCCGTTAAATCTGGCACAGCAAACACCCGAAGCTACACAAACCGATACAGGTTCAACCAAAGAATTTGGAGATACTCAAAAGCAAAATGATCCGCCACCGCTAGAATCGCAGCCAAGTGTTTTGCCTACATCTCCTTCAGATTCAAAAGAGGAACTATTAAATGCACCTGATATAAATTATTCCCAAAGGCTAGAGAGGCTACTAGAGCTTCTACGATCGCCAAAATCACCGCCTGAGTCTGATAGCGATCGCGAATTGGGGTTGCGGGTGCGGTTAAAACCCCTAGAAATGCCTCCTCTTCCACCAATCGAACAACCCTTACCTAAGTTTAAACCCATAGGCTATCTAGAGGGACGTGTCGGTTATTTCCAAACGACTAATATTTTTTCCTCAAATGATAGTCCCATAGAAGATGGTTTAATTATTTCTGGACTGACGCTAACCTCTGCATATTTCCCTTTGGGATCTAAAACTTTTTTAAATGGCTCAATAGATGGCAATCTCATTCGTTATATAAATCAGTCACAATACCATTACAACCAGCTAAGATTCAATCTCAGTCTTTACCAGCAGCTATCCCAACGAATGTACGGAGAACTCAGTTGGAACAATCAACAATTATTTTATGCTAACAACAGCGATCGCCTGGATAGCTTCAAAGCAGGCGATCGCTTTTTAAACGAGAATTCCCTACAACTATCTTTGGGACGGCGAGATCCATTAACTCCAAAATTAACGCTAGACAGCTTTTATGAATTAAGTGTAAATTTTGCTGACCCCCAAAGTCGCGATCGGATAATCAATTCCTTTTGGGTGTCTCTCAACTACTACTTGCAAAAACCTCTCCAGGTTGGTATTGACTACCAGGTGAACTTCTCGGACTTTACACAGCGCGATCGGGAAGACCAATTCCATCGAATATTTGGACACTTAAATTACCGAATATCCGATACCACTTATATGAATGTACAAGCTGGAATGAGTTTAGGTAGTTCAACCGCCGAAAACATTGATTTTGATGGCTGGTTCTTCACCATTAACTACAATTTGCAATTAGGTCAGTTTTGAAATTTGTCATTTGTGATTTGTTCTTTGTCCTTTGTCAAAAAACAATGACCAATACTTCGGCTTCTCTACGAGACGCTATGCGAACGCTCAGTACAAGTGACCAATGACCAATGACTAATGACTAATGACTAATGACTATAAATAAGAAATCCAATCACTCCAGCTACCAGCATAAAGTTTACCTTTGTTAATGCCAGCTAATTCTAAAGAAAGTAAATTTACGCAAGCAGTAACACCAGAACCGCAATAAACCAAGATTTCTTTGGCTGTTTCTAGCTGTTCCCACCGACGGCGTTGTTGATCTTGAGGGAGTAGGTAGCCGGAAGAGTCTGTAACTTCTTGCCAAGGATAGTTGACTGCACCAGGAATATGTCCGGCAATTTTATCAATTGGCTCTCGTTCACCTCGATAGCGATCGCTTTCTCTCGAATCTACCAATACTACCTTGTCGCTATCTTTCCGATTTTTCACCACATTAATATCTACAACTTTTTCTGGTTGTACTTCAGCTACAAACGTACACATCCGGGGTTGAGGAATGACATCTGTAATCGGATAACCAGCTTTTTGCCATCCAGCAAAGCCTCCATCGAGTACCGCGACTTGCTCATGTCCGAGATAGCGCAACAGCCACCATAGACGAGATGCAAAGGCAAAGCGGGAATCATCATAAGCTACAACCAGAGTTTTTTGGTAATTTACCCCAATCGCCGCAAATTTGCTAGCTATATCATTGGGTTCAGGTAAAGGATGTCTCCCGCCATGCTTACCCACTGAACTGGAAAGATCCTGATTTAAATCTAGGTAATATGACCCTTTAATATGGGTTGTTTGGTACTGTTGTTGTCCTAGTTTTGGATCGGCTAAAGAAAAGCGACAATCAACAATAACAACTTGCGAATCTTCTAAATGTTCAAATAACCAAGCTGGCGAAACGACAAATTGAGAATTGGGCATTGGGAATTATCTTAGAGGACTTACGCAACTGGCACAAATACGATTTATTACTACTGTTTGTGCATGGTTGGTGGTGGCGGTGTCATCAGTTGTGATTGCGATCGCGCTAATCAGGTCTTTGCCAGAGTTAGGATGACGTCACCAATGATGACTTTATCATCTTATAAACCAAATTATGTTGCGAAACGTAAACAGGCTTAAAGTCCTTACTAATGACCAATACTTCGACTACGCTCAGTACAAGTGACAAAGGACAAATGACAACCCTTGCCAGTTAGCTTTAATTGCGCCAATCTACTTATGTGTTTTCTGTTTGATTTCTAGCCAGTTGTAGTGAAGCGGTGATGCTTGCTTGTGCTTGTTTACTGCATCGCACCATTAAGGTAGTTTACAGAGCGTGAGCGTCAACAACTGGCCATTGGGTGGGATTTTTGAGACGGGATTCGATCCCTTGTAGAAGTTTCTCAATGTCCCAGTAACCCTGCTGATATATCAATTAAAACTGGAACAGAAAAATTTTGGATGCCAAATTGCCAAAAGCACTCAATCAATTTTGATTGGGGTAAACATAGGCGTTTTTATACCATGAAAAACGTCCCAGATTCTCTCTGGAGCGGCTTTGCAATAGTTATTGTGACTCAGAATTATATCAAAAAATGATGCAGAGCTTTATATATAGGAAGTTTAGTACGCCTTCTTGTTCAATTGGGTTCTGGCAAATCCGGTTAATTTGCATTTTTATGATTTTTTCCTGAATGAATGTCCTGTTTTACCTTTTTACTTGCTGTAGATGTGATTAGAAACGCAAGGATTATTGGGGAGAATTCTTTGAGCATCGAAAACGACGGTCGCGGCAGTGGCAGGAATTGTTATAGCTTTTGTATTAGTTTATAGATAGCGTAGGCGCAGAACGCCTTCGACATCGCTATCGGCTCGTGAAGTTTCCTTATTTAAAGTGGTGTTATGTTGAATGGGGGCAAGAGTGATTAAAGATGGTTAATGCCTTTTACCTGCTCCCAGATATAGTTCACCCACTTTAGGATCGTTCAACAGTTCTTGACCTAGGCCCGAGATAGCATCGCGTCCAGACTCCAGTACATAGCCGCGATTAGCCATCTCTAAGGCTTTACGGGCATTTTGTTCTACTAATACGATCGCAGTTCCCGCCTGATTAATTTGTTTTATCTGCTCAAATACTTGTGTCACCAAGATCGGGGATAAAGCAGCAGATGGTTCATCCAAAATCAGCAAACTAGGTTCCAACATCAAAGCTTTGCCCATCGCTAGCATTTGGCGTTCTCCTCCAGAGAGAGTACCAGCCCGTTGACGACGGCGATCGCTTAGTCTGGGAAACATAGTAAATATTTTATCTTTAATTGGTTTCAGAGGAACATTAAGCACAAAAGCACCCATCTCCAAGTTCTCTTCAACACTGAGGGAGGGGAAAACATTGGCGATTTGCGGTACATAGCACATTCCTCGTTGAACAATTTCATTGGACTTTAGCCCCACGATATTTTCACCTTTGAAGGTAATTGTGCCTGTGTGGGGGATCAAAAGCCCAAAAATTGCTTTTGCCAAAGTAGATTTACCAGCACCGTTGGGGCCAATCACTGTTACCAATTCTCCTGGAGCAACCAGGAAATTCACACCTTGCAAGATATCTACATCTTTGATGTATCCAGCATGGACATTTTGAACATCTAGTAAATAGTCATTTGTCATTTGTCATTTGTCAAAAAGAGGAAAAGGGGCAGGGAGCAGGGAGCAGGGGGCATGGGGCATGGAAAAGACGCAGAGGGGCGGGGGGCAGGGGGAAAACTCTTCTCCCTTGCTCCCTGCTCCCTTGCTCCCTTGCTCTCTCTGCCCCCTTCCCTCTGCCCCCTGCCTATAAAGGTCAACAGTCAAGTCAGAAATAACTATTGACTGTTGACTATGGACTATTATGGGGTTTTTTGCAACTCTGGTCGTTCTTCTGCAAGAATCGCCCCTTCTACTGGGCAAACTTGGAGACATATACCACAGTCGATGCAAGTGGCAAAGTCAATCCAGTACCAATCTGTTCCCTTGGCATTTTTGCCTGGTCCATCATGAATACAAGCTACTGGACAGGCTTCTACGCAGTCAGCTACGCCTTCACAGACTTCTGTAACAATTGTGTGCGGCATATTCTCGATTCCCTCTTTTCTGTATCGGCTATTTCTAGCCTAGCAGGGGAGGGGGGAGTGGGGGCAGGGGGCAGGGGAGTAGGGGGAGCAGGGAGCAAGGGAGCAGGGAGCAAGGGAGCAGGGAGCAAGGGAGCAAGGGAGAAGAGTTTTCCCCCTGCCCCCCCGCCCCTCTGCCTCTTTTCCATGCCCCATGCTCAATTCCCAACTCACTTAACGCAATGATTCAATTTTTGGGGAACCATCAGCTTTAATCCAAGCAATTTGGGCTATGCTGCGATCGCGTGCATATTGGCGAATAGCGTCTGCATCCCTTCCCCCTAAATCAATTTCTACCCGCACTAAATGGGTGGAATCTCTAAGTTTTTGAGCGTAGGCAAAAGCAGGGGCGTTAGCACTCGCTGTCTCTGGTACTATTAACCAGTTACTCGCTGGGGTTACTTGCGGTAATTGCTGAGTGGATAACAAAATTTGGTATAAATCTTCGATATTGAGTCCAAAACCAATTCCGGGTATATTTTCTCCTTGGGGATGATATAGACCCAAAAGCTGGTCGTAGCGACCACCACGCCCTAAAACTCTGGCTTGGGATTCGGTGTCGTTGACAACTTCAAAGACAATACCAGTGTAGTAATCTATGGTCTGGATCAGGCTGAGGTCGAGGATTAAGGGAAATTTTTTCTCTGATTCTAGTAACTCTACTAGAGATTTGAGGTTATTCACTGCCTCTCGCTGTTCTTCATCTAGATCCAAACTACTAACTTTTTGTAACACGTCTGCACTGGGGCCGCGTAGATCCAGCATGATTCTGGCGCGATCGCGTAGTTTGTCACTTAAGGGTAAAGTATCTATAGTAATGCGGTCGAGATGAGCGATCGCACTGCGAACTTTATCCTGTAAATTAGCAGGAAATGCACTCAGGAGCGATCGCGTAATTCCCGCTTCACCTAAAATTAAGTGCCATTGCCGCAAACCCAATGCTGCTAAACAATCTGCGACTAACAGCAGTACTTCCGCATTTGCCAGCAATCCGCCAGCACCTAACAACTCCACCCCAGCTTGATAAAACTCTTGCTGGCGATTATGCCTACTTTCCCACGTGCGGCGAAACACATTGGCGTTGTAGTACAACCGTTGCGGATAAGTTGCATTTGCCATCCGAGTGACAACAGTCCGAGCAATAGATGCTGTTAATTCTGGACGTAGCCCTAATTCATCATCTTCGCCATTTTGTAGTTGAATCACCATCTGGCGCTGAATTGCTTCCCCTGCCATCAAGGTATCCATGCGCTCTAAAGTTGAGGTGATAATCCTGTGATATCCCCAACGATGAAACACCTGCTGTAACCGATCTTCAATCCAGCGTTTTTTCTCCACATCCAAGGGCAATAAATCCCTGGCTCCCGATGCTGGTTGATACACCATTATTTTTTCTTCCCACCAAACAAACCACCGAACAAACCACCACTACCAGATTTATCTAGTTGCTTATCTCCATTATTGGCGGATGAAGTCACCTTATGATCAACAGGTTGTTGTCCTAAAGCCTTATCTATTTTAGGTTTCCATTGCAGAGCCGTTTCGTCATTGGGATCTAACTTTAAAGCGTTTTCAAAGTGGATTTTTGCCATTTTTAACTGATTTTGCCTCAAATACACCATTGCAATTAAGCTATGGCAGCGACTATTTTTAGGTTCTAATTTCAGGGCATCTTGTAACTCTACTTTGGCTTGGGCAAATTGGTTTTTGTCTATCAAAGATTGAGCGCGACGAAAATACTGTTCTACAACCGTGTCTTCTTTTGGGGGTGGTGGTTCTGGGAGTGTATTTTTTGCTGTATTTGGCTGAGGTATACCTGATTGAACTTTGGGTTGAGCAGGTGGCGGCGGCACTGCGGATGGTTTGCTTGCACTCCGCATTAAATAGACTAAATTCAACTCACTAACTTGGGCAATGACTTGCTGCACTTGCTCTAAAGAATCATATTGGCTTTGAGCTAGTTTAGCGATCGCACTTTTATAGCCATGATCGAGATTAGGTGACTGGACTAACTGTTTAGCCAAGTCGGTGTTGAGAGTTACCGAAGTAGATTCTTGTAGCAGACGCTTGCCAATTTGCGACAAGATTAAAATATATTCCGTGCGAGTGCGATCGCCAGCAAGTTTTTCGTAAGCTGGGTTAACCAGCTTGGATAACAATTCGTTACCTAGCTGTTTTTGTTCCTCACTTTCAGTAAAACTACTATCCGGGTGTAAGCGGCGGGCAATTTGGAGATAGCGTTTCCGAATCTCTTTGACATCCGCATCAACTGGAACGCCCAATACTGCGTGATAATCTATGAAATCATATTTAAATAATCCACGATCTATTTTGAAAGACATATAGACTTTTTGCACCAAAGGAGCAGTTAGATTCCTTTTAGTTTACCCAAAGTCGGAGGGAAAGCCCCCACCTCGAATACGGTTCGGATAAGCAGGGGAGGCAGGGGAGGCAAGAGGGTTATTGTTCAGTAATTCTTCTCTCAAGAACAGCTTTTCTTCTCCCCTGCCTGCCTGCCTCAACCAAAAAATTCCTTAACCGAACGGTACTGCCCCCACTCCCACGTGCTATACCCAGGCTGATAGTGGCGGAACCTGTAACAGTTCGTTACTGAGGGAGTCGTGAATATAACCATTTGTGGCCAGAATTCTACCTGACTCAATTTTGACAGGAGTGCCATTGTATGCGGTGACTTTGCCCCCAGCTTCTTGTAACAAAATTATCCCGGCGGCAATATCCCAAGGAGAAAGCCCTCGTTCCCAGTAACCATCGACACGTCCACAGGCAACATAAGCCAAATCTAGCGATGCTGAACCGCTACGTCTAACCCCTTGCGTAAGATGGGTGAGGTGACTAAATTCTGCGTAGTTGTTATCAGAGGTTTCACGGCGATCGTAGGCAAAACCAGTCACTAGTAGGCTTTTACTCAGTTCAGATGTTACCGAAACCTTAATAGGGCGGCGATTTCGCGTTGCTCCCAAACCAGCAGCTGCACTGAATAGCTCATTGTGGAATGGGTCATAAATTACACCAACTTCTGGAACACCATTAATTAACAGCCCAATAGAAACTGCAAAAAACGGGTATTGATGGGCGTAGTTAGTTGTGCCATCTAGAGGATCTATTGCCCAGAGGTATTGATTCTCTTGATCACCTAATTTGCCTGATTCTTCAGCGAGGATAGAGTGATCAGGAAAGTGGCGACGCAAAATTTCTAAAATCAACTCTTCTGAGGCTTTATCAGCAGCCGTGACTAAATCACCAGGGCGACCTTTTTCAATAATTGCGTCTTCTAACTTACCCAAGTAACCTTGCAAAATAGCACCAGCAGCTAAGGCTGCTTCTGTAGCAATATCTAGAAAAATTTGTATATTTGTCATTTGTCATTTGTCACTGGTCATTTGTCATTTGTCATTGGTCATTTGTCATTGGTTATTAATTCTTCTTCCCCTGCTCCCTAACGCTCTTTTATGACTCTGATGAAAGAAAAAATGTAGGTTGGGTTGAACTTTAGTGAAACCCAACAAAACCAAGGGTTTTTCGTGTTGGGTTTCGTCCCTCAACCCAACCTACTCGTAAATTTATCAAAGCCTTAAAAATCAAGGGTTCTGAATTTTTATTTAACGAGAGTAATAGAAGAGCGCTAATCTCCCTCATCTCCCGGTTGGTGAGCGAAGTCGAACCACATCCCCCACTCCCCACTCCTCAAAGATTTTGGCGGCGAAACTCGGCGGGAGTGAGGCGCATGGGTTTTTCTGGGTTCCAGATTCCTTGGCCCATGAGTCTAGCCCATTGTTGGGCACGTTCTAAACGCTGGTCATATTTGTGGTTAGGCGATCGCCCAACAAACATTGCATTGCCTTGTTTAACTAATTCTTCATTCAACAACACTTTATTTTTCCATACATAAGCTAGAGTTCGCCCGATTTTGTCTTTTGCTTCTAAATCAAACTCCAGTTTGACCGATTCTTCTGCACCACCAATTAGATTCTCTAACTGTTCTTTTGCTGCTTCCCCCCAAGGTCTTTGTCGCAAATCTGGTGCATCAACGCCAACTAACCGCACTTGAGAAATCAAATTTGGTTGTTCAGCCATGCCTAACACTTCCAAACTTTGCCCACTAACTACCCGCGCTACTTTCACCTGAGCCTCATTATTTGGCAGTTGGTTTTTACTTTGGCAACTCACCAAGAGCAATAAACAAACCAAAATGGCTATTTTTTGTACCCAGTTACCAAGACTCACAACCATCACAAATTCTCCTATGCCCCCTGCTGCGCCTAGCAAGCAGAACCTCCTACCCCCTACCCTCTGTCCCCTGCCCCCTGCTCCCTGCCCCCTGCTCCCTGCCTTCTTCAATTGTCTATTCCTCATCTAACGGTAAACCCGCTTTAACTTTCCCCTTAGCAAAATAGCGTCCAAACTGGAGTTCGTAAACTTCATCTTCGTCTTGTGTTTCTACTTCCAAGTCAGAACGGGGATAACTCACACACAAAAGGGCATAACCTTGCTGACGTAAATCTGGCGACAATCCGATCGCCTCTGGTTGATAAATTTCTCCTGACAATACCCTCACAGCACAAGCGGTGCAAGCCCCGTTGCGGCAGGAAAACGGTAGTTCTACCCCTTGTTTTTCGGCAGTGTGCAGGATGTAGCGGTCTTCTGGCACTTGTAGGGTGTATGTTTTGCCAGTGGCGCGATCGCGAACTCTAATTGTGTATGTACGGGACATCTGGATTTGTGTTGTGGAATTAGGACTTTCAGATTCAATCTAAGAATATCTTTCTTTATCTTTGCATTTTATGGGATTCTATAGTATGATCGTAACTTGTGGCACCTGGAGAGGTGGCCGAGCGGTTTAAGGCGCAGACCTGGAAAGTCTGTTTAGGGGAACTTAACGGGGGTTCGAATCCCCCCCTCTCCGTTCTCAAAACTAGTCTAAAATATATAGGTTGAACCAGATTTCTACAAATAGTCGGGTTCTTTAAAAAGCAGTATATTGCCAAATATATTCTTAAAATTGCTTTGAAAGTGGGTTAGCGTTCCGCAGGAAAGGTATCGTAAAAACCAATGTGGTTCCAATACAGTTCCGATAAGGTTTTTTGATAAAAGTTATATAGCGGTTCCCAGTTGAGTGAAGTACAAAAACCCAACCCCCTCCCCGCTCTTCGATAGGGGGCTATAATGTACCTCATTTTATTAGGAAAAGTTATAGATCGCAAAGACGCGATAAATCGCCGTCAAGACAATAATCAGTCCTTTGTCTTAACGGCGATAAATCGCGTCTCTTCCCTTAACCGAACCGTATTGTCCTTCCCCCTACCGCCTCTTGTAACATTTGTTTATTGTTCACTCATAATTTAGCCATTTTGTAAAGTCGCCAAACTCCTACTTCACGATGGTGACAGCCTGATGAAAGGATCAGGTAAATTAAGATAAGTAAAGAAAACGCTTTGAACTACATGACAGCTCTCAGCTTAGAAGAAATTTCTACTCAGTTAGAAAGTCCGAACTTACGCGATCGCATGGTAGCTCTTGCTAATCTGCGGAATGTTGCTCCTGAAGATGCAGTCCCTTTAATTAAAAAGGTACTAAACGACGAATCTTTGCAACTGCGATCGATGGCAATATTTGCCCTTGGAATCAAGCCAACGCCAGAATGTTATTCAATTTTGGTCAGAATTCTCGAAAATGACCCTGATTATGGTATACGCGCTGATGCCGCCGGTGCTTTAGGATATTTGGGTGATGCCAGAGCCTTTGAAGTGCTTTCACGGGCGTTTTATGAAGATACTGACTGGCTAGTACGCTTTAGTGCAGCCGTTTCTCTAGGTAACATTAAAGATCCCCGTGCCCGTCAACTTCTTCTTCAGGCATTGGATAGCAAAGAAGTAGTCTTGCAACAAGCTGCAATTTCTGCGCTTGGAGAAATTAAAGATATTGAGTCTGTCGATCAGATTCTACGCTTTGCCCAATCAGATGATTGGTTAGTCAGACAGCGTTTAGCAGAAGCTTTGGGTAATCTCCCTACTCCCAAGAGTGTCTCAGCTTTAAAATACTTAGAAAAAGACAATCATTTCAACGTTGCTGAGGCAGCCAGAATTGGCCTCAAGAAGCTTGAGGAAATAGGCAATCAAGCTTAATAATATTAGAGCCTCCTGCTACCTTTTAATAATTAAGTGGGAATTTTAGCATTTTGATGCAGGGTAATTTCATTCATGAATATTGAAGAGTTTTTTCAGTTAAGTACTGGTAAATGGTTTTCTCATCGGACTAGTCAACATTTGGCTTTGAATGAATCTGAAAATAGTAAGTCAGACATCATCATTGAGACGTTGGCAGTAGATGATCCAGAAGCGATCAAACTGTGTCAACAGTACGAAATTAATCCCAGTTCCGCCTCCTGTGCTATCAAAATTAACTGGAATGGCACAATGGATAAGGATCAAACAAAACATAGTGGTTCAACTGTGTTAGTTTCAGTACCCGATGCAGATAATCCGTCTGAAGGCAAGTTACTGCGGGAAATAGTTGATGCTAAGAAAACTCCAGTTGCTGGACACTATAAATTTGACAGTGATGGTGCTTTGATTCTAACTATAGAAGATGAAAATATCTGGTTAGAAGAACGCCTGTGGTTTGCTAGCCCCAATTTACGAATGCGGGTAAATGTCCTCAAGAGTTTTGGGGGATTTAGTATTACTTCCTTCACTTCTGAGATTCGTATGGGTGGTTTTCCACCTGCTGCGAAGGCTTCCGAGGCGGCTAATTCAGTATCGAGTTAAGTTGTAGACTTACGCAAAACTATACGCGCTTAGGGGCAATTCATGAATTGCCCCTACCTGTAGGACTCCTATTTGATTTTTGAACAAATTAAGTACCAATCGAAAAGACTTGTTCTCTACTCCCCACTACTTCGGCTTAACTCGGCTTCGCTCGGCACAAGTCGCTCAGTACAAGTCCCTATTCCCTACTCCCAGCCTACGCAAGTCATGTTCAATAATCAAAGCCGATCGCTAAACTGTGTCCTGGCTAGTAATTGCTTCTGGCAGGCTGCTTGAGGTATTAACGTGCAATTTCACCCAAACAAAAAAAGGAATTGCTAGCAGTTGAGTTGTGGATGAAAAGACAATTAGGGCAGTAATTGAGCGATCGTATAAAATGCCCATTAAAGCGCTACCTAAAAACCAGGATAAACCATAGCCAGTGCTAAAAATTCCATAAGCTGTAGCACGCTTGTTTTTTGGAACCATCCCAGCGTAGGCGTAGCCCGCCGCAGGCATCGCAGCTTTCAAAATTGATTCTTGCGCTCCCATCCCTATACCCCAAAATGCTATCCCTAAAAGAGCAAGTTGGGTGTTTCCTAAAAATACCAATGGCGCAAATAGGGATGAAAGGAAAGCTGCAACTATCAGAATAGAAATACCAGTCCGGTCAAATAGATATCCGAATATTAGCGCTGCGATCGCATCTACCACAGTACCGCTAGCTCCTAAAACTTGCAGATAAGCCCCCGTAATACTACGTGCGCCTTCATAAGTTGCATCAGCACAAAGGCTAACAAAACCAAGTAAAATCACAAACTTTAAAGCTGCTGCTTTCTGTGGCATAGTTCCTTATTTCTCATTTATTGCTTCCATATTGAAGCATGGGATTTTATAAAAAACCAGTTAATATTGAACCTTGAAATTATTAAAGAAGAATTCAGGAGTCTATTTCAATAAAAAACACCAAGCTATGGTTAATATTCCATAGTTGGGAAAAATATATCTAAATTTTTCTTGCTGCGTTGAGACTTTTTAAATTTGCAAAAAGTTAGCGATCGCTTGCGGTAATGGCAAAATAATTACAATCAACAAAGCCATTGCCAGTAATCCCCAAATATCACGTTTGTTATCCAATTCAGTGACATCATTCAGTGCAGGCTCATCAATCAACGGCATAAATAATAAGATAATCGCCCACATCAAAAATTCTTCTCGGATTAACGAAAGTAATAGCAAAAGGAGGCGAGCCACTTGACCAACTATAATCGCAACTCGTTGTCCAAACATTGCATGGACAATGTGACCCCCATCTAGTTGTCCCACAGGCATTAAATTTAACGCCGTCACAATTAGTCCGATAAAACCAGCCACTGCAACTGGATGCAAATCAAGGGCTGATTTTGCTGTTAACTGACTTCCCAAAGCTAGCTTCGATAGTAGCGCTAGTAAGATGGAATATTTGGGATTAAGGGCATCAGGATTCAAAAATCGGGTTTTTTCTTCAATCAGGGGAACCACGTCAGAATGAGCCAAGCCCCATATTAGTAATGGCAAGGTAACAACAAAGCCTGCAAGTGGCCCAGCAATACTAATGTCAAATAATGCTTTGCGGTTAGGAATGGGACTACGCATCTGAATAAATGCACCAAAAGTTCCCAAAAAGAAAGGCATTGGAATAAAGTAAGGCAACGTCGAGCGAATTTTGTAGAATTTAGCCGTCAAATAATGCCCAAGTTCGTGAATACCCAAAATAGTCATTAACCCTAAAGCATAAGGTAATCCTTTGAATAGGACATCTGGGTTAGATAGAACTTTGAAAAAAGAGCCAATTTTCCATAGAGGCGGAAGAGAAACACCAGAAATTCCCACTCCCACCAAGGTAGTAGTTATCAAGGTAGCTACTAGTAGTAGTAGTGCTAATCCTGGTCGAGTTAAGCGTTCTTGGTCGCGTCGTGGTGTATTTTTGTCTTTAGCAGCCTGAATATTAGGAACCAGTACAAAGAAAGGTTTGTCATTTAAACCTTCTTGAAAGATCAACACGAAGCGATCGCCAAATTGTGCTTCAATATTAGTCTTAATCTGCTGGTAGGCGTTGCTGGCTTTGGTTCGCAACTGACCACGGCAAATTACAGCTTGTGGTCGATACTCAATATTTTGAACGTAATATACAGACCAAGGAAAACAATTTCGCAGTTGAGTTTCTTCTGTTGGCTCAATGGGACGCACTAGTGGTTCTGGGGTAGGCTGAATAACTGGCTGTGATTCTGAGGCTTGGGCTGGAACTTCTGTTTGTGTATCTCTTGGCACTTGTCGCCCACTTAGAAACAATATCCAGTACAACACTGTGCAGACAAATAATGACGAAACAATCAGCGTTGGTGGCGGAGGTTGTTTCGCTCCATATATCAGCGTCCATCCACTTAACAGCAATGCTGGTGTCATTAAAACCAGCCACAACAACCATACTGGCGTTCGAGTGATGTGAGCGACGCTGTGCTGCACCATTAGATAAGTAGCTAGCCCCAGTAGGAGGATAAACAGAAACCAAAATGCCATGTTATCTTCAGTAATTTTGACAAAACGCCCCACCAGTAGCTTCAGCACCATAGCATTAACTACGAGGCAGACCTCAAATCCCAATTTTTTCAGACAGTTAACAGTTCGACGAAGAGGCATTGGGAATTGGGAATTGGGAATTGGACAATAATTAATAGTTCTTCTCCCCCTGCCTCCCCTGCTCCCCCTGCCCCCTTGCCTCTTTTAGAATCTCCCCACTGTAACCAGATTGTCCACAACTCCTCAGTTCCGGTTCTTTGATTATGTGCCCTTTACCTCAACAGCCAAGTCATACAATTAAGCCACCACGGGCTGTCTTTCCTCAAGAAATTCCTAGCGGAAGTTCCTTGCAATCGGACTTTGCACAAGATAGCATCTTTGCTTTTCCACCCAATCGGGACACATTAGGGGGAACCTCTTATTTTATTGTAAGAAATGAAGGCAATATCCTCATAGATTGCCCTGCTTTAGACCAAACAAATCAAGATTTTTTAGCAGCGCATGGAGGCGTGCGTTGGTTATTTCTCACCCATCGAGGTGCTATTGGCAAAACTGCTGAAATTCAGAAAGCCTTGGGCTGCGAAGTCTTGATGCAAGAACAAGAAGCTTATTTATTACCAGGCTTAACCGTAACTACCTTTAGTCAAGAATTTATTCTCGATGCGACAGTCAAAGTTATTTGGACACCAGGTCATTCTCCCGGCTCATCTTGCCTATATTACAGTAAGCTTGGAGGTATATTGTTTTCTGGTCGCCATTTAGTTCCTAATCAGATGGGTAAAGCAGTACCATTACGGATAACTAAAACCTTTCACTGGCCACGACAAATCAACAGTGTTCAGTTGTTATTGGAACATTTTACACCAGAAACTCTCAGGTACATCTGTCCCGGAGCGAATACAGGCTTTCTTAGGGGCAAGCGTGTTATGGATCAAGCTTATCAAAACCTCGTTTCTCTGGATTTACCAGCTTTGCTGCGGATGCAGCCCCTCATTTAACATTAATGGAGGAGTTCCAAGACTTATGCCAATGCCCAATACTCAATAAACTATAGTTGTTTTTGATACTTGTGCAAGATATAAGTTAAGGAAGATATTGTCTGGGGAATTCTAGCATTAGACAAGGAATTCTGGTAGAAATTTATGAGCGCAAAAGTTGATGGAACTGTAAGGATCGCTGGCTACCAAATTATAGAGCAACTTTATTCTGGTTCTCGGACTCAAGTGTATCGGGCAGAAC
Source organism: Nostoc sp. NMS2 (assembly GCF_017115105.1). Taxonomy (GTDB): domain Bacteria; phylum Cyanobacteriota; class Cyanobacteriia; order Cyanobacteriales; family Nostocaceae; genus Nostoc. The sequence goes on from NZ_JABXKH010000090.1 coordinate 34,151, forward strand.
GAGAATGCGATCGCCAACCAGTCGTCATCAAGCTCTTAAAACGAGAATATCCAAGTTTTAGCGAATTAGTCCAGTTTCGCAACCAATATGCGATCGCTAAAAACCTAGATATTTCCAGCATCATTAAACCCTACAGCCTAGAACCCCATCACAATGGCTATGCCCTAGTTATGGAAGACTTTGGTGGCATCTCCTTGCGGCAGTTTACCCAAAGACGACCATTGAACTTAGAGGAATTCCTTCCCATTGCCTTGCACCTGATAGACACTTTACACCAGTTGCATCAACAGCGCGTCATTCACAAAGATATCAAGCCAGCTAACATCCTGATTCATCCTGAAACCAGAAAAATTAAGCTAATTGACTTCAGTATTGCCTCACTGCTACCACGAGAAACCCAAGAAATCCAAAGTCCTAACGGACTGGAGGGAACCCTAGCGTATTTGTCGCCAGAGCAAACTGGACGGATGAACCGAGGCATTGACTACCGCAGCGACTTTTATTCATTAGGCGTGACTTTCTTTGAACTACTGAGTGGACAACTGCCTTTTACATCTCACAATCCGATGGAGTTGTTACATTGTCATATCGCCAAACAGCCTGACTCTATCTGTAATCTCAACTCCGAAATCCCCTTGATGTTGGGAGAGATCGTTTGCAAGTTGATGGCAAAGAATGCCGAAGACCGCTACCAGAGTGCGACGGGACTCAAATATGACTTAGTGTTCTGCTTAGAACAATGGCGAGAAACAGGCAAACATACTTGGTTTGATTTAGGACAACGCGATATCAGCGATCGCTTTCTCATAAGAGAAAAACTCTACGGACGGGAGCAAGAAATAGAAAGCTTACTGGAGGTATTTGGGCGGGTTGCCAATGGTGCAGTAGAAATGATGCTGGTGGCTGGCTTCTCTGGCATTGGTAAAACTGCCGTGGTAAATGAAGTGCATAAGGTCATCGTTCGCTGGAACGGCTACTTCATCAAAGGGAAGTATGACCAGTTCAACCACAATATTCCCCTGTCTGCTTTTGTGCAAGCTTTCCGAGACTTGATGGGACAGTTACTCACCGAAAGTGACACCCAGTTGGAACAGTGGCGAAACAAAATTCTGTCCGCAATCTCTGAGAGTGGACAGGTGATAATTGAAGTGATTCCAGAATTAGAACGGATTATTGGCACGCAACCACCAGTACCAAAATTATCGGGTAGTGCTGCACAGAACCGCTTCAATCTGCTGTTTGTGAAATTTATTCAAGTATTCGCTACAAGAGAGCATCCGTTAGTAGTGTTCCTCGACGATTTACAATGGGTAGATTTGGCATCTCTCAATTTGATGAGGCTGTTGATGGGTGAAACCTTAAAGGGTTATCTGTTGATTATTGGTGCATATCGTGATAACGAAGTGTTTGCGGCTCATCCGTTAATGGTAGCCCTGGAAGAGATTGAGAAGGGAGTCACTGTCAGCACTATTACATTAGCTCCTTTGAGTCAAACAGATGTGAATCGTTTGATTGCTGATACATTGAGTTATTCAACAGAAGTTGCCCAGCCGTTAACCGAGCTAGTTTATCAAAAAGCCAAAGGCAATCCGTTTTTTACAACCCAGTTTCTCAAGGCATTATATGAAGACGGACGAATTACCTTTGATTGGGATACAGGTTTTTGGCATTGTGATGTGGTGCAAGCACCCAGACGCACGGCGGCTTGTCTTCAGAAATCGCTTTCTTTAATGGATGATGTCGTTGAGTTTATGGCAATTCAACTACAAAAGTTGCCGCTCGAAACTCAGGAAGTTCTAAAATTGGCAGCCTGTATCGGTAATCAGTTTGATTTGGCGACATTGGCGATCGCTTTTGAACAGTCTCAAACCCAAACAGCAGCAGTTTTGTGGAAAGCGTTGCAAGAAGGGTTAATCTTACCACACTGTGATGTCTATAAGTTTTATCAAGAGTCAGAAGAATCTGTTATTGCTTCTGACTTGGGGATTCTGGATTCTAGTTTCTGTGTTTACACATTCTTGCACGATCGCGTCCAACAAGCGGCATATTCTCTCATCCCAGAGGAGCAAAAACAGGCAACTCATCTAAAAATTGGCCAGTTGCTCCTGAGTAATATCCCCGAAAGCAACCGGGAAGAAAGGATTTTTGAAATTGTCAGTCAACTTAACGTTGCGGCTGAATTGATTGCCCAACCCGCAGAACGTCAAGCATTAGCGCAATTTAACCTGATGGCAAGCCGCAAGGCTAAGGCGGCGATCGCCTACACTGCCGCCTGCAAATATGCCCAGGTGGGCATTGGGCTACTCGCTCAAAACAGTTGGGAACATCAGTATGAGTTAACCCTAGCACTTCATCAAGTTGCCACAGAAACCGCCTATCTAAGCGGTGATTTAGAGGAGATGGCAGCCAATGCCCATCTTGTCCTAAATCACGCCAAAACTCCATTAGATAAAATCAGCGTCTATGAGGTAAAAATTGAGGTATTGACTGCTCAGGGTCAGTTTGCCGAAGCGATCGCAGCAGCACTTGCCATTTTAAAGCAATTGGGAGTGGAACTACCCGCATTACCCACCCAGGACGACGTGGCAACTGCCTTTAGTACCGTCTTAGATGTGATTGGAGAGCGGCTTCCTGCCGAGTTGCTCAACCTCAGCGAAGCTAGGGATGCAAACATTCTGGCGGCGGCTCGAATTTTGACATCAGTAGCACCCTGTGCTTATCTGTATCAACCACTGCTCTATTTACTGGTGATTTTAAAAAAGGTTTATTTATCTGTCGTCTATGGTAATGAATCAACCTCGAGCTTTAGCTATGTCTCTTATGGAATATTGATGTGTGGTGTATTCCAAAACGTTGAATTAGGTTATGAATTCGGTCAGTTAGCCCTCGATCTGCGATCGCGTTATCAAAATTCCGAATTGAAAGGGAAAACTTTATTACTAGTCTATTTATACACAAGGCATTGGAAAATACACCTGCGTGAGTTATTACAACCCTTGCAGACTGCCTATTGTAGTTGTTTAGATGTAGGCGATTTGGCTTTCGCGGGTTACTCTGCGTTTAACTACGGTTTTTACTCCTATTTTGCCGGACAGAATTTAACACAGCTAGAGCCGGAAGTTGCTAGCTATTGCGAAGCGCTCAAGCACCTCAAGCAAAATCTAACTTTGAACTATTCCCAATTGATTCGACAAATTTTGCTGAATTTAATGGGAGATGCAGATAACGTTGTAGTGTTGAGCGGTACAGCCTACAATGAACAGCATCAACTTCCATTACATGAAGCAGCAGGCGATCGCACTGGATTAGCATTGCTGTGGATTAACAAACTAGTTTTATCGTATCTGTTTTCCGAGTTTGAACAAGCCGTAGAACAGGCTGGGCAAGCGAGACAATATTTAGATGCTATCCTTGCTTTTTTATATGTACCCATCTTTCATTTCTATGATTCTTTAGCCCAACTAGCATTGTTTGAGCAACTCTCAGCCCTAGAGCAGCAGCAAATGAAAGAATACATTACTGCCAACCAAGAAAAACTCAACTACTGGGCTGCCCATGCACCAATGAATTTTCGACACAAATTTGATTTGGTGGAAGCCGAGCGGTATCGAGTCTTGGGCAATCGGGCAGAAGCAATTGAATGTTACGATCGCGCCATCATTGGAGCCAAAGAACAAGGCTATATTCAAGAAGAAGCACTAGCCAATGAATTAGCCGCCAAATTCTACCTAGACTGGGGCAAAGAGCAGATTGCTCAGTCATACATGACTCAAGCCTACTATGGTTATGCTCGTTGGGGTGCGAAAGCCAAAGTCGTCGATCTAGAAAAACGCTATCCCCAATTACTCGCCCCCATTCTTCAGCAAAAGACATCTCCTCTCTCAACTAACGAAACTATCTTCGCCTTGGGGAGTGTCACCTCCACCAGTTCTGTCAATTCCAGTAGTAGCAGCATTTCTGCTGCTCTAGATTTAGCTACTATTCTCAAAGCTTCCCAAACCCTATCTGGCGAAATCGAACTCGAAAAACTGCTTTCAGTATTGCTGCATATCGTCATTGAAAATGCTGGAGCAGATAAGTGTGTATTCATGCTTTTGGAATCAGAGCGTTTGCTAATTCAGGCGTTAGCGCAGCTTTCTCTTGGTGTCCCATCTGTAGAAAGCAAGAGAATTACTCATGTTGATTTTTACCCAAGGTTGCTGAATCCACAGCCCATTGAAGACTCTCAAGATGTGCCAGTTGGCTTAATTAATACCGTCAAACGCAGCTTAAAACCAACGGTAATTATTGATGCCACAGTGCATCCCCAATTCATCAACGATCCTTATATTCAGCAACAGCAGCCCAAAAGCATCTTGTGCAGCCCGATATCACATCAGGGGAAGTTGCTGGGCATATTATATCTAGAAAATAACCTGACAACTGGAGCCTTTACAAGCGATCGCGTCGAACTGCTGAACTTGCTTTGCGCTCAAGCGGCAATTTCTCTGGTAAATGCCCGACTTTATCGAAATTCCCAAAACTATGCTCAACAGTTGACGCAATCTCTCGCAAAATTACAAGCTAGTGAAATCCGCTTCCAAAATTTGGCGAATAATATTCCTGGGATGGTGTACCAATTCCGTTTGGCGGCTGACGGCTCAACTTCAACACCCTACGTTAGCTCTGGCTGTTTGGAATTGTATGGGTTAGAGCCAGAGTTGGTAATGTCAGGAATACACAGCCTATACGCTATGAATCATCCTGACGATCAACCAGCTATTGCACAAGCGATCGCTTACTCTGCCCAAACTCTGACACCATTTGAGCGAGAATGGCGCATTATCCTACCTTCAGGAACCGTAAAATGGATTCAATCTGCGGCTCGGCCAGAGCGACAAGCCGATGGTGCAATCTTATGGGATGGGGTGGTAATTGATGTTAGCGATGTCTACGACGAGCTTCGCTTACGCAAACAAGCAGAACTTACTTTACAACAAAAATCACTTGATTTGCAACAAGCGCTAAACGATCTACAAAATGCCCAATTACAAATAGTTCAAAATGAAAAGATGTCTGCACTGGGTAACTTAGTTGCTGGTGTAGCTCACGAAATGAATAATCCCCTCGGTTTTATTGCAGCCAGTCTCAAACAAGCTCAACCAACTGTTAATGATATTGTTGAACACTTAAAACTTTATCAAGAAAGCGTGCCTAATGCAAGCGATCAAATTATCAATCATGCGGCCGAAATTGACTTAGATTATAGCTTAGAAGACTTGCCTAAGATGATTGATTCAATGTCTATGGCGTGCGACAGGTTAAAAAAAATCAGTACCAGTTTAAGAACTTTCTCTCGTGCCGATCAAGACTACAAAGTGCCTTTCAATATCCACCAAGGCATTGATAGCACAATTTTAATTTTAAAACATCGTCTGAAGGCTAATGAACTACGTCCTGCCATTGAAGTTGTCACAAATTACGGTAATTTACCTCAAATCGAATGTTTTCCAGGGCAACTAAATCAGGTATTTATGAATATTTTGGCAAATGCAATTGATGCTTTAGATGAGTCAAATCCTGGGCGGACTTTGGCAGAGATTCAAGAAAATCCTAACCAAATTACAATTACAACCTCAGTCGAAAATCATCTAGTTAAAATTGCTATTGCTGATAATGGAAAAGGGATGAGCGAAGAAGTAAAAGAAAAAATATTTGACCATTTATTTACTACAAAAATTGTTGGTAAAGGGACTGGGTTGGGGTTGGCGATCGCTCGGCAAATTGTCGAAGAAACTCATGGTGGTAATCTGAACTGCACTTCTGTACTGGGACAAGGGACAGAGTTTGTCATTACCTTATCAGTTAAAACTGTGGCATTGGATTCATCCGACTTTCCGCACTTCATCATGTAATATGCGTAGATTTCTCAAATCTGCCTAACAATGGTTAAATCAAAAACATAAATCACTAATGATTTTCAATATTAATACTTAATGATTTGAACATTATTAGGAATATTTCTTGAAAATTAAGATAATACATTTTGAAGTGCGGAATATGGGATTCATAACAATAAAGAGCAGGGCGGGTTTAACTGTTTACACTTCACTTATAGCGGTTCCCAGTTGAGTGAGGTACAAAAACCCCACCCCCAACCCCCTCCCCGCTCTTCGATAGGGGGCTATGACGCAATACGGTTCAGTTAAGAAAAATAGTAGGTTGGGTTGAGCAATAGCGAAACCCAACAAATGGTTAATAATGTTGGGTTTCGTTCCTCAACCCAACCTACACAACTTTTAGTTTTTACCCTTAACTGAACCGTATTGGGCTATGACGTACCTCATCTGATTAGGAAAAGCTATATTTACCTAAAAAACTCTCGATTTACATTTACCCAAAAGATTTTTCTGCACTACCTACTGCCGTTTTTTTTTAATCCGTTGAACTCACGTTAAATTAGGATAAAAAATCAATCAAAATTTTTGCCAATTCAGCAGTATGGCTATAACCAATCCCATGCCCACCTTGTTTATCGACATTGAGAAGCGTCACAAAGGGTTTTTAATGGTAGACTAAGCCATATTGAGTTGAATTTCTCCACCTTGGGGTTTTGACAGTGCTTGTAGTTCTTCCCAAGTGTAGTGACGAGGTAGTTCAACTGGTTGGCGATCGGCTCCTAATCTCAATCCAATCGTCGGCTGGAGTTCTTCAATAAATTCCTCAGCATACCCTGCTAGCTGATTACCTGCAACACCACCAGCGATCGCTCCTGCAACCCCACCGATCGCAGCACCAACTTTACCACCAATTGAACGACCGAGTGCGGCTCCTGCTACGCCACCTCCCACAGCACCTAAACTTGTAGCTATGGGATGAGAATCCGTTGCATCTGAGCCGATTTGTTGAGATTGAATCTCTGCTTGCTCTTGTTGTTTAATTTGCTGTTCATCGTTTGTCATAATATTCTTCCTTTTGATTTCAAGCGTTCAGCAATGAGATCGCCAACGCGCAACGCATTGGCCATAATCGTTAATGTCGGGTTAGCACCCGAATTTGAGGGAAAGAAACTGCTATCTACCACATAGAGATTATCGACATCATGAGTACGGCAATTGATGTCAAGGACTGAGGTTTTCGGATCTGTGCCAAATCGACAAGTACCGCATTGATGGCCAACAGCTTCTTGAGGTAACTGAGTGCGGGGATAAATACTAAATGGTAAAACGTGTTTAGCGGAGTGAGGAATTGATTTTAGTACAGATGTCCAACGGTGAATTAAGCGATCGCCTGATTCGGTATTATTTAGTGTATAGTCAACGTGAATTTTATCACCCACTACCCGAACCCGATTATTTGGATCTGGTAAATCTTCTGTCTGTAACCACCAGCCAACCGATCTTTCAGCCAGTAAATGGCGCTCAAAATGAGGAATCAGTTTCACAAAGGGAGCCATAAGCGGCGGCGCTTCTGCGGGAATCATATCAGCTAGGACATTGCCGGTATTCTGCACCATCCCCATCGGATAAGGAAAATCCGGCTCTCCCCAATAAAAATCATTGACAGCGATCGTTTTTTGAAAGTTGGCGCGATTTACCTCTAGATGTATGGAAACTATAGCTGTTTCCAACTGTTTCATAAAATTCCGCCCTACCTGATCCGAACTGTTTGCTAATCCATTGGGATGCTTATCGTTAGCAGATCGTAAAAGCAAGGCAGCCGAGTTGATAGAGCCACAGGCAACAACCACAATATCACCTGCAAACCAATGCCGCTCTCCGGCAATTTCAGTTTCTACACTTGTCACCTCTCGTCCCGACTCACTGGTATGCAGCCGTAAGACTTTGGCATTAGTTAAGAGGGTGAAATTCGCATACATTTCGAGGGTGGGACGAATGGCGTTGACATCGGCATCGGCTTTTGCATCTACTAAACAGGGGTATCCATCAAAAGTATCGCAGCGAATACAGGGACTTTTGGTGCGTAGGCGTAGCCCATCGGAGATATCGCTTTCATTAAGTTTTAATCCCAGTGGTAGATGGAATGGGTAATAGCCCAGTTCGCGGATGCCATCAGCAAGAGACTGCATATCCGGCTCATGACTCACTGGCGGATAGGGATATGGTTCGCTACGAGGTGGTTCAGTGGGGTCTTCTCCTTCTTTGCCATGCACGTCATACAGCTTTTCTGCCTGGGTGTAGTATGGCTCAAAGTCTTGATACTTCAAGGGCCATTCTGGAGAAATTCCTCCTTTGTGAATTACCCTTTCAAAATCTCGTTCCCGTAATCTAATCAGAGCCGCACCATAGAGTTTGGTATTGCCGCCAACCCAGTAGCCTGTCTGCGGTTTAAAGGCTTTGCCTTCTTTGTCGTACCATTCCTCATCTGTATGATAACGATGTTTTTGATAGACCTCTTGTGGACTCCAGTTAGCTTTCTCTCTGGGCAAAAAGTCGCCTCGTTCTAGCACTAGAATTTTTTTACCTGTGGGTGCAAGGCGGTGAGCCAGTGTACCTCCACCCGCTCCTGTACCGATGATGATAATGTCGTAGCGTTCTGTGATGTTTGTCATATATACAGGAGGTTGCAAATTATTTTTATCTTGAACCTATTAGTTAGTCTACCTAGTTCTTAGTCAGCACTTCAGCCGGAATTGAGCATTAACTGATCCCACGGCTACTTAACATCGCTTGGCTGACGACACGCTTTTGTGAACGCGATACTCTTAGACAAACTATGCCAAAGGCTTTACATTGCGCTATTTTCTTGAATTGCCTTGGAAAAATCTAAGTCACTAGTAGCAATGATTAATGACTAACTCGGCGGGCGGCTATCGCGGACACGCCCTGAAAGGACGGGATTACCGCCGATTTTTTGGAAGTGCTTGCTACTATAACAGTCCTAAATCATTTGTGAAAATTATATATTTATTCCTTTTTTCTTCCCTTTGCGACGGCAGTCGCTCATGGGGGAAACCACGCCACTTGCTCATGGGGGAAACCCCCAAGACCGCAGTGGCTCCCCAAGACCGCGCTGCCTCTCCTTGGCGTTCTTGGCGGTTCGTTTCCTTGTCTATATTTTTCACTAATCAAATAGGACTGCTATAACTTGAGGCTAATTTCCCCTACATCCACTTCCCTTACAAACTCGCAACCGAGCCACCATCTACCCGGTAGTTAGAACCCACCACAAAGCTTGATTGCTCAGAGCAAAGGAATGCAATCACAGCCGCTACTTCTTCGGGTTTGCCACGTCGTTTTAGTTCGATGTGAGGGCGCTGTTCATCAAGAAAACTGTCAATTGCCTGATCAAAGCTGACACCCAATTCTTTTGAGCGCTTTTCCATCATTGCGTCAGTCATTGAGGTGGCGATATACGCAGGAGAAACTGCATTTACCAGTACGCCATCTTTTGCATAAGCTTTAGATAAGTTTTTAGCAAGATTCAGTACAGCTGCTTTGCAAGCGCAGTAAGGTATCTCTTCTGGGTAGGGTTGTAGTGCATCTTCCGAACTGACGAGAATGACTCTTCCCCAACCAGTTTTACGCATCGCCCCGATAAAAGTGCGACAGGTGCGTACCGTCGCCATCAAGTCAACGTCAATTGTCTTATACCACTCTTCATCACTCAGTTCCAGGAAATCTCCTGTAGCACCTGTGATTCCTGCCGCATGAACAAGAATGTGAACTGTTCCGAAACGCTGAATAATTTGCTCTTTGGCAGCTTCAATTTCTTTGGGCTTGGTTAAATCTGCTTGAACCGGAAATATTTCTCCAAACTCTCTCAATTCCTCAGCCGCCTGCTGAAGATTTTCTGAAGTCTTATCGACAATAGTAACCTTTGCACCCTCAAGAGCTAGCAGTTTAGCTGTCGCTTTACCAATGCCGGAATCACCCCCGGTAATTACAGCGACTTTACCTTTAAGACCAAGATCCATAAGCTATTTCTCTATGTTTTAAATTAGGAAAAATTTATGCCAAGCTAATTAATTGAGAAATATTCAGATAATTTTTGCTTGCACGTTTTACTTTATGTCACTGATTCTGAGTTTTTCAACTCATCAATGGTATATATCCCGAACGATAAATTCAGCCTTTGGACATAGATAAACTTGGAAAATAATTGTTTTAACTGAGATTTGTAACTGAAAAGTGGGAAAAACTTTGGCATAGATGGATTGACATAACCCAGTGCATCGAAGAAGAATTCAGAATCCAGAATGGGCTAAACCTTAGCTATCCGCTAACAGGAGCGGAGCCGGAGACGCTCCGCCTCCGGTCAGAATCAATAAACATCTCCGAAAATGAATGTAGAGACGTAGCAGTGCTACGTCTCTACAAGGGTTCTGGATATGCCTATTATTTCTGTAAGAGAAAAAGACTTTTAATAGAAAGAATCATTTTAGCAAATTAACATAAATTATTAATTTAAATATTGTTTTAAGACTAATAAACTATATCTATGGTTTGAGGTATATCAAAGGTTATTCAATAATAATTATATTTACACAAATTACCTGAAAAATTATATTGAATAGCTAAAGCTAATCATGTATCAAGAAAAAAAACAAGTGTAATTTTAAAGTTTTTTGGTATTAACTTGAACCTGGTATTTATTGCCAGTAACCAAGTTAAATAAGCGGAGATTATTATGGTTAAAACCATTGAGATTTACGACGATCGCCTGCGTGCTATTGTATCTCCAGATGCTTCACTCCAAAAGCTAGCCAACGGTGCAATCCATAGTGAGGGGCCTGTTTACTTTCACGAGGACAATAGTGTTGTGTGGAGTGATGCTCACGGCAATCGCCTGTTACGTTGGAGTCCTACTGACGATGTGAGTGTCTTACGCGATCCATCTGATTATCAAAGTGGCAATTACCGTGACTTGGAAGGCCGTCTTGTTGCTTGTTCATCTGGTTTGCGTGCCATCATTCGACGCGAACACAATGGTGAGTGGAAAGTTTTAGTCGATCGCTACCAAGGCAAACGCCTTAACAGTCCAAATGATTTGGTAGTGAAAAGCGATCGCACAATTTGGTTCACCGATCCGCCTTATGGGATCACCGAGCCAAATCAAGGTTACGGTGGCGAACAAGAACAACCGGGAAGTTACGTATATCGATTTGATCCAGCAACTAGCGAGATTTATCCTGTAGTAACCGACATGATGCGTCCTAACGGACTGGCTTTCAGTCCAGACGAAAGTCTACTGTATGTTTCAGATACAGCTGCGTTTAATATTCCTGGCGGGCCTCATGACATCTGCGTGTATGAGGTTGTGAGCGTAGGCGTAGACCGCACTTCGACTTCGCTCAGTGACCGTCGTAGACATCGCTATGTAAAGAATGGTCGTGTATTTGCAATCATCGATCCAGGACAACCTGATGGATTCCGGGTGGACAAGTACGGCAACGTTTTTACTAGTTCTCAAGACAGCGTGCAGATATACGCCCCCGACGGGACTCAGTTGGGAAAAATTCTTGTACCGGAGACATCCACTAACCTGACTTTCGGCGGTAAGGAGAGTAATCGCTTATTTATTACAGCCGGTCATTCGTTATATGTTATCGACCTTAATACCGTGGTGTACAACAATGATTTATAGATTTGGGATTGGTGTAGCGATCGCTTTTTTCCTAGCTGCATTTAATTTTCCTCAGCTCAGTCCACACTTGTTAAGTTCACTTTCTCCTGTGTATCCTGACGGATTTCCAGGATTGGCACTTTTACTTCTCAGAGTTAGCCTTGGCTGGTTGTTTATATTACACGGCTATCCCAAGATAACGCATCTTCGACAGTGGGCTGAGTCTCTAAAAACGCCTGTCTTTCTTTGCTTTTTATCAGCTGCATCGATGTTAGGTGGCGGAATTTTTCTAATTATTGGATTCCTCACACTCTTAGCAACTTTGCCCATTCTCTGCTCAATGATTTTTGCAATATATTTGCACATCACTGGAAGTAAACCTTTTGTAGCCCAAGATCCATACTTAATTCCTCAAGAACAGTATCAGGGTGCTTTAGGACAAGGTGAACCGCCAAGTTGGGAAAAAGCGTTTATGTACTGCGTGATGCTAATTGCGATCGCGGTTTTAGGCCCTGGTGCATATTCGCTAGATGCTTTTATTTTTGGACGATGAAAACTATCCGACTGAATCACCAAAACAGTGCTGAATTTTCATCTGTAGTAATGAATAACTCATGCCATGAAGTCGTTTCATAGCATCAACATTGGCATAGCCCATCGGAGATATCCTTTTTTGACACATTTAGGACTTACGCATTGACAGGAAAAACCAGATCCATCGTAGGGGCAATTCATGAATTGCCCCTACGACGCGGCTTGCCCTATTCTGTGCCGAGCTGCATCAAAGTCTCTGCTGTTTAGTAAGTAAGTTGGCGCGAAAAAACCCAAGTATGTTACGAAACGTAAATAGGCTTAAAACCCTTACTAATGACTAATGACCAATGACAAATGACAGCCTTAGCCAGTTAGCTTTAATTGCGCCGACCTACTTAGGTTGACTTGAACTCTAATGAACAAGTCAAGCAAATTATCTTATTTTAAAGATGCTAAAGTCCGCCGTCCAACTATTCCGTCTGCTCTTAATCCTTTAGACCTTTGAAATTTGATCACTGCTGAACGTGTCTTGTTATCAAAAACACCATTCACATTTGCGGTATAAAATCCTTGCTGCTTTAAAGCATTCTGAGCAGTTTTGACTGCTTCTCCCCTGCTACCTACTGTGAGTACATTACTACGCTTAACTGCTGTATTATTAGACTTGTGCTTGGCATTAATCTTGTGGACAGCATTAGGCTTTTTCATGGTGTTGCCTTGCTGAGGATTTTGTGCAACCTGAGTAGCGGCAGCCAGATTGTGGCTTTTTTTATTGGTTAAAGAGTAACCAGGCAAAGCAGTAGCTAGAGTCAGAGCAGGGATCAAAGCAAATACTTTCCAATTCATTCTCTTATTCCTTCCAAACTATGAGAGATTTTGCAATTTTGATTTGAAGAGTCATGCTATGAGGACTTGTACCTGATAGTGATTCTCTTCGATCGACTCTGGTGTGTGGATTTGCTATAGAACGAGTCTATTGCTTACCCAGAGCTATAGCATCACACGTTATATTGACAGAGTTATTGCAAAAATGTGATAAGAGTGTGACAAAAGCATGACTAATTTATTAAGGATTATGTCGCACAATCCCATACTATTGATTTATGAGAATTTATCGAACAGAATTCAGAAGTCAGGACGGGCTAAACGCCCCGCTATCGCTAACAGAATAATGCCTCCGGCACGCTCTTCGCGTTCAGAATGAATTCTGTACGACTGGCGGATGAATAATCGGCGTTTTTGCACCCCCACCAAATTTTTAATTTGGTGGTCTTCAATGAGTCGCAGGTCTGAATCCCCGACTCATGGTTACTGAGCGTAGCCGAAGTATTGATTCTGATTCCTGTTAGCGGATAGCTAAGGTTTAGCCCATTCTGACTTCTGAATTCTGAATTCTTCTTCAAGTATTGGTAACAAGCAATATAGCGTGTCCGTCAGGATCTTTAACTAAACAACCCTTGCGATCGCAACTTCCACTAACCGTAAACTGTACAATCCGCGATGATACAAACTGAACTCCATTTTGCCGCAGTATCTCTACCGCCTGCTCAATATTATTGACAACAAGCTCAATTTGTATATGTGCAATATCGCAACTTTTCCAGTCACTCGGTATCAGACGGGCTGTGGAAGGCACGATATAGTCTAATAATTCAATCCCTAAGCCGCCTTGAACAGGTCGCAAGCCCGTAATTTTGACTTCGGCTCCTGGCAAATTATCCAAGCGAGATTGGGTTGCACGCCAGTTGAGACTGCGGCTATCAATTTGCATTCCCAGGAGGTCGCGGTAAAAGTGTAGACTCTGCTCGGTATTGGAAATAGCGATCGCACTATGGTCGATTCCCAAAAATAAGCGATTCGTGTTCTGATGCCATTTATCTTGTCCTTTATCGGCAGGAAACCAAATTAACTCTAAATCATGTCCATCAGGGTCTTTAAACTTAAAAGCGCGGACACCACCAGATGTTTCATTATCAGGTAGGATTGTCTGTGGTGCAACTGAAATGGGTTCAATCGGAAATAAACACACTTGTGCATAAGCGCGATCCATATCACTCACCACAATTGCTAGATGTTGAAACCAGATGTCATTACTTTGAGAATCTTTTGGGATGGGTTTTCCCGTAATGTTGAGATACTCCATCAACTCGATGAGTTCATCACCTAGCCGTAAAGTGATAATGCGAATTTTTGCCTCAGTTATTCCTTGTAAGTCGCTGTAATCTTGTCCTTCAACTGTGATATCGGAAACTAATTCAAACCCAAGTGCTTGCGTGTAGAAATCAACAGAGCAATCGCAGCTTGTAACCGTTAATCCAATAGCTCTAATTCTTTGTACCTGTACATCGGTTTGACTAAGCATATTCATCAATCAACACTCCTTTTATCAATCCCTAGTTCCTAGTGGTTCATGTCATTAATTACGATCAATGAGCGTGATCAGATCCCCGACTTCTTGAAGAAGTCGGGGATCTCGCAGCGCCGCAAAATTAATGGAACAGACGACTAGTCCCAAATCCCCAGTCCCTAGTCCCTAGTCCCTAGTCTCTCCATCTCCCAACATTTTTAGTAATTTTCTCGCAGCTAGAATACCCACAACTCCTGCGCCGACTATTTCCACCGCTTGCACCACTTTTTTCCCGACATCATGAGGGTCAAGGTGATGGTGAAAAATCTCTTCATCCACCCATTCAGTGGTGGCTTTGAAGTCATGAATTGCTGTTGGTAATAGCGTTAAATAAGTGCCTTGACGGATTAAATGTGCGGTTTCACCTGCAACTTCAAAAACATTGAAAAGGTTAGCAGCAGCATCATTTATCCCCAATTTCAAAAGGGTTCCCCGGATGTTAACCTTAACAGGTTTGAGTTCTTTTCCTAACGCTAATGCTTTCAAATTCTGGGCAATATTGGCTCCTTGCTGATAAGCCACTTGAGCCGTAGGCGGTAGGGAATTATCCTGAACTGCTGCACAATCACCACCGACAAATACTTCTGGGAAATCGAGTAATTGTAAGGTGGGAGTAACTAAAGGGCGATCGCGACGATCTCGGTGTTCTTTAGAAATTGGCAAATCTTTAATCAGTGGATGGGTAGAAGTGCCAGCAGTCCAAACTGTAGTATGTGTGGCTAATGTCTCAATTTGCTCGTTACGCTTATATTGAATTGAGTTGGAACCAATAGCAGTAGCTTCGGCTTCCACAATCATCTCTATTGGTACAGCACGTTTCTGCAATTCCCGTTCGGCGATTTCACGCAATGGGTTATTTATATCGCCATCAAGGATTTCTTTACCATGATTGAGCAGTACTACACGAATTTCACTTGAATTTCCTCCCAAAGCGCTATACCAATGTGGGAGAAAATCAGCTAAGGTTGCTGCCATTTCCACACCACTTGCACCACCACCAACTATGACTACTGTTAGTAGTTTTTGGCGTTGTTCCGAATCTTCAGTTTGCACTGCTCTTTGTAAACAGTCACGTAAATGTTTGTCAAGAGCGATCGCATCTGCTTGCGTCCAGAAAGGAAAGGCGTATTCTTTAGCACCTTCAACTTGATGATAGCCAGTAACACTGCCCAAAGCTAATACTAAGTTGCTGTAATTATAAGAGTTACCAGATACTAATTTGACTTCCCGTTGATGCAAGTCTATCGATTGCACTGTATCTTGAACAAAGATGACACCACTACCTTTAAGTAATTCCGAAAAACGCGGGACTACCTGAAAGGTATCCATCTCACCATCGAAATATTCATATAGTAGTGGCTTAAAGCAAAATCGCTCGTCTTTATCAATCAAGATGACAGAACGAGGATAGTGTTCGTGAGCTAAATGTAAGGCTGTAAATAGCCCCGTAAAACCACCGCCGACAATCACAGTTTGATAAACTGGGCTGTTCATAAAATCTCTCATGAAAGGGAATAGGGAAAACTAAGCCGGGAGCATCTCAATGAGTGTAAAAACACATCTTCGGGTTTCAAATTCCTAAGAGTCCGCGTAGGCGGACTTCGTTTGTGTAGCGGCGATTTCTAATCGCCTGGTATGTTTGCTTTTTTTTGTAAATCTTGTGAAATTAAAATGTTTTATTAATGAAAGCTCTGCTAGATGAATAAAAACAAAGCTATCAAAATAGCGCTGAGGAACACAGCAAATCCAATAGCGTATTCAACTCTGCGACTAAAAAATCCGACAGCAGCAATTAGAGCGATCGCTAGCCCAATAATGCCAGCATATTGCTCTTTTTGTAATCCGCGTGCGATTAGTGGATCTTGACCTGGTGCTGGAGTTTCTTGAATTGTTTTTGGGGCGCGTTCTGAGGCTGGTATTTCTTGCAAGAATAAATTCATCAAATTACTCCTTAAAATACTGGGATTTCTGAATTTTTTTATGTTCGCCAAAGATAGATCAGCGAGAAAAGAAAGACCCAAACTACATCAACAAAGTGCCAAAAAAGAGTAGTCGCACTTGTCCCGAAATGAGTTTTATCATAGTTGCCTGGAATGAATGAGCGAATCAGCATAATTATCTGAAGCACAACACCAGCCAAGACGTGTAGACCGTGGAAGCCTGTTAGTAAGTAAAATGTCGAACCAACTAACCCTGTAGTAATCTTGAAATCGAGACTTTTCCACTCAATTAGTAGACCAACTAAGAAGTAACTTCCCATTGCGATCGTTATTAACCATAGCCAACGAAATTTATTGAGTTGATTACGCTTGAGGGCATTTTCTGCTGGTTGAATGACAAAGCTACTAGAAAGTAATACTACCGTATTAATAACCACAATTGTAGACAATTCTGGCCCCGAAATACCGGGTGGTAGCCAGTTATTAGTACTCAGCCGGAGAGCAACATAAGTAAAGATAAAACTCAAAAAGATGATGCTTTCTGACAGCAGGAAGACGGTAAATCCGAACATTCCTTTACCATGATGATCTTCATGACTCCCGCCACCACTTGGTAGGAAGCGCTGTAACCAATTTGGCAAGCGTCGCCGCCACAGATCAAAACGGATTGGACTTTCATCTATATGAGTGCGACGCATAATTCGTAATTCGTAATTCGTAATTCGTAATTTAAATTTGTCTAACTCTTTACAGAATTAATGGTGTGGATAGGTTAATCCAAAATCCAAAATCCAAAATCTAAAATTGAGTCACTCATTGTTATCAGAATTTTCGATGACTGAGTACTTTGGATTGCCGTAGTCATAAGGAGGTCTTGTGACAATTGGAATCTCTTCAAAGTTATCTCGCGGAGGTGGTGAAGAGGTTGTCCATTCTAATCCAGTAGCGTGCCAAGGATTATCAACTGCCCTCGGCCCGTAAAGCCAAGAGCCTACTATGTTAGCAATAAAAGGCAGCGTGGATGCTCCTAGTAAAAATGATGCCAGGCTAGCAATGACGTTCCATCCTTGATATTGTGGATCATAAGAAGAAACTCGGCGTAGCATCCCTTGTAAACCTAATGGGTGCATGGAGAAGAAGGTAATATTGGCAGGAATAAAGGTCAGCCAAAAATGCAACTTACCCCAACCCTCGGCATACATTCTTCCAGTTATTTTGGGAAACCAGTAGTAAATTGCCGCGAAAATTGCCATTGTGATCGTGTTAAAAACGATGTAGTGGAAGTGTCCCACAACAAAGTAGGTGTTATTAACGTGGATATCAAATGGGGTGGCAGCAAGCATTACACCAGTAACACCACCAAAAATAAACATGGCTGCACCTCCCATTGCAAACAACATTGGTGTCTCTAGATGTAGCTTGCTTCTCCAGATGGTGGCAGTCCAAGCGAAGGCTTTAATACCAGTTGGTATCGCAACTAACATTGAGGTAGCCATGAAGGTCATCCGCATCCAACCAGGGGTGGCACTGGTGAACATGTGATGTACCCAAACGAAGATGCTGATTGCAGCAATACCCAAGGTGGCGATCGCCACTGAACGATAACCAAATAGGGGATTGCGAGAAAATGCAGGCAGAACCTCCGCAAAAATACCGAAGGCTGGTAGTGCCATGATATAAACTGCTGGGTGAGAGTAGAACCAAAATAGATGCTGGTAAATGATCGGATCGCCATTCCCATCCGGTTTAAAGAATTGTGTACCAAAGGATAGGTCAAGCAACAGCAGTACCAATGCACCTGTCAAGGCAGGTAAATTAATCAGTTGCAATAACTGAGCGCTGAGAACCGACCAAACGAACACAGGCATCCGAAAAAATGTCATCCCTGGGGCCCGCATCCAAAAGATGGTTGTCACAAAGTTGACAGCCCCCATGATTGAAGAGATGCCTATTAAAACTAGGCTGACTATCCAAATAAATTCACCGTTAATCAGTTCACCGCCTGGAATTTGCAGACTAATTGGCGGATAAGACCACCAGCCAGATTGTGCAGTGCCGTTTGGTAAAAAGAAACTAGATAGTAGTAAAAGACCTGCGGGTGGCAGAATCCAAAAAGAGATGGCGTTGAGCAAAGGAAAAGCCATATCCCGCGCTCCAATCATTAGTGGTACTAAGTAGTTAGAAAGACCTGCATTAAAGGGAATGATCCACAGGAAAATCATGATTGTCCCGTGCATGGTGAACAAACCGTTATAAAGCGGGCGATCGACCAAATTCGATTCTGGGGTGAGCAATTCAGCCCGAATCAGCATCGCCAATAGCCCGCCAATCAGGAAGAAAATGAAGGTCATCACCATGTACTGAATTCCAATCACCTTATGATCGGTGTTGAAGCTGAAATATTGTCGCCAAGTATTACCCTGCTGGTTCTGGTAATTTTTCGATTCTCGATCCCCGGTAATCTCTTGACTAAAATCATGTGTCATTATTTAGCTTCCTTTTATTGGCAATGCCAGGTTGAGCAGGTGTGACGGTGTACCAGCCGCTATTAAACAATGTTTTTGGTGGTTGGATATTTTCGGCAACTGCCTGATTTACTGGAGTTGGTTCGCTATTAGCAGTTTGCGTGAGCCACTGATTATATCGATCGAGAGATTCAACGTATACATCGGTTTCCATTAAGGCAAAGTAAGTACCGCTAAATTGAGAATCTTTCAGCCGATATTTGCCTGGGCGAATGGGTGTTAGCACAATATCAATGTCGCGCCCTGGAATAATATCTTGCTTTAAGCGAAACTCAGGGACGTAGAAACCGTGGATTACATCCTGCGCTTGCAGATTTAAGCGAGTGCTACGATTGATCGGCAAATGCAGTTGATTGCTAGTAATATTATTTGGATAACGAAAAGACCAATCCCACTGCTTAACGAAAACATCAATAGTTTCAGACGCAGGTTTGGGGACATCGCTGAGGGTTTCGGCATAAGCGGGTGCAGATTCAAGGGGTGTATGCAAATGCACAATTTGCTTTAAACCTAAAATATTTAACTGCTGATAAATATTGAAGCTTTGGAAAGCAATCCACACTACTAACAAAGTTGGGGTTGCTGTCCACAATATTTCTAGCCTCGTATCACCTCTAGAGGGGTGTCCTTCGGTGTAGTCTTCTGGTGGGGCACGATGGAAAGCGATCGCATACACCATTACGCCAACTAGCCCAAGTAAGATAAATGCTCCAATTGAGACTAAGAAGCTAAACAAATCATCTACCCGTTGTGCTTCTGTTGTAGCTTGGGGAGGCATCCAAAAAAACGCCTGTTGCCCAATCCACCGACTGACGACGAGCAGCACTGCTACATAAACCGCTATTAATACATATTCAAAAACACTAAACATAAAATTCAATAAATTCTCGTTTAATTATTTGTTGTAAACATTTTTGGCAATGGTATTAAGTAACTAGGCGCAAATAAATTAAAGTTTGTAGTCGGGACTTTAGTCCTGATGATAATCCTTGTTTTGAGCGATGAATCGCTCACTACGAACTAGGATTTTATTTTATGTTTAATTATGCCTACCTAACTTAGCAGCAGTAACATGAATCCCAAATTCTTCTCCCAATTGCGCCCCCAAAGTTCCGTGAACGAATAATATGCCTAGTATTGCAATCCCTGCTAACAAGTAACTCCACTGCACCTGTCTGGAAGCATCCTTACGCCAGCGATAGCGTTGCAAACCTCTCCATACAGTCATGGCTACAATGATCCCCAACAGCAAAAGGCCACCCAAACCATGTAAAAGCATTGTCCAACCAGCACTCAACCCCCAAGCACTCTTTTGATCGACTGGTGGATTTGCCAAAATTAGCTCCAAAAAACCAGCCGCAACTGTGAAAAACGTAATAGCTGCTGCTGCTATGAGGTTGTACCAACCGACATCAAAAAAGCTAGAACGGATGGCAGCCAATCCCAAAAATTTGAAAATTGGTTTTTCTAAAGAAAATAACACTCCTGCTAAATCAAAAATGACGGCAATGATGAACAAACCCAGTGTTAGATGCACCAACTGCGGATGTAAAGGAATTTCGTAGGGTAATCCGTTAGCACCCAGGCGCAATCTCAACTGCTCAATCAGTTGCGGGTTCATGGTGAAACTCCCTGTTTCATGGCTTGAACTACAGGCTCAACGTGTAAACCATATACCCAAAACAGTTTACTGCCTAAATATACTTGCAAGAATACTAGGCAGACTAACAATGTTGCAGCCCCTAAGTAAGCAGGCGGTACTTTTCGGGGGCTGCGGTTGCGAATCACAAAACGCCAAGCTGCGATCGCGGCAACCATCGCCGCCAATGACCAACCCAAGACGGTATGATAATTCAGTGTAGACTGGGCTGCTTTCTGGGCTTGTGCTAGTCCGGCTTCAAATTGACCAAAGATCACCGCTAAAAAAATTGCGATCGCAGCAACAAACATATTCCAGAAACTCACCTCAAACAAACGCACGTTGCGGGTGAAATAGCCTAGAACATCGCACACGAAAGAAAAAAGCACCATTGCGATTACGAAGTGGACAATGATGGGGTGTAGAGGGTCAGGGTATGGTAAATTTTGGCTATTCAGAGACAGAGCAGGCATCGCTTTTTCCTTCATAAGTCTAAGAGGTTATTTGAAAAGTGTTTCGCTGTGACTTTAGGCACTTTGAGAACCCCCCTTAAATAATTCGTAATTCGTAATTCGTAATTCGTAATTCGTAATTAAGTTTTGTGACGGGTATCTAGACCACTACCCAAAACTTTCTGCCTGTAGAGGCAGAGGAATTAACCCCTAAACTTTGTTAAAAACTATTTTCTAGCAATTATTTGTTCAAGCATAAGAACTAATCAAAATAACTAGAATTTTCTTTTCTTTTATATCCCAAATGATATCAACTAAAACTGATAAACAATGTTTCTCCGAATATACCATAAATTGTTGCTCAGATTGACATAGCCTTTAAATCTATAACTTAACAAATCTTATAAATAAAGACATACTATTGTCACAGGAATGACAACTAATTAAAATATTGGTCAGTAAAACAATATACTATTTATCTTTCTTTGGATAGATTAGGAAAATACTAGGATTCTCTTAAAATCTTAAAAAGCTTTGTTTGTTTAATCGATAAATTAACGATTTAATAATCTAAATTTGCTAAGGTAATCCTACGCGAAGCAAGCAAAAATATAGCTTTTCCTAATCAAATGAGATACATCATAGCCCCCTATCGAAGAGCGGGGAGGGGGTTGGGGGTGGGGTTTTTGTACCTCACTCAACTGGGAACCGCCATATTATATTATGCAAGTCTTCAGCTACTTACAAAGAATCCACTTTTTAAAAGTATCGAAAGCATTATGAGCTATTCCCCTTACCTGCTGAAAGGTCAAAAAGCACTTGTAACAGGTGCTAGTTCTGGGATTGGTGAGGCCATTGCTCGCCATTTGGCTACATCAGGTGCAGCAGTAGCCATCAACTACAATTCTGAAGCTGAAGAAGCCCAAAAAGTTGTTGATGATATCAAAGCTGATAATGGAGAAGCATTTGCTATTCAAGCCGATGTCAGCAAAGAAGACCAAGTAAAAGCGATGTTTAGCAAAACGCTCCAAGAATTTGGCACTATTGATATCTTAGTAAGTAATGCGGGCATTCAAAAAGACTCAGCATTTATCGATATGACCATTGAGCAATGGAATGCAGTGATTGGGATAAATCTGACGGGACAATTCTTGTGTGCTAGGGAGGCTGCAAAGGAATTCTTGCGTAGAGGTGTAAAACCTGATATTTCTTGTGCAGCAGGTAAAATTATTTGCATGAGTTCCGTACATGAAGTAATTCCTTGGGCAGGTCATGTTAATTATGCTACGAGTAAGGGTGGCATTAATATGATGATGAAAAGTATTGCTCAAGAACTTGCTCCCCACAAAATTCGCGTTAATAGTATTGCTCCTGGTGCTATCAAAACCCCCATTAACAAATCAGCTTGGGATACTCCAGAAGCAGAAGCAAAGTTACTAAAACTGATTCCAGCAAAACGGGTAGGAAATGTTGAAGATATCGCCAAAGCAGCAGTTTGGTTAGCTTCTGATGACTCTGATTATGTTAACGGTACAACACTATTTGTAGATGGTGGCATGACCTTGTATCCCGGATTTACAGAAAATGGTTAAAGAAAAGAGGTGAGAGGCAAGAGGCAATAGGAAAGAAGGCTTTTTGAGTTGTAGGGAGTTTTTCAAAAATCAAATATGAGTCCTATAGTAAAGCTATCTTATACCTTCTGATAGTTTACTTTTAACTATCAGACACGAGATTGTAGGTGGATGCACGATGCACCTAAGTTTTTAGATAGCTCTTATTTACGCTCATGGCAACTGATTCATCTAAAAAAATAATCTTTGCAGCGATAGGGTCTAATTTAGCGATCGCTATTACTAAATTTATCGCCGCCTCCGTTACTGGCAGTTCCGCCATGATCTCTGAGGGAATTCATTCAGTTGTAGATACAGGCGACCAACTTGTACTTTTGCTAGGACTTCACAGAAGCCAAAAACCAGCAGATGATAGCCATCCCTTTGG
Source organism: Nostoc sp. NMS2 (assembly GCF_017115105.1). Lineage (GTDB taxonomy): Bacteria > Cyanobacteriota > Cyanobacteriia > Cyanobacteriales > Nostocaceae > Nostoc. The sequence goes on from NZ_JABXKH010000090.1 coordinate 57,211, forward strand.
ATACGGTCAAGAACTTTATTTCTGGACTTTTATCGTTGCTATCCTCATCTTTGCCATTGGTGGCGGTATGTCAATTTATGAGGGAATTACTCATTTAATTAACCCCAGCCCTTTAGAAGACCCGATGTGGAATTATATTGTGTTAGGTGTAGCAATATTACTTGAAGGTTTTTCTTGGACTGTGGCTTTAAAAGAGTTTTTGCCAACCAAGGGTAAGCAAAATTTTTGGCAAGCAATCAAAAACAGTAAAGACCCTACAGTATTTACAGTATTATTTGAGGATACTGCCGCAATTTTAGGCTTAATTGTTGCCTTGATCGGAATTTTTTTAGGACATCTATTTAATAATGTTTATTTCGATGGTATCGCTTCGATTATTATTGGCATTATTTTGGCGATAGTAGCAGTAGTATTAGCTAGAGAAAGTAAAGGATTATTAGTTGGTGAGAGTGCTGATCCTCAAACCATAGCTAATATCCGTTCTTTGGCAAAAACAGAACCAGGAGTCAAAGAAGTTATCCGGGTGCTAACAATGCAGCTTGCTCCACATGAAGTATTACTTAACTTAGAAATTCAGTTTTCTAAAAATCTTACAGGCGAGGAAATAGCATTAACTGTAGAAAGTTTAGAAATAAAAATTCGCCAAAAACATCCTGAAATAAAACAAATTTTTATTGAAGCTAAATCATTAACTGCCGTTCGCAAATATTCTCAACCTTTTCAATAAAATTGGCTCTTCAGTACTTGCTATGCTAAATACATCTGTAAATTAGCTTAAAACCCTTGCTGGGCAATAATAACAGCCGTTATTCTTAGCGTTTGAGGCAAGATTTTTGAAATTGAAGCTATAACTCCCTGTAAGGCTTGATTTTCAAGGCAAGTGACGGACTTTAATTAAAAGTTCAGCATAATACGTACTGAAGAACCATAAAATTTTAATCAGATAAATATCCAATCCCGCATGTTCAAAAAACATTCATAGCTTATTAGTGCAAGAAAATATGGTAAAAATTATTGGTCAAGCACAGGCTTTTGGTTCACCAGGTATTGAGCCTCGATGGACTCATGCCAATAAGGATGCAGTCGGTACAGCTTATTCTACCTCTAGTCGCGTTTGGTTTACTATCTGCAACGGTGTTGTAACAGAAGTCTACCACCCCACAGTAGATAGACCCCAAATTCGAGATTTGCAATACTTAATTTCTGATGGAAAAAGCTTTTTCCACGAAGAGAAACGCCATCTCGAATCAAAAGTTGAACAGATGTGGACTCATGGTTTAGGATACCGCGTCACTAATTCCGATCCACAAGGGCGTTATGCTGTGATCAAAGAAGTGATTGCTGACCCACATTTATCCTGTATTTTACAACATACAAAGTTAACAGGAGAGCGCGAGTTTATCTCGCAACTCCAGCTATACGCTTTGTGTGCGCCACATTTGGAAGTTAGCGGTAGAGGTAATAATGGTTACACCAGAGAAGTTGCTGGGCATCGGATTCTAACGGCCGAAAAAGCAGGAAGATGGCTGGTGCTGGGTGCAACAGTTCCCTTTACCCGTCTTTCCTGTGGTTACGTCGGTCAAAGTGATGGCTGGACAGATTTAGCTGATAATTTCCAGATGGATTGGGAGTTTGACTGTGCTTTAGATGGCAACATTGCTTTGACTGGACAACTAAATTTAGATGAAAGTAACGAGTTTACTTTGGGACTGGCATTTGGTACAACTCTGCACAATGCAATTTCCACACTGTTTCAGTCGCTAAATATTCCTTTTCAACAGCAGAAGCAACATTATATCGAACAGTGGAAGCGATCGCGCCAGTGCATCAAACCATTAGAAAATATTTCATCCAATGATGGCAAGTTGTATCACCACAGCATTAGTCTGCTTTTGGCCCATGAAGACAAAAGTTATCCAGGTGCTTTAATCGCCTCCCTTGCAATTCCTTGGGGCGAAGCCAAAGACGACCAAGACCAAGGGGGATATCACCTTGTCTGGACACGGGATATGATTAGCAGTGTAACAGGTTTGGTGGCTGCTGGGGAAACTGAAACAGCAGTGCGATCGCTCATTTATCTTGCCACGAGTCAGCAGGAAGATGGCGGTTTTCCCCAAAATTTCTGGGTTGATGGTGAACCTTACTGGAAGGGTATTCAACTAGATGAAGTGGCATTTCCCATTTTACTAGCATGGCTATTGCACCAACAAAAAATACCACTGAACTTTGATATTTATCCCATGATTTTACGGGCGGCGGGTTATTTAATTCGTCATGGCCCGGCTACCCAACAAGAACGCTGGGAAGAAAACAGTGGCTATTCACCTTCTACACTCGCATCTAATATTGCCGCTTTAATCTGCGCTGCTCAATTTGTTCGTGAACGTGGAGATGAAGTAACAGCACAATTTATCGAAGAATACGCCGATTTTTTAGAATCTCATATCGAAGCTTGGACAGTTACTACCGAAGGCACTCTTGTTCCTGGCATCAATCGGCATTACATCCGCATTACTCCTACAGATATTAATAATCCTCAACCCAACGAAAATCCTAATCAGGGAACTCTTTTCATCAGTAGTCAACCTCCTGGTAAAGCAGCAGAATTTCCTGCGAAAGAAATTGTGGATGCAGGCTTTTTGCAACTAGTACGCTATGGAATTCGTAAACCTGATGACCCGATTATTGTTGATTCCGTCAAAGTAATTGATGCAGTTTTGAAAGTAGATACACCCGTTGGGCCTTGTTGGCATCGTTACAACCACGATGGCTACGGACAGCAAGAAGACGGCAGTCCTTATACTAGTTATGGTAAGGGACGCGCTTGGCCTCTCTTAACAGGAGAACGGGGACATTATGAATTAGCTGTTGGTGGCGATGTCAAAACATATATCAAGGCAATGGAGGGATTTGCTTCAAACACTTGTTTGCTACCAGAGCAGGTTTGGAATGAAGCAGATAGAGCTGAAAGCCACATGTATTTAGGAAAACCAACAGGTTCCGCCATGCCTTTAATGTGGGCGCACGCAGAGTATATCAAGCTGCTACGGTCAAATCATGACAATCAGGTGTTTGATTTTATCCCAGAGGTAGCGAATCGCTATTTAGGCGAAAGACAAGAATGTAAATCATTGGAAATGTGGAAGTTTAACCGTCAAGTAGACAAAGTTAAAAAAGGTTATACATTGCGAATTCACGCTTTAGCTTCTTTTCAGTTGTATTGGTCACAGGATAATTGGCAAACAGCAAAAGATACGCCTTCTACTTCCACAAAATTAGGAGTAAGTTTTGTAGATATCTCTGTTTCTAATAACCAACAACAGCCAATAAGCTTTACCTTTTTCTGGATTGAAAGTAGCAAATGGGAACAGCACAATTACACGGTTTTAGTTGAGTAAGTAATTAGCTTTGATTTTTCTGAGATTGCCCCACAATTCAAGAGAGCCATTTTATGCAGAATAACCAATCACACAAGCCGACAATTGACTACTGGCACGTCTGGACTGACCGCGATGGTATAAGTCACCAGTCCCGTTGCCAAATTCAGGACTTCATTGAGAAAGGTATAGCCCCTGATACCTCACCTCAGTGGCTTTCTAAATTGAAGCAGTCTGGTGCGACAATTACCTTTACTGTGCTACCGGTGGGATGGGTTGGTAACTGGCATGAGAACCCAAAGCCCCAGTGGATAATCCCTCTATCGGGACGCTGGTTTGTAGAGACTATGGATGGACAGCGAGTAGAGATGGGCCCTGGCGAGATTTCATTTGGAGAAGACCAAGGCACGAAAGCGGACGCGCAAGGTAATAAAGGTCACTTATCTGGAACAGTAGGCGATGCGCCAGCTGTTCTGATAATGGTGCAACTTGAAGAAACTCCGACTTTCGAGCAATCTTGTCGATTTAGTTAACTAGTACAGCACGGCGTAAATAAACCACCCATTCCAAATCAAAGAAACGCTTACGCTGTATTCATTTTTAATTTTTAATTTTTAATTTTTAATTCCGCCTTGCGGTACTAGTACAGTTCGGCGGAAATAAACAGACCATTTGAAATGTCTAAAACCCTTACGCAACGGTAATTACAAATTACGAATTACGAATTACGAATTACGCGAAGCGGTACTATAAGATCCCCGACAACTTTTACGAAGTCGGGGATCTCACCACCCTCATCTATCAGAATTAATGACATGAACCACTAACCATCATCTTGTTAAAAAGTTTGTTTGTTTACCTCTGTAGGGAATCATTCGGTGGTTGCTTGGTGCTAAAAATTCTAGAAAATTTTCCTCAACTATATCAAATTTTATTATCAGCTAATTTTCTCCTTGCGTAATGAATGTAGTATCTCAACTGGTGTGTAATGACTCATCTTATCGGTAAACAAATTGTTTGGCAGAAATTAGCTTTGAGAATTTTTAGTATGGCATTGCTGCCTACATTAACTGCTTATCCCGCTTTCGGTGCAGAGCGCCTAAAATTTAATTATGGTGTTTTAGAAAGGTCTATCCCCATTAGTTCGCTCGAAAACTATGCTAAAACAGGCAAAGTAGATGATGATTTAGCTGGATATAGTAAGTATGTAGACAAAAAGCAACTAACTCAACTGCGGAAAGTTTTACTAACTCGCATTCCCTTAAATCAAGTAGAAATGTCGCAGTTTCTTTATACACCCATTGGTGAGCGATTATTACAAAGATTGGGGAAAATTATTCAGACAGAATCTAGATTATCAGGCTTTTATGCAATTCGTTCGGCACTAATTTTATCAGCCGCCGATCAAAAAGATTTTACCCTCTTAAATATATTACGCAAGTTTCCTGCAAGCTCAATTTCAATTAACTTAAACCAGACTTTAGCAATAGCAGAGACATTACAAGATTTAGTAAATCAAACTCAAAATGCAGTAGCACTTATTAACGAACAATCTCAACAAAAGGCAACCACTACTTCTAAGCCTAATTCTATTCCATTGATGGACTTAGGAAAAACCGGAAGTTTTCGTTTCTTAAAGCAAACCATTACCCTTAATGACCTTTCACGTAATAGAAGGTTTTTAGCTGATATTTACCTCCCATCTGCTCAAACTCTTCGGACGATAATTGTTATTTCACATGGACTTGGTTCTGACAGAACAAGTTTTGCATATCTAGCCGAACATCTCGCTTCTTATGGTTTTGTGGTTGCTGTCCCAGAACATCCTGGTAGTGATTCAAAACAACTACAAGCATTATTAAAAGGTACAACTGATAAAGTTACTAATCCTAGAGAACTTATTGACAGACCTTTAGATATTAAATATTTACTAGATGAACTCACTAGTTTATCTAAGTCTAATCCAACATTTCAGGGACGTTTAAATTTAGAACAAGTTGGTGTAATCGGGCAATCATTTGGTGGATATACAGCATTAGCATTAGCCGGTGCAAAGATTAATTTCGAGCAATTGAAAGCCGACTGTCCATTAGAAGATACGTTAAATGTTTCGCTATTACTTCAATGTTTGGCTGTCAATTTACCAAATTCTCAATACAACTTATCGGATGCAAGAATAAAAGCAGTAATTGCCATTAATCCCGTTGATAGCAGTATTTTTGGTCAAGCTAGCCTTAGCCAAATCAAAATTCCTGTGATGATTGTATCTGGCAGTTCTGATACTGTTGCTCCGGCTTTACTAGAACAAATTCAGCCTTTTACTTGGTTAACAACTTCAAACAAGTATTTAACACTTATCAATGGCGGGACACACTTTTCTACTATTGCTGAATCACCCAATGCAACTATTCCTATTCCTACACAAGCAGTCGGTTCAGGTTCAGCCTTGGCACGTCGCTATGTTAAAGCTTTAAGTGTTCCTTTCTTTGAAACGTATATTGCTGAACAGCCAAGTTACCTTCCATATTTGAGTACAGACTACGTTCATACAATTAGTCAGCAACCACTACCGTTAAGTTTAATTAAATCTCTGACATCTGAAGAATTGAAAAAAGCGTTTTAAGAGGTTATAGCCATTTTCAATCTGGTGAGTTACAGGTATGCAAATAGACCTAACCCCCTGACCCCCAACCCGTTGCGGGAAGGGGGAACAATTCAAAGCCTCTCTCCTTTTAGAAGAGAGGTTTGGAGAGAGGTCAAAATTGTATTTCACTAGACCGAGAACCGCTATACTTATAAAGTAAAAATAAAATTTTTGTAGGATGTGTTAGGGATATATTTTGATATTTTTGGTTAAAAAAAAGATAATTTAAGCGCCTAACGCACGCCACATAACACGGTGCGTTAGGCTAAAGCCATAACACACCCTAACTTTTGATTTACTACGTTTTTGGGTCATTTATTTTTTGGGTAGTTCCTAATGCAATAATTTCTTCAAAGCAGAAGCAGTCTACGAGATTGGTTAGTGCCTTGATGAGATGATCGTGCTGTTCAGGAATTTGCTTAATCAGCATCAGAACTTCTTTAGCATTTATTCGGAGCGCTGCATGATGCAGTTGCTCAACCCAGTCGCTGGGCATTACGCTTAAATCTGCAACCGTTAATAAATCGGGTGTGAAGGATGAAGCGTTAGAAGACCAAGATGCTTTTTCCTGATTTTCCAGTTCATCAGCATAAACATAACGAATACCCAAATATTCAGCCATCTTTTCAAAAATTACGGTCGTCCGAAATGGCTTACGCACAAAGTCATCAAAACCTACAGACATTGCTGTTAAGCGGTCTTCTTCAAATGCGCTTCCGGTCAACGCAATAATAACTGGGGCTTGAGCGCCTGCTGCTTTAATATGTTTGGTTGCCTCAAATCCGTTCATGATTGGCATCCGTAGATCCATCCAGATGAGGTTAGGCGACCAATTTTGCCAAAGTTCGATCGCATCTTGACCATTTACTGCTTCCCGCACCTCAAAGCCAACGGGTTTCAATAACTCAACTAGAAGCCGCCGATTTTCTAGTTTATCCTCGACAATCAGAATGCGATAGCTGGGTTGTCCCTTTTCTAAACCGATAACTTGCCGACTCTGTGCAGGCGTTGGCAAGGTATCCATAATTACTGCACGAGTTCGGATATCAAAGGTAAAATTTGAGCCTTTTCCTAGCGTGCTATTCACCCTTATATCTCCGCCCATGAGCCGCACAAATCGCTGACTGATGGGTAATCCAAGTCCAGTCCCTTCCTGAGCTTTTTGTCCCGCTTCTGTTTGGACAAATGGTTCAAATAGGCGATTAAAGTCAGAATCAGCAATGCCGCAACCCGTATCTTCGACGCTGAAGTTCAGGGTAATGGGTTCATCTGGTGTGATGTTTTGGTTAGGAGTTTCTACCCGCAAGGTTACTTGACCGATCTGGGTAAACTTAATTGCGTTTCCTAATAGATTAACCAGAACTTGGCGTAATTTACTCTCATCGGCACAGATGTATTGGGGAATGGTTGGCGATCGCTCTAGAATGAGTTGTAATCCTCTCGATTGGGCTTTCAATGCAAACATCTGTTGGAGTCGATCCAAAAGCGCGTAGAGGTCAAAGTTTGTTTCGCTGAGGATAACTCGACCTGCTTCAATTTTGGACATTTCCAACACATCATTGATTAAGGTCAGTAAGTCTTCACCACTGCGGTTGATGGTGTCAAGATATTCTTGTTGCTGTGAGTTGAGCGATCGATTTCGCAGCAGCAGTTGGGTAAAGCCAAGGATGATGTTAAGAGGAGTCCGTAGTTCATGGCTCATGTTAGAGAGAAACTGGCTTTTGGCGAGGTTGGCAGCATCTGCGGTTTCTTTGGCTTGCTTGAGCGCGGCTTCGGTTTTTTTCAGCTTGGTGATATCACGAGCAACCCAAAGTACTGTATTATCAGATAATGGCGAAACACTAGCTAAAAACCAAGTTTCTCGATTCTTGTTCGCTAAGTGGTATTCAACAAAAACATTTTTGCGACTTCCATCAGGGTTTCTGGGTTCTTCTTTCAGATGCAACGCTTGCTGAATGGCATCGACTATTAAATTGGCGATTTCTTTTGGTAAAACTTCATCAACTTTTTTGCCAATGCGCTCCATATCAGGTTTATAAGCGAAGGATTGTGTTAGCACATACTTCGTTTGCACATACTTTTGGTAACGACCCTCTGCATCAAAAACCACTACCATATCAGTCATGGCAGCGAACATTAACCGGAGTTCTGCTTCAGATGTTTTTAGTGCTGCTTCTACTTTTCGGCGATCGCTAATTTCCCGTTGAAGTTGGGCATTTTTCTCTCCAAGTTCCCTGGTGCGTTGCGTGACTCGGCTTTCTAATTCTTCGTTGGTTCCTGCTAGAGCTAAAAAGGATTCACGCAACTGATGGGCCATAAGGTTAAAAGACTCCGCCAAAGAGTTTAGCTCGGTTGTACTGTTCACAGAAACCTTCTGGTCTAAGTTTCCGGCTGCGATCGCTTTTGCTGTACTCCCCAGTCGGAGAATTGGCTGTGTAATCCAGTGAGCGGTAAGAATGCCCCATCCGGTTGCGAGTGCAAAAGCACATAGACAAAGCACAATTGTGGAGCGAGTATTTGCATTGATTTGATCCATGAAATCCCGTTCTGGAACAACCACGATGATTAGCCAGTCCAACCCCTGCGGATTCTTCATTGGCACAATCTGTAAAAATTGCCGTTGACCCCCAATGTCAAAATCTAGTTGTTGTTTTTCGGTAATCTGGGTTAAGTCTCCAAAGTGTTGCTGCAAATATTCAGCAGTGCGTCGCGTCAAAATATCATTACTTGCGATCGCCTGAACTCGAACCGGATTCTGATCTGCAATTGGGACTGTCGGATTTTCAATTACGTAGGGTTGTTGAGTGGCAGAACTACCAACCAGCAATCCTGTTTGGCGTTCTAAGATGAAAGTTTCGCCCGTTCGCCCGATTTTTAGACTCCGCAGATATTGACTGATCCCAGTCAGTGAAAAATCGACAGCAGCAACGCCTAGCAGATTGTCGCCATTATCATAGATCGGCAAGCTAGCATTTAGCACATATTTGGGTGTGGCAAACAGTCTATAAATTCCACCCCAGTTGGCTGTCTTAGACTTAACTGCCGATTGATACCACGGACGAGTCCGCGGATCGTAATTAGGCTTGGATCTTAAAAGTTTAGTGTAATGTCCCGGTTGATCTGCGGCATAAATCCGAATTTCGTTCCCAGTGGACTTGCCTGAAAGTTTCACCTGAAACTGACCATTATCCGCCCTTTGAACCGCAACATGTTCACCATATTCTGACCCAACGTAAACTGCTGTCACTGTGTCAAACGTCTTCAGCTGATACCAAAGGTGTTGTTCTAATACTGGTAAATTTTGGATATTAACTTCACCTAGTTGAATAGCATTAGCATTTAGTTGATTGATTTTATGAGGCGTTTCAACATATATTTTTAGGTACTGCTGGATTCGAGCCGTGATTTCATTTCGGAGTTGGATTGCAACTTCATTGACTGCCCGTTGCCCATTGTGTATTGATAGCCACCCGGTTAGCCCTACAGCTAGAGAAATTTGCAGTACAAACGGCACTACAAGAATGTGGCGCAACTGCACATTTTTAGTCAGTTTTGAAAGTTTAAGGGTGAAAGAAGGCATATCCGAATTCCTGAAATTAAACAGCAATGTTGGGGTACTAATATTTACACAGAAGCCTCTTAATTTTGATGAATTCTATTTGCATAATTATAGAAGATGAACTTTCTCAGATAATATTACCCTCTTGGGTAATATTGAGAAAGGATACATAACCTTATTATGTAAGAGATGTAGGGGCAATTCATGAATTGCCCCTACCGACAAATTAGGGTTTCAACTATTATTTGCCTAAGTCCTGTCCTTATTTTCACTCTCCCCCATCTGCAAGAGTTTGCCCCGGCTGGATATTAGCACTGCCGCCAATTGTAGTTAAGGGAACTCCAAAAAATAAATTATCCAATATTCTGTACTTCACTACGATTTTCCTCCCCCTGCCCCCTACCCAGGGTGGTTTCATACGAAGAAAGAAAAATACATAAATCCTGATTTCTCGTTTTGTAGCATGGCTTTTTACCCCTCTCCAAACCTCTCCCGGAAACGGAGAGAGGCTTTGAAACCCAGTTTTAGTTTTTTCTCTCGTTGTATGAAACCACCCTGCCTGCCCCCTGCCCCCTGCCCCCTGCTCCCTTCCCCCTGCCCCCTACCCTGAAAGCAATGAGATATTTTTTCATTTTGTGGAGTCATTTGTCAGCAGTACATCCAATTGAGCCAACAGCTTCTCTAACTTTGCTTTTTTCTTCGGATCATCCCATACCTGAGACTGCTTAAAGCGGCGGAGTGTGTCATCAACGCGGTCTTTTAAGGATGTTGACTCTGTTTGAGCGCAAGACTCTGATTCTGAGTTCTGCTCAATTTCTGGAATCTTCCGCTTAATTTCGCTCAAGGAGAGATTGTAGGCGATCGCGTCTTCTAGTAGTTGAATTCTTGAAGACTCATTTTTTACCTTAGCTATTGCCCGTGCTTTGGTGTACTCAATTTTTCCCGAACGCAATACTAAAACCACATCAAGAGGGAGATTGAGTAAAGGCAAGCGATTGCGAACAAATGAATCCCACTTCATGCCTCCTAATGCTGTAAATATTTCCTCAACAAGTAGAGTTTGAGAATTACCCGTAACGTTACGGGTAATTTTTCCTTTAGCTTCGTTCTCCATTTTTTGCAACAGTTTGACAGTTTCTGATGTGCTGATTGCCAGCCGGAATGCCAAAAGTTCAAGGATACCTTCAGTCTCTTCTAGTGGATTGAGGTCTTCGCGTTGCAGGTTTTCAACGAGGCGCACTTGGTACGTAGTCGCATCATCCATTATGCGGACTACCACAGGAACTTCAGTTAAAAGAGCCATTAGTGCGGCTTTGTAGCGTCGTTCCCCGGCTACTAATTCATAATCGCCCTCAGAAAGCGGACGCACTAACAGAGGTTCGAGAATACCCAATTCTTTGATTGAGCGTGATAGTTCTTCAAGCTTCTGCTCGTCGAAATAGCGCCTTGGCTGTGAGAGAGGTAGCTTGATTTGGGCAACTGCAATTGTGTTAGTAGCGCTGGCTTGATCGTCAGATTGTGACCTAGTTGCATCGCCAAACAGCAGTTCGACGGGCTTTTTGATTGCAGCGTAAGGTTCGTTACGTTTGCTACTCACGGTTTTACTTGAAGAAGTTTGCTGTAGCAAGAGTATACAAGTTCTCGTTTGAATACCGCGAATGCAGTAAGTTGCACATCGCGTAAAATCCCAAAAATTAATATATTTTATATCCTTAGCAATAAAAGTAAATCTGATTTCTATGTCTATGGGTAGATAAATAAACAATAGAAAAAGTGTAAATCTGGTATGGGAGAACCGACCTTGTAAAATATTCCTGAAACGGTTTTAGGTTTATCTTCTTACAAGACTTACATAAGGTATAACTCGTCCACATTAAGAGGGCTGCTTTTCCAAACTTAGTAATCTTAATTAAGAAATGTTGTATTAGTCGTTAAAAAGCTGTATTATCAAAAGTGTCTTTTTTAAAAAGCGATTAATGCTAGATACGTAAATAGGAAGGATAAAAATGGCTTTGCTTAATTAATCAACAGCACGAATCTGCCTTCTCCAAGATTCTTATTTACGAATCAGCACTCCATTTATCTAAAATCCTCATTCTTTGTGCCCTAAGGGATCTATTCAAACGTACTATTTCCGTAGTACTCCTTAATCGTGAAATGATATCCTTAGATAGTGTACCGTTGTAATGTCTACTTTAGATAATAGGTTTGCTTCAGAAATCAACTAAAATCCATAGTAAATCTAGATTTACCTTAAACATGAAAAATTTTACCAAGGTTAAAGTATAAGCTTGCAGTTAAACCAGGATTTTTCCCCCTAGCCTCTGAAAAATACTAGAGGGATCATCCCAGTTTTAGTTGTCTATCAGGCTGCCAACAAATTAACCCTTGTGGGCTAACTGCTTGTGCATTTTTCTGCAAAATCTCGGGCAAGAGAAATTCAGAATTTAGCTGCTGCACTTCGTGCAACAGTTGTTCGCCATATAACTACAACCAGTTTCAATTATGACACATAAACTTCCTCAAAATCAAGCTGTAATAGCGCAAGCACTTGTAATATTTACCCCTTGCGACAGTTCTTTTTTGAAAAATCAACTACTAAAATTTTGGCTTAATAACCGGAATTTTGGCTTAATATATCAATTTATTTCTCTTTTCTCTAGAAAGTTAATTGCAAATTCGCCACAAAATTGGCATTATCAAATCTTAACAGAGCAAGCTAGTTTCATAGCTAAAGAAAATTGCTAGCTACAATCTTTAAAACCTCAAAAATAGTTGATTTTGGGTTTTAATGGACAAAATGTACCAATGTAAATTTTTCTTCAGCGACATAATTTTGCTAAAAACGCAAAATTCAATAGCTAGCAACTTAGGTTAGCTAATCTGAGTTGTGAAATTATTGAGAACCTGTATACCTCCAATCAAAAAAAATAGACACATGCGAGACTTGCTTGTTCAGCATTAATGATTTCTTTGGAGTTAAAGCAGTATAGTTGCATACCAAGCAATATGTTTGCATAGAAAGCAGGGATCAAAATTTTTAATTCTGTAGCCCGCTTTTGAAGATGAGCAGGTACTATCGATATTTTCCCAGGATCATATATTCGCGATCGCGCATTTGTCCACCCTGAACCTGGGGATTTACTGCTAGCTATTGTGATAATTGATGCAAATATTTGATGAATGTCCTCAGTAGTCTGCAATCATCATCTTTATTTGAGCGGCGCGATCTAGATTGCTTTTTCATTCCAATAACTTTACTAAGATAGCAAAGACACTAACATTGTCCACTATTATTCACTTGGAAATTTACCCTAGTCGATTGCAACAACTGTAGTCAGCATTTGTAAATCATGACTAATTAGATGAAAAATATGTAAATATTAATTTGCATATTTTCTAGATGGACAAGACAAAGCTTTCTTGATCAAAAATATTTGAATTAGGAAAAATATATGTTGTGAATAATATTGTTTAATTCATCATTTAAAGATCATTGTTGTAATGATGAATTAGTTTTTTGAGAAGAAGTTTACAGCAAAACTCAAGATTATGTTCAGTGGGCTTGAATTCAAATTTAAGAGCCTAAACATCTCCTGTACTTGGGTTTTAGGATTACATTGTTTGTGCTTGACTAAGCTTTAATCTGCTGAAAACTGAAAGATTAATATTTAAACATAACAGCTAGAACTGGACATTATGTTTAGAGTTTTGCTGTGTTTTCTTGGTATATGCTAATCCGAAAACCCATATTCTTTATATATCAGGTTATTAGATATATGTATTGGATTATTTATAAATGTTGTTGACTTATCAGATAATTCATTGTAGTCTAAACCTAGAAACCGAAAAAATAATTTTTGCGTGTACGGGCTATAGATTCACTAGAAATGCAGGCTAAGATTAATTATTTTGGTTAGTACAAGTATTTGAGTATTCGTTAAACGAACTCCTAGCATTAAAAATTTTGCACCTATTTTAATATGTATACATTAGAACTATAACTGTAATCCCATAAGAGGAGCATAGAATGATTAGTTATTCCAATAGCTTAATAACCCAGCACGATTTTTCAACGTTAGTTGAATTGTTGAGTTACAGAGCAGAAAATCAATCTGAGCAGAAAGCTTATAGTTTTTTACAAAGTACAGAAAAAGAAGCAGCATCGTTGACTTATAAAGAGCTACATCTGCAAGCACAAGCGATCGCAACTAACCTCCAGTCTTTAAATCTAGTTGGCGAACGTGCTTTGCTCCTATATCAACCAGGTCTAGATTTTATTGCTGCCTTCTTTGGATGTTTGTATGCTGGTGTTGTTGCTATTCCTGCATATCCACCCAGAAAAAATCAAAAGTTGTCTAGGTTGCAGGCAATAGTGGCAGATGCCCAAGCCAAGATTGTACTTACTTCCACATCTCTTTTGGAGAGCCTTCAAACTAGCTTCAATCAAGAAGAGGGTTTAGAAATCTCTGGATTGCATTGGCTAGCTACCGATGAGTTGAGTAGCGATCTAGCACAAGCATGGCAACCACAAGAACTCAACGGCAATACCTTAGCTTTCCTCCAATACACATCTGGTTCTACAGGCACACCAAAGGGAGTGATGATCACTCATGGGAATCTGCTGCATAACGAGCGGATGATCGAGAAAGCCTTCGGACATACAAACAAAACTATTGTTGTTGGTTGGTTGCCTGTTTTCCATGACATGGGACTCATTGGAAATGTCTTGCAACCTTTATATTTAGGGGTTCCTTGCATTCTCATGTCCCCAGTAGAGTTTCTCCAAAAACCAATTCGCTGGTTGCAGGCAATATCTCACTACAAAGCTACAACTAGTGGTGGGCCAAATTTTGCTTACGATCTTTGCATTCGCAAGGTGACACCCGAACAATTAGCGACTCTCGATCTCAGCAGTTGGGAAGTTGCCTTTACTGGTGCTGAACCTGTCCGGGCTGAGACTTTGGAGCAGTTTGCTTCTACTTTTGCGCCTTGTGGCTTCCGCAAAGAAGCATTTTATCCCTGTTACGGTATGGCAGAAACCACACTCATAGTAACTGGGGGTGAGAAGACAGCTTTACCAATCACTTGCAATGTAGAAAAAGCAGCATTAGAGCAAAACCGAATTGTCAAGCAGCCCGACGATCGCAAAGATACCCACACGATAGTAGGTTGTGGGCAAAGTCCTGCCGATCAGAAAGCGATCGTTGTTGATCCCCAATCCTTAACAATGTGTCCTCCTGAGCAAGTGGGGGAGATTTGGGTAGCAGGGCCGAGTGTTGCTCAAGGTTATTGGAATCAACCTGATGAGACAGAGAAAACTTTCAATGCGTATTTAGCAGATACAAATGTTAGCGATAGTGCAGCATCCGGCCCATTTTTTCGCACTGGAGACTTAGGATTTTTGCAAGATGGGGAGTTGTTTATCACAGGGCGGCTCAAAGATGTAATTATCGTCAGAGGGCAAAATCATTATCCCCAAGACATTGAACTGACTGTTGAAAAAAGTCATCCATCTCTGCGAATCGGTTGTGGAGCCGCATTTGCTATTGATTTCAAGAATTCTGAACGACTAGTTGTTGTTCAAGAGGTAGAACGGAGTTATCTACGAAAGTTAAACGTTCAAGAAGTCATCGCACAACTAAGACAAGCAGTAACCGCACATCATGGTTTAGAAGTCTTCACTACCGTACTCGTCAAGACTGGTAGTATTCCCAAAACCTCTAGTGGCAAGATTCGTCGTCAAGCTTGTCGGAGTGCATTTCTTTCTGGAAGTTTAGATGTTGTAGAGGATTGGAGTGAGAATCCTCGGAATAAATCTAAGTTTATCAATCTACAAGCTGATGTTGATTCTATGTTAGGGCAACTAACAGCTGGTAAATAGCTAAGTAGGTTGGAGCAATTAAAGCAACTGGCAAGGGCTGTCATTTGTCACTTGTACTGAGCGTAGTCGAAGTATTGGTCATTAGTAAGGACTTTAAGAAGGATTAAACAATGGAAACGCAGAATCTTCAAGTGAACACCATGTCTATAATTTCAGAGATTAACAAAGCCGATGCACCTAAGCAGATACGGACAGCAGCAGAAATTCAAGCTTGGACAGTCTCTTATCTAGGTGAACTGCTGGAAGTTGATCCCGAAGAAGTTGATATTACGATCCCTTTCGATCGCTATGGTTTAGATTCTTCAGCAGCGATTGGTTTAACTGGTGACTTAGAAGATTGGTTAGGATCTGAGGTTGATCCCACCCTGCTTTACGATTATCCAACCATTGAAGGTCTTGTTAAGCATTTGAGTGCCAATTTAAATTGAAAAATTGGAAGTTTACCTTGCTTGATTTACTTGTGAAAATATCTGATTGAGGAGTAAAAGCGTGACTACAGCTAATCTATTGAATGAGAAACCCAAAGTTTTAAATGTCCCAGTGGACAAACAAAAGAAGCACTTTCAAGTTATCGATAAAACGTACCAAAACAACAAAGAATCTGACTACACCGAGAAAATAGAATCTCTGGGAAAAAACTTTGACTATAGTCGCAACGGCGAGCATTTTTGGGGCGATCGCCAGCTTTCCACTTTATATGGTACTCCTCTCTACGAACAAGCTTCTCACGCCCAAAAACTAGCTCTTAACCACCTTTATTGGGTGGGGCAGTATCAACATACTGCATCTGCTGAATCAAACACCATGCTCTACAATCAAATTACGTCTGGTGTTTTTGCTCACGTTGGCGGATATGAAACTCTCTGTCAAGAACTAGACTTTGAAACTAGTCAAGAACGTTATCACATCAATACGTTTCATAAAATTGGTTATAAAACCAAGATTGCTTTACTGGGTAAAGAATCCCTTGGTAATCCTCTCCATAAAAAGTTGAATAACCAGACTAATAATAATCTGCTGCCAAAACTACCAGAACTTCCCAATAAAGAAGCACTTCAGAATTCTACGTTTCGTTTTCTTACCAAACTGATGCATCCAGGTAAGGGGGACTACTATTCCCAGTACTTGAACGAAAAAGGTGACTCAATTCCCACAACAACTGGTGGACTGGCTGGACTCACTGCATCTCCATCTGCGTTTAAATACCTGAGTTTAAATTGGGGTAGTTCTCCTTTCTTAGCAGCCCAATATTACTCAGTGCGGATGGTTGCAAATATGTCATTAAAAACATACGAGTACCATTACTACAAACAGTTCAGAGATTTGGATAAAAAAGGTGAGTTCATCCCAGATCCGATCGCTGTATCTTATTATCACTTGTTGGATGAATCTTTCCATACCACAATGTCTCAAACCATTGCCCAAGAGGTATATAAGGATTTTCCCGATCCAACAGTGTATGAGAAATTGCTGTCTAATGCAGTCATCTTTTTGTTACAAAGGGGACTTTTGGGCGGACTGTCTGCGGCACTACCAGCCACATTCCGGGATGATGTAAATTTCATGCCTTCGTATTATCGCCTGCTGACATCTCCTCTATTTAATAAAATGTCCCAGCAGGATGCACTTCATTGGATGGAAAAGTGCTTGTGTCAAGAACATGAAGGCTTCCATGTCAATCTCAGATATCAGCAAACTCTCCTCAATGATTTAAAACGCTTCTTTGGCCACCTTGAATATCTGTGGCCAGTTAACCGCGAAATGCGCGTGATGGCTGAGGGGGGATCGATAGAGAAAGCAGTCAAACGCAATCAAATCGCCTTTAAGCAATTTGCTAGCTCTATTGCTGCCTAGCGCTCTTTTATTACTCCGAAAAAATAAAATATTCGTAGGTTGGGTTGAACTTTAGTGAAACCCCAACAAAATCAGAGATTGTTGGTGTTGGGTTTCGTTCCTCAACCCAACCTACGCCTAAGTTCATCAAAGTCCTTAAAAATAAGGGTGGATGATTTTTATCCCACGAGAGTCATAAAAGAGCGCTAGAGCGATCGCATTAATTCTGAAGGGTGAATAAGTTCGTAGTAAGGACTTTAGTCCTGGATTTTTAAGCACTTAAGTGCTTACTACAAACTCATCACAATTAATGAGACAAACTACTAGAGCGATCGCACCTTTAAGCATATAAAGCAGCAATACACAAGTGTTGAGGACGTATTAATGGAACCCATAGCTATTGTCGGTATTGGCTGTCGCTTTCCTGGCGCTAGCAGTCCAGAGGCTTTCTGGGATCTTTTGCATCACGGCATTGATGCTATATCCGAAGTCCCTATGGAACGATGGGATATAGATAAGTTATACGATCCCGAACCTGCCACACCTGGAAAGATGAGTACTCGTTATGGCGGATTTATCGAAGGAGTGGATAGTTTCGATCCAAGCTTTTTCGGAATTTCGCCCCGCGAGGCAGAACGCATAGATCCCCAACAAAGAGTGGTTCTGAAAGTTGCTTGGGAGGCTTTGGAAAATGCAGGAATTGCGCCTTCCAATCTCTCTGGTACTCAGACAGGAGTCTTTATTGGAATTGGCAACTATGATTATGGAATTGTGGTTTCTAAGGATTTAGACCGGATCAATGCCTATGATGGCACGGGTAATACACTTGGGATTGCTGCAAATCGCCTTTCTTATTTGCTCAATCTGCGGGGCCCAAGTTTGGCGATTGAAACTTCCTGTTCTTCGTCTTTAGTAGCGATCCATCTAGCTTGTCGCAGTCTGCAAAATGCAGAGTCCGATTTATGCCTGGTGGGAGCGGTTAGCTTAATGTTGTCGCCACAACAGACCATTATCTACTCCCAAGCTCGGATGATGGCATTGGATGGTCGTTGTAAGACCTTTGATGCTAGTGCTGATGGTTATGTTCGTGGTGAAGGATGCGGTATTGTTGTGCTAAAGCGTCTTAGTGATGCAATTAGAGATGGCGATCGCATTCAAGGTGTCATCCGAGGTTCGGCAATCAATCAGGATGGACTCAGCAATGGATTGACTGCTCCCAATGGCCCTTCCCAACAGGCAGTGATTCGCCAAGCTCTCGAAAATGCAGGAGTGGAGCCAGCACAAATTAGCTATGTAGAAGCTCATGGAACTGGTACATCATTAGGAGATCCGATTGAAGTTAGATCCCTAAAAGCAGTATTGGCAGAGGGACGCAGTACCGATCAGCCTTGTTTGATTGGCTCCGTCAAAACAAATATCGGTCATCTGGAAGCTGCGGCTGGGATGGCTAGCTTACTCAAGGTAGTACTGTCGTTACAGCACAAACAAATTCCGGCGCACCTGCATTTAAAGCAGTTGAATCCATATATTTCCTTGAGTGACACATCTTTTGCGATCCCCACAGAACTTCAACCTTGGAATGTGAGTACAGAGCCTCGTTTGGCAGGTATTAGTTCCTTTGGTTTTGGTGGTACTAATGCCCATATCATTGTCGAGGAAGCGCCTTTACAAATTCAAAATTCCAAAGATGGTATTCAAAGCAAGGGAACTGATGACATTCCCCCTCTCTCCCTGCTCCCTGCTCCCTTGCCTCCTTTTGAACGTCCTTTACACTTGTTGAGTCTTTCGGCAAAAAGCAAACAGGCATTGCAAGATTTGGCCCAGCGCTACAAAGCAAATCTTGCAAACCCAGAATTATCTCTGGCAGATATTTGCTTTACTGCTAGTACGGGGCGATCGCATTTTGACCATCGTCTTGCTGTGACTGCTGAATCTGTGGAGCAATTACAACAGCAGTTGAGTGATTTCGTCGCAGGACAGCAGCCTAGTGGATTAGTAACTCGTCAGGTTGTTAATCGCAAACAACCGAAGATAGCCTTTTTGTTCACTGGACAGGGTTCTCAATATGTGGAAATGGGACGCGAATTGTACGAAACACAACCCATATTCCGCCAAACCCTCCAACAGTGTGATGAGATTTTGCGTCCCCATCTCAAAAAATCACTCTTAGAGGTGATTTATCCCAGCCATCACAGTGGAGGTATTTTACTCGATGAAACTGCCTACACTCAACCAGCACTGTTTGCTCTTGAATATGCCTTGTACAAACTGTGGCAGTCTTGGGGCATTGAACCTGCTGTGTTGATGGGACATAGCGTAGGAGAATACGTTGCTGCTTGTGTGGCAGGTGTGTTCAGCCTAGAAGACGCATTGAAACTGATTGCTGCACGGGGACGACTGATGCAAGCCCTACCTGCCAATGGGATGATGGCAGCAGTCATGGCTAGCCCTGAACAAGTAGCAGAAAAGATTGCACCCTACTGTGCCGATAATTCGTTAGCAAAACAGGATACAGTATCCATCGCCGCTATCAATGGGCCTCAGAGCGTTGTGATCTCTGGGAACCGCCAGATGGTTGAGGCAATATGCCAATCCTTAACAGCATCTGGAGTCAAGACGAAACCATTAACGGTGTCTCACGCCTTCCACTCACCATTAATGACACCAATGATGGAAGAGTTTGCAGCAGTTGCTAAGACTGTCAGCTACTCACTTCCTCAAATTAAGTTAATTTCCAATGTCACCGGGCAACTAGCCAGTGAAGAAGTAGCTAATGCTGAGTACTGGTGTAATCATGTACTGCAACCTGTGCTATTTGATCGGGGAATGCAAACTTTAGCACAGCAGAAGTGTAACGTCTTACTAGAAATTGGCCCCAAGCCAACACTGTTGGGTATGGGTAGGCAGTGCCTATCTGAAGCAGAAATAG
Source organism: Nostoc sp. NMS2 (assembly GCF_017115105.1). Classification (GTDB taxonomy): domain Bacteria; phylum Cyanobacteriota; class Cyanobacteriia; order Cyanobacteriales; family Nostocaceae; genus Nostoc. Next base: position 77,437 of record NZ_JABXKH010000090.1, read on the forward strand.
AGAAACTGTTATGGCTACCCAGTTTGCGCCCAGGGCAATCTGATTGGCAGCAATTACTCCAGAGTTTGGGAGAATTGTATGTGCAAGGGGTGGCAATTGACTGGAAGGGATTTGACCGAGATTACAACCGTAAGCGTGTAGCACTACCTACTTATCCCTTTCAGGAACAACGCTATTGGGTGGAATCTTTTGATAATCAGCCTGCTCAGGGAGAAATAACGGCTGTGAATATTGCACAGACTCCCATGTTACACCTGCTACAGCAAGGAGAAATTCAACAGCTAACAGAACAAGTTACTAAGACGGCGAGTCTGTCTGCTGACGAACAAAAATTTCTCCCGAAGCTTTTAGAAGCTTTGATGAAGCAGCACAAGCAGGAATCAATGGCTGCCTCGATTGAAGATTGGTTCCACAATATTGAGTGGCAACCCAAGCCAAGACAGATAACGGGAGTTGACAAAAAGCCACAAATCGGCACTTGGTTAATTTTGGCTGACATTGGCGGAGTTGGAAAGGCTCTTGTTGAACATCTGCAAAAACAAGGCAATTCTTGTATTTTGGTTTATCCAGGAGAATCTTATCAGTCAAAAGGAAACTCTACTTGGGTTATCAATCCCTCAACTACAGCAGATTTTGAGCGGTTGCTGAATGAAGTTAAAGCAGCTAGCCAAAGCCAGTTACAAGGTGTGATCCACTTATGGAATTTAGACACAGCTAGATATGAGTTAACGGTAGCAGAGTTAGAGAAGTCCCAGGTGTTAGGTTGTGGCAGCGTCCTATCTCTAGTACAGGCTCTTACGCGACACAGTGATATTGCTCCTCGTCTGTGGTTGGTGACTCAGGGCGCACAAGCAGTAGGCACATTAATACCACTGCAAGTGCAACAGTCTCCTTTGTGGGGTTTGGGACGAGTTATTGCTTTAGAGCATCCAGAATTGCGCTGTTCTCGCTTGGATTTAGATCCTTCCGCAACACAAGAACAAGTGCCAAATTTATTGGCGGAACTGTTAGCACAAGATGCAGAAGACCAAGTAGCATATCGTAATAGCGATCGCTATGTTGCCCGTTTAGTACAGCATACCTCCAGCACATCTGCAACTAACCACAGAAAGGTAATCCGCGAGAATAACAGCTATCTGATTACCGGCGGTTTAGGAGCATTAGGATTAAAGGTTGCTCACTGGCTGGTGGAAAATGGAGCGCAGCACCTTGTGCTTACAGGACGGCGTGGAGCTTCCGAAGCAGTGCAGCAAGAAATTAACAAGTTAGAGCAGGCGGGAGCGCAAGTACTGGTTGTTCCAGCCGACATCTCAAATCGAGATGATGTTAGTAGGTTGTTGGCGGATGTGAAAAATTCCATGCCTTCTTTGCGAGGTATTATCCATGCTGCTGGAGTATTACAGGATGGAATGCTGCTAGGACAAACTACGGAAAGTTTTAGCACAGTGATGGCTCCCAAGGTAGCTGGAGCATGGAATTTACATACCTTGACTCAAGATTTAGAGCTAGACTTTTTCGTTTGCTTTTCATCTGTATCTGCCTTACTCGGTTCCCCCGGACAGGGAAACTATGCTGCCGCTAATGCTTTCATGGACGCGCTGGCGCATCACCGCCGCGCATTAGGACTACCAGCAGTCAGCATCAACTGGGGCCCCTGGAGAGATGCTGGAATGGCAGATGCTTTGAGCAGCCGAGAACAAGCGCGTTGGGCAGAGCAGGGTATAAGTACAATTGGGCTAGAGCCAGGATTGCAGATATTGGAGGATATTTTAACTCAGGATGTCGCTCAGGTAGGTGTGCTACCAGTAGACTGGGCTAAATTCTTGGGACAACTGCCACCAAATTTAGAGTTTCCCTTCCTTGAGGTATTTGCTTCACAGGTAGAGCCAGCACAAACTGCAAAATCTCAGTTTCTCGAACAATTAGAAGCAGCTTCTGTTAAAGAAAAGCGATCGCTATTATTAACTCACGTTCGCTCTTTAATTGCCAAAGTCTTAGATTTGAAATCACCTGAAGAAATAGACATATACCAAGGTTTTACAGACCTGGGTATGGATTCCTTGATGGCTGTGGAGTTAAAAAATCGCCTCCAAACCAGCTTGGAATGTTCAATTTCTGCATCCTTAGTTTTTGACTATCCCACAGTGGCAACCTTAGTTGACTATTTAGCTGGGGAAATGCTTTCAACCGAGTCTGATGTAATTGAGAGCAAAGTTGCAGAGCAAATTATCCCTGAATCAAATTTTGACGATTTATCAGACAGTGAGGCTGAAGCATTACTACTTAGCAAATTAGCAAGCATGAGGTATTAAAGGTAATGAGTATGAATTCCGACCAAGCACAGTCTCCATCCCCAATCAAACAGGCGCTTCGAGCTATAGAAACCTTGCAAGCCCAGCTTGACGCGCTCAAATACGCCCAACAAGAACCAATTGCGATTATTGGCACGGGTTGCCGATTTCCTGGAGGAGCAGAAAATCCAGAGGCTTTCTGGCGGCTGTTGCGCGACGGAGTTGATGCCATTACTGAAGTTCCGGCTGACAGATGGGATCTGGAAAAATACTACAATCCAGAACCGGATATGCCTGGTAAAGTGTGTACCCGTGAAGGTGGTTTTTTGACAGGAGTTGATACTTTTAACCCTGAGTTTTTCGGGATTTCAGCGCGGGAAGCAGCAAGCACAGATCCTCAGCAACGGCTTTTGCTAGAAGTAACCTGGGAAGCTTTAGAAAATGCTAGTCAAGTACCAGAGCATTTGCATAACACATCTACAGGGACTTTCATCGGCATTTATCTAAATGACTACAGCAAAGTCATGTCATCAGTAGGGGATGTGTCCAATATTGATGCTTTTTCTGCGATCGGTAACTCTTTAAGTATAGCTGCTGGGCGTTTATCCTATTTTTTCGGGCTAAAAGGCCCCAGTATGGCTGTCGATACCTCTTGTTCTTCCTCATTGGTATCAGTACATTTGGCTTGTCAAAGTTTGCGCTTAAAAGAGTGCAATCTAGCTTTAGCTGGCGGAGTTGGGTTAAATCTCGTTCCAGATACTAGTATTGCTCTGTCTAGAACACGAATGCTTAACCCTGATGGACGCTGCAAAACATTCGATGCTGCTGCCAATGGCTTTGTAAAAGGAGAAGGGTGTGGGATTGTTGTCCTCAAGCGCCTCTCAGATGCTTTGGCTGACGGGGATAACATCTTAGCCTTGATTCGGGGTTCTGCGGTTAACCATAATGGCCGCAGTAGTAGTTTAATTTCTCCTAACGGGCTATCTCAGCAAGCTGTAATTCGCCAAGCCTTAGAGAATGGCGATGTGGAACCAGCCCAAGTAGACTATGTAGAGGTTCAAGGCACAAGCACATCTGTAGGAGAACCAATTGAGGTGGCAGCTTTAGAGGCAGTGTATGGCAAAAACCGTCCTGAAGACAAACCTTTGGTTATTGGTTCGGTAAAAACTAACATTGGCCACCTAGAACCAGCTTCTGGTATCGCCAGTTTAATCAAAGTGGTGCTTGCCCTACAACACGGGGAAATTCCAGCCCACTTGCATTTCAAACAACCGAATCCTCATATTAACTGGAATGAATTGCCCCTGAAAGTTCCTGCACAGCGTATGCCTTGGCCGATAACAGAAAAGCGGCGGCTGGCGGGAGTAAGCGCTTTTGGTTTTAGTGGGACTAACGCTCACGTAGTTGTGCAAGAAGCCCCCCAAAAAATTCAAAATTCAAAATTCAAAATTCAAAATGAAGATGCCATAGAGCGTTCCCTGCACCTGCTAACTTTATCAGCTAAGACAGACGAGGCGCTTGTGCAGTTAGCTGAACGTTATGAGAAGCACTTAGCGAATAATCCAGATTTAGCTCTAGAAGATATCTGCTTTAGTGCCAATACGGGCCGATCGCATTTTCAATATCGCATAAGTGCGATCGCATCTTCATCTGCCGAACTCTATAAAAAGCTAGCTGCCTTCAGCGCTGGGCAGAAAACACTAGGATTATTCCACGGAAAGGTGACAGATTCCCCCAAAATCGCCTTCCTTTTCCCCGATACAGGTTCAGAATATGTCGGAATGGGTCGTCAACTCTACGAAACTCAGCCCAAGTTCCGGCAAGCTTTTGATCGCTGCAATGAAATTCTGCGTTTTTCTTTAAAATGTTCCTTGGTTGAGATTCTGTATCCTGAATCAGCAACAAGTTCTCTGCTCAAAGAAGCTGTTTACAGACAACCCGCCTTATTTGCCATAGAATATGCCCTCTTCCAATTATGGAAATCTTGGGGTGTAGAACCCACCGCAGTCATGGGTTATGGTGTTGGTGAATTTGTTGCTGCCTGTGTAGCTGAAGTTTTCAGCTTGGAAGATAGCTTAAAGTTGATTGTTCAACGCGGGCGCTTAATGCAAGCATTACCTCCAGAAGGGAAAATGGTGGAAGTGTTTGGCTCCGAAAACCAAGGAATCCTCAAAGAAGTAACCTATTCTCAATCACAAATTCCTTTAGTTTCTCATCTAACTGGTGAACTAACTACTAGTGAAATAGCTACCCCTCTATATTGGAGCCGTCAAGCGCAACAACCCCTGAAAGTTGCCGCCGCTATAGATAACTTAGCTCAACAAGGGTACGAAATATTTGTGGAAGTTGGGGCAAAGCCGACTTTTGTCGATTGCTTGCCTAATGTTGAAAAACTTTGGCTTTCCACTTTGAATCCTGGCAAAGATGATTGGCAACAAATCCTTGAGAGTTTGGCATCTTTATATGCGCGTGGGGTAAAAGTAGACTGGTTAGGTTTTGACCGAGATTACTCGCGTCAAAATGTGGAACTACCCACCTACCCCTGGCAGCGAAAGCGCTACTGGTTTGAGCCTAATCACAATGGACATAAAAAAGTTGAGATTTCCTCTCAGAATAATGGCTTTCTCGCTCAGGCAGATAGCCAACAACTGATTGAGCAGTTAGAAATGAGCGGAGAACTTTCAAAAGAGGAATTGAATTTGCTGCCTAAACTGCTTGGATTATTAACAAAGCAGCATGAATTCGTTGGCACAAAACCAAAACAGGAAACGCCAAATGTGGTGCAAGAGATTAATGTCCAATCTCTGACAGTGGCAGATATTCAAGTTTGGCTGACTAACCAAATTGCAAATGATTTGGGAGTCCAACCTGATGAGATAAATATTCAAGTTCCTTTCGACAGCTACGGTTTGGATTCTGTACTGGCGATCGCAATTGCTAGTGCTGGCAAACAATCTCTAGGAATTGATATGTCTCCACTTCTCTTGGTGCATTATCCCACTATTGAGTCGCTTTCACAGCACTTAGCTAGAGAATTAGAAGCTTCTGACTCAGAAATATTTGAAATTTAATCGCAAAACCTGTTTAAAACAATTACTAATTAACGGAGATAGTGAAACTATGAACGTATCTGAACTGTTAGAAAATTTAACTCAACAAGGCGTTCAATTGTGGACTGACAATGGTAAACTCAAGGTTAATTCACCCAAAGGATTACTATCAGCAGAACAACGTACTGAATTAGCTGAACGCAAGACCGAAATTCTAGCGTTTCTGCAAAAAAGTAACGAGCCTGCTAATAACAATGTAACTAAAACTCAAGACCTGAGCTTGCAGACAATTGGTCGTTTAATTGGAGGTTTTTGCCGTAAAATTGCAGGCTTTACCCCTCCCATTATTGATCCAAAGGCGATGGCCAAAAAGCTAAAAGTGGCTTTTAGACCTTTGCCAGATGGATACAAAGAAGAAACAATTTTGAAATTTCGAGAAGAGTTAAAAGATAAGCTACAGGGTAATGGAGTTCAAATCTTAACTTGGGAGGAAGCAACTAAACAGGTTAATTACGAAATTACTATTCCTTTCCTTAACTGGAAAAAGAACATTACCACAAATGTCATAAAAGCAGGTGTTAGTGCTGTCGTTGATGTGGACAAACACCCTTCTTTATTTGGAAAAGTTAAGATATTTGTGGTAGAGTTACTTTATAAATTTTATTCTCGATTTATTTTAAAAGACCGCCAGCTATCTGCTTCTAAAATTATGCAGTTTATCAGTTGGGCTGAAGAAAATATCCTACCACTTGAAGACCCAACAAATACTCAAGTTATTATGTTGACAAAACTTAATAAAGAGTTGGTCGATCCAAATATCCCTTATCAAAAGAAAATTCCTATTGGTGTAAAGACCCTGATTAGAACATTTTCTGAAATAGTCATTGGGGTTTCTAATAATAAAATTTCTATCTTAAACATGAATCTTTCAGATTCTGTTTTTCCTGCCGAATCAGTTGACGCATTCGTTTGTAACTCTTTAATTCCTAAAATATATGTACCAATTCTGCCACTATCTTTGAGCAGATTTGAGATTGGTGAGTATGACCCGAAAGAATCTATTTATGCAGAACAATTAGTCAGATTAGGTAAAGAGTTAGCATCAACAGGTCTACTACCTTCTGGTTTTAAAATTGACGATGTGATTAAAAGAAAGTCACACCGAGATATTGTTGACTGGATGGCAAATGGTAGAACAGGCGTTTCTTATGGTTTTGTTGCCTACGCCGAGCCGCCACAATATGTAGGTACTGTGGAAATATCTGAGCAGGAGTGGGAAAGCCTGTCTTCTATCGAAGGATTTAGTCGTGATGAATTACGTCAAAATGAAATCGGTAGGAGATATATCAAAACTAAAATTGCAGAAAAAGAGGTATTTAAGCAGCTACCAGATATCTGGGTTATTAGTTCTCGCTCAGGCGCGAATAAAACAAACCTAAATTTAGAAACTGACGTACTAAGGCTGGGACTACAAGATAGATTATTACTCCAACTACCAAAAGGTATTGATTTAGTAGTGGGTGATATTAAACCCTCTTACGACCTTTATGTGATGGTTGCGATCGCACTTGCGGCGGCTCTGTACGCACCGGATCTGATTAAAAATGGTACACCAATGGTTCATTTCCACGGGTATCCATCAACTCAGTGGTTTGAAGCCGATAACGAGTATTGCACTGGAGTACACAATCCCTCAGTTCCGTGTGGAACCTATGAATCAGGGGTTTTCAACTTCTTAGGGATACACGATTTAGTCAACAAATACGGCAGTGATATTGCCCTAGCCAGCTTGATCGAGCCAGATCACGGCACAAACATCATCGCCTCTGATTGGGAGTATTTAATTGCCAGAATCAAAACTGGAGTTGAAAAGGGACAAATTGATTTGGGTGGTAAGCATTTCCCTTCTCTCAAAGAAACCATCGCTACTTGTTGAACTCGGTTGGTACTAATGAATGAGGATATTAAATAATCATGTCAATAATTTCAGGCAAGACAGTACTTTTGACAGGTGCATCACGCGGCATTGGCGTTTTTATTGCTCGTGCTTTGGCAAAAGAAAAAGCAACTGTAGTTGGTGTAGCGCGATCGCAACAGGGACTAGATCGAGTATCTGCCGAAGTCAAAGCTTTAGGAGGTCACTGGTTAGGTATAACATCTGACATCAGTGACATAAATTCTCTGCCAAGCCTGGTTGAGCAAATCAATCAGCTTGTAGGCCCAATTGATATTTTAATTAATAACGCAGGCATAGAAATATACCGACCCTTCCAAGATTACTCTAGCGCCGATCTCCAGTCAGTCTTATCTACCAACTTACTGGCAGCAATGGAATTATCGCGTTTGGTACTGCCGACCATGTTACGCCAGGGTAGTGGCCATATTGTCAATATTGCTTCGCTGGCTGCTAAAAAAGGGCCAGCTTACAACAGCATTTATTCAGCCAGTAAAGCTGGTATGTTCATGTGGAGCGATGCTGTTAGGCAAGAATTGGCGGGTACTGGCGTGGAAATTTCAGTAATTTGTCCAGGATATGTGTCTGAACAAGGGATGTCTGCTGATTCTGGCGTAGCCATACCCAGTTCATCAGGATCTTCTACACCAACAGATGTTGCGATCGCAACGATTCAAGCTATTAAGCAAAATCAGCCAGAAGTGATTGTGAATCAAGATGCGATTTCAGAAGCTATTACAAAACTTCTACTGGCATTGTGGGAAATTTTCCCACTCTTTGGAGATAAAGTTAATCAGTGGATAGGTGTCACCAAGCTCAACAAAATACGCGCCGAAAATCAAACGCCAATTGCATTTCAACCCAGTGAAAGCAGAACGATGGTTATTGCAACACCAAACGGAAGAATAAGCAAAGAAAAAAATCAATAATCAAGCATAAATTTACCATAATCAAAGGTTTTTGAATGAGGACGTTATGGGAAAAGGTCTCAAAAAAGTATATCTGATGATTTATGATGCTGGTGCAGGCCATCGCAGCACTGCCAAAGCTTTGCAAAAACTTATTGAACAGCGACAATTGCCTTGGGAAATCCATCTAGTCGAGGCTTTTAAAGAAATCATTGGAACGTCTTCTTCGCAAAACTTTTACAATAATGTGATACTCCAAAAAGCTTGGGCAAAAGTTATTACTAAACCTTTACTGGTTCCCTTGTTCAAGCTGCAAATTGGCTTTTACCATTCTGTTTGGTTAGCACGTTTCAAAAAATTTTGGCAGCAGCATCAGCCTGACATAGTAGTTTCAGTGATGCCGTATCTCAATCGGGTGTTTTATGAAAGCTTGCAGGCAACATTACCAAGTGTCCCTTTTATCACGCTTCTAACTGATCTTGCTGATTGCCCACCTCACTTTTGGATTGAGCAGCAGGAGCAATTCTTAATTTGTCCTACAGAACGGGCAATTGAACAAGCGAAAAACTTAGGTTACAGTGATGAGCAAATCTTTCACACTTCGGGATTGGTTATTAACCCTCAATTCTACGAATCTATTATTATTGATCGCCATCTTGAAAAACAACGCTTGGGATTAGATCCAAATTTACCCACTGGCTTAGTTATGTTTGGTGGTCACGGCTCCAATGAAATGATTGAGATTGCTGAACGTTTAGAACAGTCGTCGCTGAACATCCAACTCATATTTATTTGTGGAAAAAATAAAAGACTAGCAACTATTCTGCGTCGTAGCCAAAATCGTATACCAAGGTATATTGAAGAATTTACCAAACAAATTCCCTACTATATGCATTTGTCTGATTTCTTCATTGGTAAGCCCGGTAATGTAAGTATCAGTGAGGCTATAGCGATGAAATTGCCAGTAATAACAGAGCTTAATGCCTTAACTCTGATGCAAGAACGATACTGCTGTGAGTGGATTGCAAATAATGAGCTTGGAATTGTAATTTCTAATTTTCGCAATATCGATTCGGCTGTGGCAGAGCTAATCCAGCCTGAAAACTTATTTCGCTATCGAACTAATATCAAAGCCTTCAAAAATCAGGCGGTATTTGAAGTTGTTGAGATTTTGGAAAAAATTCTTAAACATTCCTATTTAGATGGACTTTATGAAAACGATCCCTTGTTATCGATAAAACAAACATAGCGTTCTGATTCCCTAAAATGATGGCTGACGGACGTACAAGCCCTTTACTAATACCTAGCCGCATTCAAACATATTATTTTTGGCAGGCAGGGGAGCAGGGGAAGTAAAAAGAGAAATACTACCTATAATTGCAAACTGGTAGTAGAAAAACTTGTTGATATTTTAAAAAGGAAAGTTTTATGCAACTACAACACCAAAAAATTAGTACAAATAAGCAACGTCTTAACTGCTCGATTTGCGATTATCGCGTCGATCCAAATGATGAATCTGCATTTGCGACTTTTCCTTCCAACGTAAGAGCTTTTAAAGATGAGAAATTTAAGGCTTGGCGATGTCACGATTGCCAGACAATTCATTGTTTAGATATCGTCGATCTCGACCATTACTATGCAAAATATCCTTATTCCAAAGGGAAGTTGACCGGATCATATAGATTTCTGTATAGCCACCTATACCGTCAGTTGAAAAAGCATGGTTTTTCCAAGTCTGGCTCATTGCTCGATTATGGCTGTGGAACCAACGCTCTGTTTGTGCAATATTTGCAAGAACAGGGCTTTACTAATATTTATGGATACGATCCTTACGGGACAAAGGACGGCTTCGGCAATCCCACAACTCTCCAGCGAGGGCCATTTGATTATATCTTGCTCCAAGATGTCATCGAACACGTTGAAGATCCTAATGCATTATTAAGTGAGTTAAACAGCTTGCTGGCTCCTGGTGGTTATATTCTCATCGGTACACCTAACGCTGGCAATATCGACCTCAACCGACCCGATTTACGAGATTACTATAACTGTGTTCATGCTCCCTATCACCTTCATATATACACCCGTGAGACCCTTGAATCTTTAGGGAAATCTCAAGGATGGGAATTTGTAAATTTCTTTGATCGTAGGTATGACGACACACCCTGGTTTAGCTTTAACAGTCGAGTTTATAACGCTTACGCAAGCCTTTTAGATAAATCACTGGATGTTTTTTTTGAGCCATTCAAACTAGGAAAAGCGTTGACCTCACCTAAATTCTTGTTCTATGCTATTTTCGGCTATTGGCTCAGTTTCCATGCTGATATGAGCATCATGTTCCGCAAAAGTCTGTAATCCAATTCAGCCTAGCCTTCTTTCTAAATAGAAAGACTAATAAAAGTAGTTGAAATTTTTCACGAGGATTCTATGCAGTTAACACACAACAACGTTATAACCAGTAAACAACGCCTTAGCTGCTCGATTTGTGATTATCGCGTCGATCCAAATAATGAATCTACATTTGCGACTTTTCCTTGCAGTATTAGAGCTTTCAAAGATGAAAAATTTAAGGTTTGGCGATGTCCCGATTGCCAGACAATTCATTGTTTAGATGTCGTTGATCTCGACCATTATTACGCAAAATACGCTATCTTTCAAACTGAATTGACCTGGACGTATCGATTTGTCTATGGCAACCTATACCGTCAGTTGAAAAAGCATGGTTTTTCCAAGTCTGGCTCATTGCTCGATTATGGCTGTGGAACCAACGCTCTGTTTGTGCAATATTTGCAAGAACAGGGCTTTACTAATATTTATGGATACGATCCTTACGGGACAAAGGACGGCTTCGGCAATCCCACAACTCTCCAGCGAGGGCCATTTGATTATATCTTGCTCCAAGATGTCATCGAACACGTTGAAGATCCTAATGCACTATTAAGTGAGTTAGACAGCTTGCTGGCTCCTGGTGGTTATATTCTCATCGGTACACCTAACGCTGCCAATATCGACCTCAACCAACCTGACTTACCTGAATATTATAACTGTGTTCACATCCCCTATCACCTTCATATATATACCCGTGAGACCCTTGAATCCTTAGGAAAATCTCAAGGATGGGAACCTGTAGATTTCTTTGCTCGCAAATACTACGATACACCTTGGTTCGCCTTCAACTTTCGAGCTTTGAACGCCTACGTAAGCCTATTGGATGGCACAACAAACGTTCTTTGTGAGCCATTCAAACTAGGAAAAGCCTTGACTTCACCTAAATTCTTGTTCTACGCTATTTTCGGTTACTGGCTCAGTTTTCATGTTGAGATGAGCATCATGTTCCGCAAGTCTTTAAACTGATTTATTGCCAATGCTTTGCATAGTGAAACTAAACTTTTTAGTAGTTCGCTCTCGTGAAATTGGCACAGTAAAAGGTAAAGGTATTTTATCGCTTTCTCCTTTAACGTCTTCTTAATCCTCTTAAAATTTGTGCAAAAAGGACTCAAATAAAATGGCCAATTCCAAAGCAACAGCCTCATTATATACACCTGGTAGTGATGTAGTATTTCCAGGAAATGTAAATTTGGAAGCCATTTTCGGGCGTGCAGGAAACGATCTGATTTATAGTTACGATCCTGGTGTAGATAACACTACAAACCAAAATATTGATTTTTTGTTTGGTGATATATTTGAAAACTCAGCAGAAGAGTTCGAGATTATTCTTAATATTCAACAAGGTAATCCATTACTCATCCTAGACAGAAACATACCATCGGTAGGGAGCGATAAATTTATTCTTGGCGATAAAAATCAACCTTACTACACAAATAATGGCGATCCAGATAATCTACTCACCACAGATTTTCTTGGTTTGAACCAATATGCTGTAATTTATGATTTTGCTCCCTCCCAAGATACTATACGCCTAAATGGTAAACCACAAGATTATCGATTGGTAGATGTTAATGGATTAAAGGTTGAAGGAATAGACCACCTTTTTTATGGAAAGGCTATCTTTTCAGTGCAAAAGGGACTGCCTGACCTCGTTACTTTTGTGATTGAAAAACCTGAAGTACATTTAGATCTAAATGGCAAATATTTCGAGTTTGTGGGTGAGAAACCACAAACAAAACCAGCAAAAAGGAAGATTGGGCAATTAGGAACTACCGCTCTCGATGTTGGTACTGGTGCTGCTACAGATTCTTCGGGCAATTTGTATATAGCAGGATTTACTGGCGGGGCTTTGCAAGGAACCAATAAAGGTTCTACAGATGCTTGGGTGACTAAGTATGACAAAAAGGGCAATCCGTTGTGGGGTAAGCAGATTGGCACTTCTAATTCAGACCAAGTTTATTCTGTAGTCACAGACAAGGACGGTAACTTCTACTTGGCGGGAACTACAGGAGGCAACTTGTTTTCATCCAAGCAATCAGATGGGACTGATGTTTGGGTAGCTAAGTATGATAGCAATGGCAATCAGTTGTGGGGTAAGCAGTTTGGAACTAATGTGGCTGGAGGTTTTGCTAGTGCTAGCTTTGGTCTGGATGTAGATCAAGTAGGCAATGTCTACTTATCGGGATTGTCAATTAAGGAAAACACAAATCTAAACATTTTCAATTTTAGCGTTCAAGATGATTCCTGGGTAACTAAATTCGATAGTAATGGTAATCAACAGTGGTTTACCCAAGTTAAAGATCCGACTGCGAGTTTCCCTTTTAACCTAACTCCCTTTTTTGACGAATGTTACGACCTTGCCGTTGATAAGAATGGCAATAGCTACGCTACAGGATGGACTCAGGGTTTAGTAAAAGAGTCAGATCCTTCTAAACCGGGTTTAAAGTACGATGCCTGGCTAACGAAGGTAGACCCCAACGGTCAAGTACAGTGGGTTCAACAGTTTGGTAGTAAAAATGAGGGTCTTGACTTTGCATGGGCTGATGCCACTGACAGCAAGGGAAATATCTACGTTACAGGATGGACTACAGGCGATTTAGGGACAAAAGATAAAAAGGGTAGCGAAATCGGGTCTTACGATGTCTGGTTGACTAAGTTTAACCCAAATGGAACTCTGCTGTGGGCTAAACAGTTTGGCGCTAAAGGTGATGATGGTGCCTACTTATCTGACTTGGAGATTGATTCACAAGACAACATCTTCTTGACAGGATATTCTAACGATAAGTTAGGAAAAGGCACAAAAGATACAGCTTATAATGCCTTTGTGGCAAAGTTCGACACCGACGGCACAAATAAGTGGATTCAACAGTTTGGTAGCAAATCGAGGCTTGACTATGCTACAGGTCTTACTGCTGACGATAGTGGTAAGCTGTTCGTTACTGGAGTGACAGATGGCTTATTAGGGAGTGGTACTAATGAAGCTAATGGCTCGGCTTTAGATGCCTGGGTGGCTGAACTGAACGCAAATAACGGAAAATTGCGAAAATTTACTGGTACTTCACAAGATGTCACCAGCATTACCGATCCTGGCCCAATCTCCACCATTGATATAACTAATAATTTTGTGACTGACGACAAGTTGTCCAATGGTGATAATCGCATTGATCCTGCTCAGGGGATTGATACGAAGGTCAAGACATTCAACTATGGGCAATTTACTTCCAACCTGGGTAATATATTCGACCCTGGTGAGCAAAATTCTTTTGCTTCAGTCTTGTCTAAGGGAGTTACTAGTGGCAATGCCCCCTTCCTCAATAATAGTGATTTGAACCTTTTGCAAGGATAAATTGGGAACTTAACTTTTCACTAGATGTGGAAAATAAAGAGTGGTTTGCGATAATATATCGCAAACCACTCGTTTGTTATTACCTAGAGCGGTAAAACTTGCTAGAGTAGATTTTTAATGATTGAAATAGGCGTAAATAGGTAAACCAAAATTTTCAATAATAACGAATTTACTAGGTTTAAGTTTTTGCTCTAGCTAGCTTTGCCACTCTAGGTTATTACTCGTGCGAAACTTCCTAAAAATTCTCATCAAGTTGCAATTTCCGACTATTCAAGAGATTACAACTGAAGAATTTGCTCACTGGTTATTAAACTCTCGAAAGTCACAGCCATTAGTGTTAGATGCACGAAGTCAGGCAGAGTATATGGTCAGTCATCTCAAAACAGCAGTACATATAGATTCCATTGCACCTGATTTAGCAGGACTTTCAACAAATTCAAAATTCACACCAATTGTCGTGTATTGTTCTGTTGGATATCGTAGTGCCAAATTAGTCCAGCAGCTTGATGAGGCGGGAATGAAGTGTATTTTTAACTTGAGCGGTGGTATTTTTCAGTGGGTAAATGAAGGCAGACCAATCTTTAGAGATGAGCATCCGACACAGCTTGTACATCCCTATAATCCAATATGGGGAAAACTTTTGAAAGGTCGTTACCACGCTCAAGAGCGGTAAAACTGAACTTTACGTTTTTGGACGCAATATCTCTTTTTCTGGTTTCTTCATATCTAAGCTTATATCACGATTTTTACAGTCTATCAACATCAAGTAAGTAGAATAAAAGCAACGGTAAAACTATTAAATCAGTATGTCTCAAGTTTCGATTGTCATCCCTACTTTAAATGAAGCTGCCAGTTTGGGGCGCACATTGCACCAACTGACTTTACTTAATCCACCTCCTTTTGAGGTAATAGTAGTAGATGGAAGCAGCGAAGATGAGACAGTAGCGGTTGCAAAACTTTGCTTTGGATCATTTAATCAGACTGTGTGTGTGCAGATTCTCTTGTCTGAGCGGCGTGGACGTTCTATTCAGATGAATTACGGAGCATCAGTTGCTACTGGAGATATTCTCTGCTTTGTTCATGCAGATACTTGGGTGCCAGATGACCTAATCAGCGTAATCAAACAGACCTTAGCAGAGCCAAGTATTGCATGTGGAGGATTTATTTCTCTGATGGCAGGATCTTACAGCACTCGCTGGGGCATCTCTCTACATAATTATCTAAAAACCTATTACGCACCATTGCTATTTAAACCTCATTTGTTTTTTAGAGGATTGCGTCTGTTGTTTGGAGATCAGGTAATGTTCTGTCGTCGGACTGACTTTTGGGATTGTGACGGATTTAATGAGGCATTACCAATTATGGAGGATGGAGATTTATGCCTGAGATTAGTCAAAAAAGGGCGTATTTATCAAGTGAACCGGATTGTTCAGTCTTCAGATCGGCGTGTGGCAAAATGGGGTAGCTGGAAAGCAAACGCAATTTACCTTTACATTGGTTTTTTGTGGGGAATAGGAGTTGATGCAAACTATCTCAAACAGTTTTATCAAGACATTCGCTGATTGAGGCTCCAGTCATAGTGAAGATAGGATATCGGCGTTGAAGCACTCAAAGGCAGTTCAGTTTCTAAGTAGGAGCGGATATATTCTGGGATGGAGGATGCAATCTTAAGAAAATCCTGACGATACCACTTAAAGATTTTGCTACAGTAGAGCGTTTTACTCTGTGAGTCATAACGGACTTTTTCGGGATTATTAATGAAGCGACGGGCATCTTCATCTAATTGCTCAACGACTTGTTCACAAAGGTAAGCTCTTGGACGTAGTAAAGGGCAACCAACTGAAGCGCAGACAATTGCAAAATGAATTTGTGGTTTCTGCAATTTTTCCCGAAGAATTTTGTTTTCAATTTGGGCTAAACTATAAGTCTGGCCAAAGATATAATAAGCGCGACGTTGAAAGAACCATAAGAAAGCAAGCCAGTTGGGAATACCTAAAATTTGTGGACGAATAGATTCAAGTGGGTATCTCTCCAAAATTGTCGAAATGGTAAATGCATTGTAAACGTTAATCCACAATGCCAATTCCTCTGAAGCTTCGGAATTAGATTTGAGAACTACATCCCTTTGACTCGATAACCAATTTTTAAGCGCTTGAGGTTGCTCTTTTTTCCAAGCAGCATAGTCTACACGTCCCTGTCGATCAACATACTGACGCAGTAGTGTATCCCAGGGTTCAAAATCAATCATTATCGTTATGTTGATATGTTAGATATTGCTTTCAGCTATCGTTTAAACTTTAGCATAAAGAAATACTTCATTGACTCCCGATAGCACCTTTACTCTGGGAGCAACGCGATTTTGTGAAGTCACACAATACTTACCCCTATTTTTACCTCCACTGCAAACCCAGATGGGGGGAGAGTGAAAACTACACTAAACTATTGAAAAATCAAGCTAACAAGCAGATAATAATAGGGTTATAACTTGATTTTACAGTTATAAAAAAATATTTAAAGCAATTAAAAGAAAAATCTTTACGTACTCAATTTATTTTTAATTACTATCAACAAAAATAATTTAAGTAGGTAAACGGATATAACAATTCTATTTGATTTGTGAAAAGTCGCGGTATTCAGATCCCCGACTTCTCAAAGAAGTCGGGGATCTAACTTTTAACGTATGATTTAGGACTGGTATATCAAGCCAATAATATAAATATATGTAAATTAATTAACACATTTGAAATAAAAAATATCATTAATAGATTTGTTATGCAGATAGAATTTTAGATCATTTACAATCAACCATTTTTGTCCAATACGCGATCGCTAGCTTGATAATTAACGACTCTCTTAGCCCTTTAAGAAGTATGGAATTAAGCCAATCAGCCAAGGGAGATATTCTCATCGTTGATGACACTCTGGATAATCTTCGCCTCCTATCAGCAATGCTTACCGAGCAAGGATACGAAGTTAGGAGTGTTACCAATGGTTCTATGGCGTTGATTGGCATACAAGCTCAACCTCCAGATTTGATTCTGCTTGATATTACTATGCCCGGAATGAATGGCTATGAGGTATGCCAACACCTCAAATCTAATCCTCAAACACAAGAGATTCCCGTCATTTTTATTAGTGCTTTGAATGAGGTATTTGATAAAGTGAAAGCTTTTTCGGTTGGAGGCGTTGATTTTATTAACAAACCTTTTCAAATTGAAGAGGTGGTTGCCCGGATGGAGCATCAACTGAAACTTTGCCGCTTACAACTGCAACTCCAGGAGCAAAATCGTCGCTTGCAGGAGACAGAAGCAGAACTGAGGCGATCGCTCGATCATCAGAAAGCCCTGAATCAACGCATCGAGGAAATGGTGGCGCTAGAAGAACGCAACCGGATTGCGCGTGACATTCACGACTCTCTAGGACATTCCCTCGTAGCGCTAAATGTGCAAATGGAAACAGCATTAACCCTTTGGGAAACCGATCCTAATCGGGCGCGATCGTTTTTATTAGAAGCGAAAAAATTGGGTTCTGAAGCTTTGCAAGAGGTGCGGGAATCAGTTTCGGCAATTCGCTCAGATCCACTCCACGGACAATTGCTCGAAGGTGCGATCGCAAACCTTGCAGAAGAATTCTATCACCTCACCGATGTCTTACCATACTGCAAAATTGATTTATCACAACCGCTTTCCGATTCAGTAAATCATGTTGTGTATCGCATTATCCAAGAAGGGCTAACCAATATTTATAAACACGCCAATGCCACAGCCGTTCAAATTAAAATTCAAACAACGGCGGCGGGGCTATCGTTGATACTCCAAGATAATGGCACAGGCTTTCAATCGGATCGAGCCGTAGCAGGTTACGGACTCCAGGGAATGCGAGAACGAATGGCTACAGTAAACGCCCAGCTAGAAATTGTCAGTAAACCGGGCGCTGGTTGTCGGATTGTTGCTAACTTTCCCAGAGATGAGGGAAGGGGAGGCAGGGGGGCAGGGGAGGCAGGGGGGCAGGGGAGCAGGGGAGCAGGGGGAGATGAGGGAGAAGAATGAATAACCAATGCCCAATGCCCAATGCCCCATGCCCCATGCCCAATATAGAGACGTTACATAGTGTAACGTTTCTACAAGGGTTTCAGGTAATGCTTCATTAATTTTTGGAGATATCTATAAGATCGCTCATCAAAACCAGAAAGAGATAGTTACCATGAAAAATGATAAATCCTCTCCTATTCGCCTGTTAATCGTTGACGATCAGAGCCTCATTCGTCAGGGGCTGAAAGCAATGCTAGAACAGGAACCTGATTTGCAGGTGGTCGGTGATGCTGAGAATGGTAAAGTTGCTCTAGAGCTTGTTGCAGAACTTCAGCCCGATGTGGTGCTAATGGATATTCGGATGCCTGAAATGGATGGACGAACTGCAACAAAGCTGATTATGCAAAACTTTCCTAATATTAAAGTTCTCGTTTTGAGTACATTTGATGATGATTCTTATCTAACAGGGGCGATGCGTGCAGGTGCAAAAGGATATTTGCTTAAAGATATGCCTTCAACTGAGCTAGCAGATGCAATTCGCTTTGGGCATTCTGGCTATACTCAATTTGGGCCGGGGTTATTTGATAAACTATTAGTTACGGAAGCAGCTTCAGTTTCAACTAGCCAAAATTCCGCTTCATCAAAGCCATCGGAAATTACCGCACGAGAACAAGAGGTTTTATGTTTGATCGGTGTTGGCGCAACGAACCGCGAAATTGCCCAACAACTTTTTATTACAGAAGGAACGGTAAAAACTCATGTGACGAGTATTTTAAGCCGCCTCAATCTCAAAAATCGATCGCAACTTGCAATCTATGCAAATTCTGTTCTCAATCAAGAAAAGAAACTAGCCGGGAAGCTACCAGAATAAACTGGAGAACGATAGAACAATTCTATGACTAGCCCTTTCAAGGTGGTGAAATTTTTGGACAATAATTCCTCTTACCTCTGTGTTCTCTGCGCCTAATAAGGTTAAATAAATTACTTTTAACCGCAGAGAGAAGAAAAGAGATTTTACGAGTCACCTTAAAAGGGCTAGTCCTAAATCCTTATATAAAACATTTCAACAAGGGGCTTTTGCCCCTTATTTGTTAATATTCATGACTTAATCTTATAAAATAAGTAATCAGCCGTATAGTTCACGCTAATTTCTCGGTTTTCGGATGATTTATCACATCCTTGAACAGGGGCTTTTCCACCAACTGTATTGATCCGT
Organism: Nostoc sp. NMS2; assembly: GCF_017115105.1. Taxonomy (GTDB): domain Bacteria; phylum Cyanobacteriota; class Cyanobacteriia; order Cyanobacteriales; family Nostocaceae; genus Nostoc. The sequence continues at coordinate 96,618 of NZ_JABXKH010000090.1, forward strand.
TGAACCCAATTGACTTGGCGGAAGATACCATTTCCCTCATGAGATTGCGCCTCTAATAATAGCCAGGGAATGGCATCTTCTTGTGGTGCATTTACCTTAGATTTTAACTTCCCCACAACTTTGCTACCGTCTTTGGCTTCCCAGGTTGGGCCTGCATAGTGCTTGCCCCAATCTTGCCCTTGCTCATTCAGTAACACGGCATCGGGAGCTTTGAGAGTCCACTCATACTGCTCAGGGGATTCTGATTTAAGTTTGCAGATATAGATTTGTGAACCCTTGGCAGATGCTTTCAAAAGAAGTTGCTCATTATTTGGGACTTTTATACTATCAGCGATCGCAGCCACATCAGCTATGGGTTGGGCAGGCTCCATAGTTCCTGCGATCGCAGTTTTTACAGAAACACCAAACCCATTCACCATCAGCAGCGAAACAACGAGGCTGCAATTTATCTGAAGAATTTTACAAAAAGTAGGTGACATAATGATTTTTCCTTCAACAGTAAAGTGTGACATCTTCACCGCACTCATTGGCTAAATAAGAGAGAGACTTGAAACGAATTTCAACGATCTGGTCATAGAAAGGATTCAGTTTACAGAGCGGTGGAATGTAAGCGATTGTGCGATTAAGGAGCTTAATTTCTCTCTCAAATGGACAACTAGCGGGAATTATTTTACATAATAATCGTGCCATCTTTGGCTGACGAATTTGTAATGATTCAAGCCATTTTTTAATAGGATACAATAGGTCAATTTTGTAAGATGCAATTAAGTTATTCATTATTTTATCCTCAATTAGAATAGTCTCATTGTAGAGCTTTCAAATGGGATAAACTTCTGAAGAATGTCAGAGATTGACCTCAACGAAATAGTTGATTTATTTATAACTTTCGTTGGTCTAAAACTACGTTTACCTATGACTTTTGTCATAATAAAGCAGGGAATAGGGTTGAAAATCTCTTTATATATGGGACTGACAACAAATAAATTACCTAATCTTGTGGGGTGGGCAACATGAGCGCCTTCATATACGGGCGGGCGAGATGCCCACCCCACAAGAAGTACTTGAGTATTTTTTATTTGGAAGTCTCTAAATTCCCGTTACAAAACTGTACTTCCGACTTCTTTAAAGCTTTTGTCGCGCCATCAGTTGGGCAAACATTCCTGGTTGATTGGCGAGTTGATCGAAACTGCCTTCTTGGACTACACGACCATTCTCGAATACATAGATGCGATCGGCGTTGCGAATGGTACTCAGACGGTGAGCGATCGCAATTCGTGTCACCTTCAAACGCTCTAAACTTTGACTGACGATCGCTTGGGTGCGGTTATCTAAAGCGCTGGTAGCTTCATCAAATAACAAGATTTTGGGTTTTAATACTAGCGATCGGGCAATCAATAATCGCTGCCGTTGTCCTCCAGAGATATTAGTTCCTCCTTCACTAATTACCGTGTGCATTCCCATTGGCATTGATTCGACATCTTCAGCAAAGCCAGCCATCCGCGCGGCTTCCCACGCTTCATCCATCGATATCATTGCTCCACTAGCGATATTCTCAAAGATGGAGGCAGATGTCAATCGGCTATTTTGCATTACAACTCCTAGTTGCCGACGCACTGCATGAATATCCAACCCCGTTAAATCTTGTCCGTCGTAATAAATCGTGCCAGATTCGGGGACATCAAACCCTAGTAATAATCGGAACAGCGTTGACTTTCCACTCCCCGAAGCGCCGACAAAAGCGATAAACTCGCCAGGTTCCCCATGGATGCTAACATCATCCAATGTCAAAGGCCCGTCATCTCGATACCGGAAAATTACATGATCCACAACCACTCGCCCAGAAAGCCTACCTGGATCGGTTTTTTCAGAGTCAACTTCCGGTTTGGATTCGAGAATCGGCTGCGCTCGTTCCCACAAAGGAACCACTTGCAAAACATCTATAATTGTGCTGCTGAGACTGGTAGCTCCACCGATAAATGTGCCAAATGCCGCATTAAATGCTAAAAATACACCTGTAGATAAACCACCTTCTGATGAATTAGCTTGCTGAAGTAAACTGCTGGCAAACCAGAAAAGGATTGCTGTAGTCAATACAGGCAAGATTTTATTAATCACAGCCAGAGCATCTTCAATGCCTTGGGTACTCAGCATCCATTTGATTTGCTGACTATACTGTTTTCCCCAAAAAGCAAAGGCGCGAGCTTCTGCTCCTGCAACTCGCAATTTGCTAACGCCGTTGATTAACTGCACCATCACCCCTGAGAGTTGTCCTTGTAACTCTAGTAAGGGACGAACCTTCCGCAGAGTGTACATTCCTGAAACCAGAGTAATAGTAATGTTGACAAAAGCAACAAGAGTGGCAATTAACGCTAGCGAACCGTTGTAGTAAAAAAGCAGTCCTAAATTCAGAAACGCGAACAAGCTGGTAAAAATACTTCTGAGAACTGTACTACTGAGCTTTTGACGGATTTGGCTAATGGCGCTCACCCGTGAATTCAAGTCTCCAGTTGAGTACTGGCGGAAGAATGATGCTTTGAGATTCAATAACCGATCCCAGACTGCTGCTTGGGTGGAAGCATCAGCAAAGGTTTCCACGCGCATGATTGCAAAGCCTTGGGCAAGTTGAAACAAGGTGCTACCAAATGCAGTTGCAAGCAGCGCTAAGGCAATTTGCACTAATAAACCGCGATTGGCATCAGGAATGGCACTGTCAATCAAGATGGCCATAGCTTGGGGGACAATCATTCCTAATAAAGTTGTCGCCATCCCCGCAGCCAAGACAATCAACAATTCCTTGTAACGTCCTTGGAGGGCGAATTTCAGTAAGTCGAGGGTGGTGAGGACTTTATCAGGTAATGGGCGATAGAAGGTATATCCCGTTAGCGCCAGTTTAATCGCACTTTTAGCATTAACCGGAGTGCGCGATCGCGCAATGGGATCAAAAATTTCATAGCGCGTATCAGATACAGGTAACAGCGCCACAGGACGGTTATCTTCCAGCGTGTAAGCCAGCATAGCACCGCAATCCTTCTTCCACCACTGACCCTGTAAAGCGATCGTTCGGGTTCGTAAACGAGAAGCACGAGCGATCGCTTGTAGCGGATCTTGAACTCGTTTCAGGTCTTCAGACTTTGCCGGTGGTCGAATCGTCACCCCCAAAGTCCGCCCCACAGCACCCGCAGCGATGAGCAAAGCTTGGTCAAAATCATTGGCTTCAATTTGAGCAGAAGCGGCAATTTGTGGAGATTGCAGCAACGAGGCTAACTCGCCCAGCGTCTGCTTCATCACCTGCTCATTGAGGTGTTGCCGTTCTTGAAATCGGTTTAATTCTACCGCTTTTTCCTGCTGTTCCAGAAGAAAAAGGCTCTGAAGAAAGTAGACTTGAATTTGAAAAATTCCCCTGAACAGAATATTAGCATCCTCAATCTCAGACGTAGTTAGGATTTCTAGCTCAGTTGTATCTTCAGCTTGAAACCACATATCGGCGCTCAACGGCAACAATCCTGATTGAGGCATGACTAACAGTTCCTCAAACCCCATCCAAACCCCATAACCACGCTGAATTTGTACCCAGGATACAAGCTCTCGCTGTGGTTGGAAAATCTGACCATTGCTAAGTGAGAAGTAGCGAACCCCTTCTTCTTGAAACGGCAGTGCAGGTGGAGTAATAGAAGACAGCGCCAATCCTAGTTGCTCAATCCATCCCTCTATTAAAGTTACTGCTTCGCCATTGTTATCAGCGATAAATTCCCGAAAATCTTTCCTTGAAACTTTCATAAGTTCCGTTTCTTCAATCGACACCGCCAGAAGTTGATATGGTATCGGCTGAGAATCACTAATGATGCCAAACATTGCCTGTCTAGTTCGGGTAGTAAATAAATAGCGGCGACTTCCCTCAGCAATTCCCTCTTTCACCGGAATCGCAAACACCGCCAATGAACCCGATTTTACGATCCAAATCGTCTTCGGGTCATTAAGAATAATTGGCTCATTACCTTTGAACCGATAGTACTCTCCCGGCAAAGTAGCGCTCCGAATTTGATCTAACATATCTATATCCTGCTCCATAAAATTAATATAAAACTGTACTTCCGACTTCTTTAATTACGAATTACGAATTACGAATTACGAATTAATCTCACTCTTCCTTAACTGCTTCCCCTTCACTGCGAATTAATTGTAAATACTTACCTTCAACCTGTTGTAATTCCTCATGGCTGCCCCGTTGCACCACCTTGCCGCGATCGAAGACAATAATTTCGTCACAATCCCGAATTGTGCTTAACCGATGCGCCACAATTACACAAGTACAGCCGCGCTCCCGGAGTTTCTGATCGATCGTTTTTTCTGCCTCAGCATCGAGCGCACTGGTAGCTTCATCCATCACCAAAATTGCCGGATTATTCACTAAAGTGCGGGCAATTTCTAATCGCTGTCGCTGTCCACCGCTCAAATTAGCTGCCCCTTCTGCCAGGTCAGCGTTGTAGCCTCCAGGCATGGAAAGCACTACATCCTGAATGGCAGCATCTTTACAAGCGCGAACCAAGTTACTAAAAGGCACAGTCGAATCCCAAAGTGTAAGATTGTCGCGCACAGTGCCTGCAAATAGCGAGATATCTTGCTCAACCAGGGCAATTGAATTAGTGAGAATCGATCGCGGAATGAATTTTCTGGATTGACCATCAAATAAAATCTCTCCCGCCCACGGTTCGTATAATCCACACACCAGCTTGGCAACGGTTGACTTACCCGAACCACTGCCACCCACCAAAGCGACTCGTTGACCGGGTTTAAGTGAAAGACTGAAATTTTCGATTAAGGGAGGTGCAGAGCGATTATAGCCAAAGGTGATGTTACGGAGTTCAACATAACCCTGAAGCCGAACATTTGCGGCAGCGGATTGAGTTAGTGATAGACTGATGTCTTGCTCTACGGCAGGGTCGATCGCATTGCGTAACACGTCATCCAACCGACCCAAATTGCCTTCCATTTCTTGAAGTTCACCCGCTAAACTCACCAGATTATTTACAGGCTCTAGAAATCTTTGCATCAGGGCTTGAAAGGCAATGAGCATCCCAATACTGAGTACGCCATCCATTACCCGTAGCCCTCCCACCGCCAGCAAAAGCATGGATGTAATGGAGGTGAGAAATGATGGCAACACACCCAGGTTTTGATTAGTCGCATCCATTTCTTGCCGAGCATTAATTGCTTTAGCGTAATAACCTGCCCACCGCGAAAAGAATTCTGACTCAAGCCCGGATGCTTTGAGCGTTTCCATACTTTGCAGTCCAGAAATCGCTACCCCACTGACCTTGCCTTGTTCTTGCATTAATCGCAAGTTGGCATCGACACGCTGCCGTGAAACCCATCGCCACACGCTGACATTCACGATTACAAAAGCAATGCCGATCGCAGTGAGAACGACATCATATTGCAACATTACTAAAGCATAAAAGACAACGGTGAAGCCGGAAATAACTGTAGTCGCTAATCTTCCTGAAAGCAGATTCGCCAAGCTATCGTTGAGGCGAACACGGCTGCTAATTTCTCCGGCAAATCGCTGATCGTAAAAACTCACTGGCAGCCGCAGAATATGCCACAAGAATCGGCTGGACATCCCCACAGCTAGCTTAATTTTCATGCGTCGCAGAAATTGCAGCTGAAGCAATGTTAAAAAACCATTTAAGATGGCTGTGAGGATCATCCCTAAAATTAATGGCCGCAACCAATCACTTCTGCCTTCAATCAAGACATTATCCACAAAGGCTTGGGAGAATGCAGGGATAGCTAATCCGGGAATCACTAACAGCAATCCGGCGATTACACAATAAATCAGCGCTCCCAGAGAACTCTGCAATCGATCCCATAAAGATAATGTCAGACTCGGTTTCCGTCCTCCTGGCTGGAACTCTGCACTTGGTTCGCCAACTAGCACTACCCCAGTAAAGGACTGATCGAATTCTGGAAACGAAACTGTCCGAGGCCCGGTAGCAGGATCGTTAAGATAAACTTTGTCTTTGGCAAATCCTTCAACTATCAGAAAATGGTTGAAATTCCAAAAGACAATATAAGGACATTGCAGTTTGCGTAACCCAGCCAAATCGACCTTAAAGCCTTTCGCTTGTAAACCGTAGCTGCGAGCCGCGTTGATAATATTAGATGCTTTACTGCCATCCCGTGAAACACCACAAGCTTGACGGAGTTCTGCCAGGGGTACAATGCGATCGTAGTAGCCTAAAATAATCCCCAGTGCGGCTGCACCGCATTCCACTGCCTCCATTTGTAACAGGGTGGGAGTCCGACGACGGCGATCGGGACGGCTGATGAGCCGTTGAATTTTTTTAAATCGAAGCCCAATTTGTGATTGAATTTGCCGCATAATCAATACATTCCACTCCACGATCGCAAAATCGGAAACACAAAGGAAATCGGGGATTGTTCATCCACTTTCACGCGCACTGAGGTAGTGGTTCCAGATGTGACTTGGCCGTCTGGCCCTTTAGACGACGACCACCGAAAATGGCTTTTAGTCGAAGGATCTGGCTGAAGTTCCGCAAAAACTTGAATTTGTGCCCCTTCTGTGGTTAAACCTTGCAAAACTTCCAGACCGCCGACAACACTTGATGCGCTTTCCTTACTAACCGGAAATGCAGAAATACTTGTGACTTTCCCGAGAATACCACCAAAGCGTTCTCGTTTAACGGTCGAAGGAGTGACTTGCAACTCCATCCCCTTTTGAATCTTTTTGCCTTCGCTAACCGGGAAGAATGCCACCCCGACTAACTTATTCCCGGAGTCTCTAGCTTCGATTGTGCCAATCCGAGAGCCTTTTTCCAGGGTTTGTCCAGGAACAGCAGAAAGTTCTAAAACCCGTCCATTGAAATTGCTAGTAACCTGGCTGTTTGATTTGATTTCTAATGTTAATTCTGCGATCGCTCGCTGGGTATCTTGAATTTCTTTTCTTCTATTAGTAGAAATAGCTAAATCTTGTTCTGCTTGCCCGGCAAATTTACTGTCTAGTACTGCTAATTGAGCTTGCAGTTCTTTAGTTGAATTGATATTTGCTAAGAATTCTCGTTCTGCATCAGCTTCTTTAACATTAAGTTGTTTCAGTTGCGATTCGATTTCATTGATTTTGGTTTTACTATTGAGAAATTCCTGTTGCGCCTGAAGGACGGTATCACTCGAAACCGCTCCTTCTTGGCGTAACTGCTGGCGAATGTCAAATCGTTCTTTGAACGTGGGCATCAAATCTCGCGTTGTCTGCAACTGTTCCTGTAAGTTCTGACGCTCTTGCCGAATCGACTCCAGACCTTTACTTCTGAGAATTGGCGTTAGGGATTGGGTTGTTTTGAGAGTTTGCAGGAGTGCTTGACGTTGTTGCCCAATCGCACCCTTATCTAAAACCGTTCGCTGAAGTTGAAGTGTATTTGCATTTTGGTCTTGTTCCTGAAGTTGAGCAAGCTTGACTCGTGCAAGTTTCAACTTGTCTTGAAGTTCAGTTTGGTCAATTGTCGCTAGCACCTGTCCTTTCTTCACCTCATCACCTGTACGAACAAAAAGCATGAGAATCTGCCCGGAACTAGGAGACTGGAATCCAACTACTTTGCTAGGAAAAACCACTACACCTTGTCCAGCAACGGTAATGGGAATGCGACCAAAAACACTCCAAACAAGTCCAACGGCAATTAGAGATCCCATCGCAGTTAACGGAATCCACTTCTTTGGTTGAACCACCTGCATGAGTTGATCGAGCCGCTCCGGGGAGGATAAACGATCGAGTGCTTCTTTGCGGAATAGATTGCTTTTGTTGGTCGTCATTATACTGACTCCATTGAAGTTGTAGAAATTTGTATATTAGTGAAAATAGGGAATGGGGGGAGAGGCGGGGGGGCAGGGAGCAGGGGGAGAGGAGAGAGATGAGGGAGATGTGGTTCGACTTCGCTCACCAACCGGGAGAGGAGGGAGATGGGGAACAGGGAGCAAGGGAGAAGAGTTTTCCCCCTGCCCCCGCCCCCCGCCCCTCTGCCTCTTTTCAATGCCCAATGCCCTAACATCATTCAACTGCCCCGAATCTGCTTTAGCATCCAGTCAAATCGAGTCCCCGCCAGTGTCACTTGAGCCAAAAAGCTAGAACTCAGTTCATCTTCATAAGTCAAGCGTTCATCTAAAGATTTACCTGAGCTATAGGTGATTCTGCCGTAACCCAGACTATTGATGATTCCTTGCTGTTTATCTGCTAACAAAATCGCTAATACTCGATAAAATCGGGCAGCAAAACCCACGTCGTGTAGCAATTTGGCAGAAAGTCGCCATCTGGGAATCGATAAGACGATCGCATCATCAACCGCCCGAATTGTCATCGCGGGTGGACTGGCTTCGACAAAGGGCGTTTCGCCAACTATGTCACCCCGCGATAATCTCGCAAACTCTCGTTCGATATGATCTGTCTCTTCTAAAGTTGAAAAGGCGCGGGTGAGAGGGTTGCTTGTATCTTCAGCGATCGAAGCCACCATCTTGCCATCTAATAAAATATAGAGAGCGTCAACGGGTCTTCCAGCTTGAAACAACACCGTTCCCGCAGGAAGTCTTATGGCATCGCCTGCAACAATCATCCAACCAATATCGCTATCATTTAATTCTGCAAATGTAAATAGAATTTCTCGAATTTGTGGCTGAAAAAGCACGACTGTGCTTTGGCCAATTTGGTTGATCATCTGCTCTAATCGGTGAGCAAGTAGAACTGCGATCGCTCGATAAAAATGAGCAGCAAAAGTGACATCTTCTTGCAATTTTTGAATCAACTGCTGCTGAGGAATCATCAACACAAGCGACTTTCTAGCGGCTTTGACTGTAGTTGAAGACTGGTAGGAGGCTAAAAAGGGCATTTCTCCTACAACTTCGCCATTTGCCAGCCGTGCAACCTCTCGTCCTGACAATTCGCCACCTTCAAGAGCGGCAAATGCTCGACCAATGGGATTATCATCAGCCTGAGCGACAGAAACGCTTAATGCACCATCAAGCAGAATGTAGAGAGCATCAACAGGTGTTCCTTGGCGGATGAGGATCGTACCAGCAGTAATTTCTTCTCTTTGACCCGTTGCCAAGATCCAGTCAATATCGCTATTTGTCAGTTCCTTAAGTAGAACTTCTGTCATAATTTAACTTCCTTGTGTTCTGCTAACGGGAGAGAAATGGGGAGCGGGAAATAATACCAATTCGTAATTGAGAAATTCAGATTAAATTTGGTTTCCAAATGATTGCATTTGTGGTCTTATTTTGTAGAACTAGTATAATTACTCAACAATCTCCCCATCATGGATCAACTAGAAGCACGGATAATCGCCTGGTGTTTTGTGATTGAAATCAGGAAGCTTTATATTTTCAAGCTTTTTTGCGATCGCTTCAGATAGATGGTTATATTTGTCGTCTATAGGATACTCACTTGGATAAGGCTCAGTTGGATAAGGCTCACCTTCGGCAATACCACCCGCAATAGTTGCGAGTTCTTGAGCCGATAGTTCTTGTGATTCATTTTGCTTTTCGTTTTCCATTGCAATTCTTTCTCCTTGTCATTTCATTACTGAATTCATCTAATTTCATGAGGGCGCAACCATAAAACACGCAAGAATAATTTCAGAAAGCAGTTGAGCAAAACTTGTCCAACTGCAATTGATTGATTTGAGAAACTCCGTTTATGTAGAACCTTCGATCGCAGATATATCTCCAAACAACTCGCCAAGAACCTTTAGATCCTCGGTCGTCGCGTCGGTGATGCTGAGGTGGAACACAGAAGAGTCTGTTGTCTCTGCATGAAAAGTCGACCGTGTTGAGTGACACCCTCGTCTTCGTGACGTTTGTTGGGTAAATCCCCTTGTCGATCTGTGAAATCGTGCAGATGTAAACTGCAAATTGAAACCACCCGCTACGTCGTCTAACTCTTCATCCGATAGTTCGATCGCTTCATCATTCGGAGTAATTTCGTCACCTGACATAAAAGCTCCTTGACCCGACGTGTTAAAGTTAAATAAGGCGGAGGGAGTTAACCGAGTGGCTGCTAGGCTCATGGTTAACAACCCCTCCCGCTCCGAAATTCGTCAAACTGAGAAATTTAGCTTAAGCTTCAGGGTTAGAAATACCCGCTTCCTTAAACTCTCTAAGGTCTTGCTCAGAGAAAACGCTCACTTGAAAGGTAACGCTCTTAATGCCGCCCTCTTTAGGAATTTCTACATAACCAAACTGAAAATCTTCGGCATTTGTATTTTTTCCCAAGACATCGCTAGTCGCACCACCAGCAATATCATCAAGTTCTTGATTGGATAGTTCCAGCATTTCATTAGGCTGCACATTTTCCATGATCGTTGTCGTCCTCCTTGTGGTGTTGATTTATGAGCTTAGAAATAAATTACTAGGAATGCCGCTAGGAAATTCTTCTCCAGTGAATTTGATTTCGCGCAAATCTTGTTGAGATATAGTAGTTTCCTGACTGTTGAAGGATGCAATACCGCCATCAGCACCGATAATCACTGCACTAGTTTGCTTATCCGAAAAGTTGAAGTTGTGAGCCTCAACAAAGCTAAAAGCACCACCAGCAACGTTATCTAATTCTTCAGCAGATAGTTCTACGGGCTTAATGTCGTCAGACATGATGTTTTCTCCTCAATTTGTGATGTGTGCTATGTCAAGCAGAACGCTTTATTGAGTTCTGGTTAGTAACTATCACCTTTGGGAGGAAAGAAACCAGTGGCTGTGATTTCGTGCAACCTTTGATGAGATTCAACAGTTTCCTGAGCGTTCAAAGAAGTAATACCGCCTTTAGCGCCGAGAATGGTTGCACTCTCTTGTGTATCTAATTTGTTGTCGTTGTCAGCATTGACAAATTTAAAAGCACCACCAGCAACGTTGTCTAATTCTTCAGCAGATAATTCTACGGGCTTAATGTTGTCAGACATGATGTTTTTTCCTTAATTTATGATGTGTGTGGTTTATCAAGCAGAACGCTTCATTGAGTTCTGCTCTATGTAAGTAGTGGTCTGTTAGTAACTATCACCAGTGGGAGGAAAGAAGCCAGTGGCTGTGATTTCGTGCAACCTTTGATGAGATTCAACAGTTTCCTGAGCGTTCAAAGAAGTAATACCGCCTTTAGCGCCGAGAATGGTTGCACTCTCTTGTGTATCTAATTTGTTGTCGTTGTCAGCATTGACAAATTTAAAAGCACCACCAGCAACGTTGTCTAATTCTTCAGCAGATAATTCTACGGGCTTAATGTTGTCAGACATGATGTTTTTTCCTTAATTTATGATGTGTGTGGTTTATCAAGCAGAA
>NZ_JABXKH010000090.1:108045-127429 GCF_017115105.1 Nostoc sp. NMS2
GTCAGACATGATGTTTTTTCCTTAATTTATGATGTGTGTGGTTTATCAAGCAGAAAGTGATTTGCTGGTTCGTCGCTTACCGCTCTCCTCGCTTGATGTCTCTAGAATACGAAATCAACTTAGTTATGTACATCTGAAAAACGTCTAGTATTTTACCTAAGCGAAGTAAGTAGATGCGATCTAACTTTCGCCATATAGCATTGGGCAATACGTAAGACTTTCGTCATAGGCTAACCCAGCTAGTTACTACAAAAGTGATGGATTTGCCTTCAAATGTGGCATTTCACTGCAATATCGTAGTATGACTAAACGTGGAAGCATGAATACAAAATTAGGATCAATCCCAATAAATGAGAGTATTCTACATCCATCACTAAATCAACTAAATTAATAAATTATCGTTATCAGTCTCTAGCAAAGTTGTAAATAAAAACTAAAACAACAATGTTTAATAGATTCAAATTAGCAACTAAATTTACTTTACTTTTATTGCTGGTGTTCATCGGCGCGATCGCAGTTAGTGGTTTTGCTTTATCTCATGCGCTTGAGCAAAAAGCAGAAGCCGAAATCGCTTATCGCAGCCAAGTTATTGCAGAAACTATGAACTCAGTAAGAAACTATACTAATACACGTATCAACCATCTTCTGACACCGATGGTGGATACTCAAGCCACGTTTATCCCTGAAAGTATTCCCAGTTTTGCGGCAAGGGAAGTGTTTGAAAATCTTCGCAAAAATGAAGAATATAAGGACTTTTTATACAAAGATGCTAACCTAAATCCAACTAATTTACGAGATAAAGCAGATGTATTTGAAACGGAACTTATCGAACGGTTTCGTAATCAACCAGGGTTGAAAAATATATCTGGTTTCCGTGACTCTTATGACGAAAAAATGTTTTATAACGCTCGTCCATTTTCCATTAACAATCCGACGTGTCTACGTTGTCATAGCACCCCTGAAGTTGCTCCAAAAAGTCAGATTGCCAGTTATGGTTCAGAAAATGGCTTTGGGTGGAAACTAAATGAAGTCTTAGGCACACAAATTATTTATATTCCTGCCAAGCAAGTATTTGATGATGCTCATCGAGCATTTGTTTTATTCATGAGCCTATTTATTATTATCTTCGGCATAGTGATTTTGCTCATTAATTATTTGTTAAGGCGAAATGTACTACAACCCCTTAAACCAATGGCGCAACTTGCTCAAAAAATTAGTATGAATGAAATTAGTGTCGAAGAAGCAAAAGAGTTTGATCGTGAAAAGCTAACATCGATCGTGCAACGTCATGATGAATTAGGACAATTAGGACGAGTTTTTCAACGCATGGTGCATGAAATTTCTGCCCGTGAACAGCAATTCAGACAACAGTTGCATACACTGCGTATAGAAGTTGATGAAGCTAAACGTGCGCGTGAAGTTGCAGAAATTGCTGAATCAAAAACATTCCAAAAATTGCAGGAGGAGGCAAAAGTAATCAGAAATAAACGGAATACTCCAAATTAACAACTACGAATTACGAATTACGAACTTGTACTGAGCGTAGCCGAAGTATTACGAATTACAAATTATATTGAGGATTTATTATGTCTGAAATTATTTCCATTCACTCATTCCGGGGCGGAACTGGTAAGTCAAACGTCACGAGTAATCTCGCTGCCCTAATCGCTCGCTCTGGAAAGCGGGTTGGGGTAGTTGATACAGATATCCAATCTCCAGGAATCCACGTTCTATTTGGTCTTGAACAAGAGCGAATCCGCTACACTTTGAATGATTACCTATGGGGTCGTTGTCAGATTGAAGAAGCAGTTTATGATGTTAGCGCCATTCTCAAACAAAAACAAACATTTTTTGGTCGCCAGGGAAGTATTCATCTGATTCCTTCAAGCATTAAGATGAGTGACATTTCTCGAATCTTGCGCGAGGGTTATGACGCACGCCGACTTAATGATGGTTTACATAATCTAGTTCGTCGTTTAAAACTGGACTATTTGTTGATCGATACTCATCCTGGCATTAACGAAGAAACGTTGTTATCAATTATTCTTTCTGATGTTCTGTTGCTGATTCTCCGTCCAGATAAACAGGATTATCAAGGTACAGCAGTGGCGATAGATGTTGCTCGTAAGTTAGAAGTGCCTAAAATGCTAATAGTGATCAACAAAGCTCTGCCATCTTTAGATTTCAAAGAGTTAGGGAAACGAGTGGAGAATACCTACAAAACCCCTGTGGCTGGAATACTCCCTGTTTGTGAAGAGATGTTTGAATTAGGGAGTGGTGGAATCTTCTGTTTGCGGTATCCAGATCATTCATGGACTCAAAAAATTAATGCGATCGCTAAACAAATCACTGGTTCTGGAGCCAGATTGTTTGCCAAATAAGCGTTAGTTATCAAGAGTGGCATCAGGGTAACAGATTTGCAAAACTGGACAAGTGCATTAAGTGGAGCAATAATACTGCTCCACTTAATGGGATTGGGTATCAATACTGGATAGGTTTTGCCTAAAAAACCACTCCAGGGTAGGTTGGGTTGAGGAACGAAACCCAACATTTTCAGGGCTTTGTTGGGTAACACTAAAGTTCAACCCAACCTTGTATCTTAGAAAGAGTAGTATTTGGATTGGGTATTTCATGTTTTAGGCAATTTTTTCATCAATATCCTTATCCACCAAGGGTTTCAGAAATTACGTGTGTTTGCCCTGACTTTTAGGCGGTTAATGGTTTTCTGGCAGTATGTTATCGCCATCTACTCCCCCCAAATTAGACACCCAATCGTTTGCTCCTAATCCAAAGTGTCCTGTCTCAAACCACTTAGACTTGACCAACGACCACCAATCATTTGTCAAACCTTCTAGTACGTAGTCATAGGGAAGCCAACCATAGCCTCCTTCACCCCAATCGGTTCCCCAAGAGTTTCTGATTAGTAATGCTCCTTGCGATCGCTTACTTCCATCAGCATTCTCTATTACTTTATGGTCGTCGTAGCCAACTGCAACAACAGCGTGACCTCCTTTTACCTTATCGTTTTTTACTGGGTATGGAATATGACCACTTGGATTTAAATCCTCAATGGAGTAATACATAGTAAACCCAAAGGCGCAGGGAAAACCAGAAGCTAAAGCTGTTTTAATTCGGAATAACAGTATATCTTCTGTAGTACCCAAAGGATTGAGACGGAAGTATTTCAGCGCTTGATAATTTTGACCAAAAGAATAACAAAAAGGGGTTGGTTCTTCATCAAACTTGTCTTCTGTATATGGCCAGTACTCTTCTGGAGGCACGCCAAATAATGCCATTGCTTTCATAGTTTGCCGAAGAGATGCTCCTGCATCACCTTGACGATGCATGAGATTGCGTGTTGCTTTGTAAAGAAAGAGTCGAGAAGCATCGACATATCTATCAAAACTTCTTTTCTCAAAGTACTCCATTAAAGCAACACCAGCATGTGCTGTACATGAATCCAATGAGCCTTGGTCTTCAACTGGGGAACACCAAAAGCTTAAATCTACAAATTCTGGCATTAATAAATATACAGTTACCTCTTTGCCCTTTTCTTGTATTTCTATGATTTGTTTCTGTAAATCACCTTCTAGCGGAACTTGTAAATCACTTTGAGACTCCGGGTTTTTATTCAATTCACTTGGTTCAGCTTCAAGTTCTGGTAGTATTTGGATGACTGTTCTCAGATTCGTAGGTTGATTTTTTAAATTATTTTCTTCCTGAACTGGAGGATTATATCTTTTTAGGAAAACTTCTAAATATTCTAAATCTTTGAGAGACTTAAATATATTATCTATCTTTTTCAAAGAGGTAGCTATTCTCTTCTTTCTATCATTATCGTCGATTGTTTGATTAAGCTTATTCAGGGATAGTTTAAAATTTGATACTGTTGAAAGAGAAATATATAAAGACACTAGATTTAAATCCCTGTCTTTAAATAAGTTTCTTCCTTGTTCTACTTGGGTAACACTACTTAATTTTTCAACTAAATCTTGCGGAGAATGCTTTTGATTTCTAGACTTCTGGAGTTGATTTTTTTCTGGACGGATACAGTTAACGTATTCAGATTTGTCAAACCATTGATCTAGCTTTTCTAATACGTCTATTACAGCTTTTTCAAGATTTCTATGTTGAGCTAAAGGAGAAATTAGTTGAGCGACCAATTCAACTATCATATCAATTGCTCGCTTTAATTCACTTTGGTCTTTATTGATACAAAATGTATTATTATATGTAGCTGATATAAACCCGTTTTCACTAATCCAATGTGTAGCAGGTATATCCGAAATTTCAAAAACTCTTAAAATGATTTCATAAAGGTTTACGGGTATTGCTGAAGATGGAGGTACAACTAACCATCTCTGTTGTTTATTGATTGCAAATAGTGCATTATAGCTGTCAACTATCTTATTGGATTTTGCGCTTGTATGTTCATTAACTATGTCATTAATATTTGAACCATAAGATTCTGAACACTTTTGGAATTCTTGAATCGCATCCTCTATGAGATGAGCAAATAATTTATTGACTGCCTCATTATTTTGTTCTAAATTTGTGAGACAACCTAGTTTATTTAGCTCTATTTGAATTTCTTTAATTTTTTCATCAAGCATTTCCAATTCTTTTATAGTTTTTTTCACCTCTTTATCTTTATCAGTCCTTTTTCTTTTTAGAATTTCCAAAACTTGATTTAATGTAGAGAGTGTTACTTTATCCACAACACTATCATTTGAGACAATTGAGAGACCAAAAATCTTCTTGAATAGTTTTACTCCCTTCTCTGTGTTTTTACCAAAATAACCATATTCTATATAATCTGATTTTTCAAAACCTTCTCGAAAATCAGTAATTTCCTCTGTCCATTTTTCAAACTTCTTCTTGTATTCGGTATCTTCTGTATGTTTGGTAAAAATCAGCAACTTCTGTTGAAGGTTATAGACTTCTTGACCTACACACCCATAAACTAAAAAAGTCTCTTCTTTAAAAGCTTTGGCATTAACTAATTTGAAACCTTTATTTATCTTTTTCTCAAAGTTCAAAAACTTTGAGTCAACTGTTTTGTTAAGCTTAGGGTCAGGGTCATTTTTTTTGATTAATTTTAATAACTCAAACAATTCTTCTATACTACTTTGTAAATCATTATCATTATCATTGTTTATCTGTATATCTTGAACTGCGATCGTTAACTTCTGATTGATTTCGTCCATGCGGTAGTCTCGAAAATCGGGGTAGTCTGGTATCCAGCCTGTTGATTTTTTAGCCACGGTGATTTCCTCTCAGATTGATGCTGTTATTGTTATCTATCGTTATGATTCTTTTTATGCAAATAAGTATTTAAGGTTTATTAATTTTCTTGAAGCATTTGACCACCTGAAATAATAGTGAAAATTAACTAACTCAATATTTAGCCTGAGTTTTAACTCCATCACAAAGATCGCCAACGCTTTGACCTTGAGAATTATTAGCTAGATAATCATGCAGCCAATCGCACCCACGCCCCATCAAAGTATCTAGGGTGAGATTTTCCACATTCCACAAAATAGCTGTACCATCTTTACTGCCAGAGACGAGAGTCTTACCGTCAGGGCTGAAACTGATCCCATTAATCTCGCCACTGTTACCAGTCAGAGTAATAATTAAAGTCCCGTCTTTGTGCCAAAGTTTCACTGTTTTATCATCACTAGCTGTGGCAATCATTTGACCATCAGGACTGAAAGTTACTTGCCCAATTGCAGCAAGATGCCCATCAAGACTACCGATCGCACGACCATCATGCCAAAGTTTTACTTTATCATCTCCACCAGCAGTAGCAAGGGTCTGACTATCAGGGCTAAAACTGACGCTGTAGACAGTAGCATTATGGTTTATGGTGTTAATTGACTGACCTTGCCGATTCCAGAGTTTCACTATCCCGTCATTACTACCAGTGGCAATCATCTTGCCGTCTCGACTGAAAGTGACGCTATAGACGGTAGCGCTATGCTTTAGGGTGTGAAGCAACTTACCCTGACGATTCCAGAGTTTCACTGTTTTATCTTGACTAGCGGTAGCAATCGTATTGCTGTCTGGGCTGAAACTTACGCTATGAATGCGATCGCCATGCTTTAATAAAATATTGAGTAGCTGACCTTGCCGATTCCACAATCTCACCACCCTTTCGTCAGAACTGACAGCAGCAATTATCTGACCATCTGGGCTAAAATTCACATCCCAGATTTTGTAGTCATTTATCTTTAGCGATTTAAGCTGCTTACCTTGTTGATTCCAGAGTTTCACCATTCCGTCATCACTGGCGGTGGCAATCGCTTTCCCATCGGCTGAGAAGTTGACGCGATTGACACCAGCCTGATGTCCAGTGAGAATAGTCTGCCAAGGGTGGTCAATTTGCCACAGTTTCACTGTCTTATCTTGACTAGCAGATGCAAGGGTATGACCATCGGGGCTAAAAGTTACTTGATTGACTCCACCACTGTGTCCTGTAAAGGTAGCAAGCTCCTGGCCATTTCTCTCCCAGAGTGTCACGCTGTTATCATTATTACCCGTGGCAAGAGTCTGACCATCGGGACTGAAACTAACGCTGTAGATTCGACTACTTTGTGCCTCTGATCTCTTAAGAGTTGAAAGCACTTTACCATCAAGATTCCAAAGTTTCACCGTTCCATCAAAACTAGCAGAGGCAAGGGTATCGTCGGAGCGAAAACTCACGCTAGTGACTGTATTATTATGTCCTTCTAGGGTCTTAAGTTGCTTACCGTCTTTATTCCACAGTTTTACCACCTTGTCTACGCTAGCAGAGGCTAGTATCTGATCGTCGCGGCTGAAACTCACGCTAGAGACTATGCGTGTATGCCCCTTGAGCATTTTGAGTTCTTGACCCTGTATGTTCCAAAGTCTCACGATGCCGTCGTTACCACCAGAGGCAAGGATCTTGCCATCATGACTGAAACTCACAGATCGAATTCCTTTATTCAACTTTTTAAAGGTTTTAAATTCCTTGCCGTCTTGTTTCCACAGTTTCACGGTTCCGTCTAAACTAGCAGAAGCAAGAATTTGACTATCGGGGCTGAAACTTACGCTGAGGACTTGATCTAGATGCCCTTTTAAAGTGTTCAGCAAATTACCATGTTTGTCCCAAAGTTTTACGGTGTTGTCTCCACTAGCTGTAGCGATCGCTTCTCCATCGGGACTGAAACTAACGCTTTGGATATAATTGCTGTGTCCCTGGAGGCGATCGCGTTCTCTTACCCAGTAAACCGCCTGTCCCAGCACCTCGATCGCCTTTTGCTGTTCCTGAATTGGAATATCAGCTTTAGCATGAATTAGTTCTTTAAGTTGCTTGCCGGCTTTTAAACCTTCTATCAGGGCATCAATCGTATTTCTATTCGAGGTAAAACGTGCATCTGAAGCAGAAATTAGAGCTTGAAGTGCCGATTTTTTTGCTTCTATCCGTTGATTAATGGCCTCCTTCCACCCAATTGCTGCAACAATAGCCAATCCTACTGAAATTACCAACCCTGAAGTCAAAGCAATAAATCTTGTTCTGTGACGTACCCTCTGGGCTTTGCGACTTTCGCCGATGTACTCTTGTTGGAGTGGCGCGATCAAGGGTTCTTTACCTGCGCCTTGGGTGAACCATTGCTCTGCTTCTTCTAATTCACTACCTTCTAGCAAGTAACTATTGTTGCGTTGTTTCTGATCCCACTCCAAGGCTCGCACGAGTAAGCGGGTATGCTGTTTAACATGAGCTAGGTCAGTATCGAGGGCTTTGAGTAATGATTGCACGGCTTCCTCAAAATCATTACTTTCCTCAAAGAAAATATAGTTGATTTCGGCTAATTCGGGATGAACACCGTCAACATACTGCCACACGATTGGCACTAAACGTTTATTGTGCTTGAGGGCGTGTGCAATCTCTTCACCGCAGACTTCAGAAACCACTGAATTTGGACTAATAATAAAGATAAAATTATCAGCAGCTTCAATTGCTTCATAAATTTCTTTCCGCCAATCTGCCGTGAACGGAATTCCCTGCCAGTCTACCCAGATATCTCGCTTTTGTTGCTTGAGTGCTTCATAAAACTTCTTGACAAACTCTTTATCTTTGCGGGAGTAGGAAATAAAAGCCTCAGCCATATAAATTTCTATAAATACTTAATAAAATTTAATTTAGGTGGTAACTTGACGAATGTCTTCCGGTCTTCTCTTATAAAATACTCTTTGTTTACTATCTATACACTTCTGAAAAAGAATTATTTGAATGCAAATTTATCATATCTATCATTTATATATTCTTAATATATGATGATATTTTAGATAAATTTTAACTAGCAGACCAAAATCAGCTATTTTGACACAAAGCTTAAAGTAAATGCTCAAATGACGGCAACCCTACTTTCTTTTTCATCCATCAAAATCACAATCTCAGTAAAATTGCACAATTGTGCATTTGTGTCAACAAATATCTGGTTAAAAAATATAGAGACGTAGCATTTATACGTCTCTACAAGGGTTCTAGATTGGGCATATTTAATTTCTGGAGATGTCTAATAGCAACTCTTCTGTTTGTAAAAGCTAGATATAGCGGTTCCCACTCAGATGCGGTACAAAATTATATCGCAAAGTGTAGGGGCAATTCATGAATTGCCCCTACGGGTGTACCTCACGTGAACGAGAACTGCTATAGATGCAGTAGCTAGCGATCGCACATGAAGATTAAATGACTCTTAAATGGTGTAAGATGGTACTCTTGCATCTTACTTGAACGTGATATCTTCCTGAAAACAGCTTTGTTGTTATCAGCTAGATTAATGAGTCGAATTAATGGATTTGTAGGACGACGTGACTTCTTAAAATTTGCCAGTGTGGTAGGTATTGCGGCTACTGCTTTTAGTGATAGCTTTTGGAATACAGAGCAAACTGCTATTGCTGATATTCACCCAGTTAACCCTAATTCAGTGAGTCCTAATGAAGCTATCAAACGCTTACTGGATGGTAATCAAAGATTTATCCACCAAAAACGCAAATATCCCGATCAATCATTAGAACATCTGCGATTAGTCGCTAAAGCTCAATATCCCTTTGCCGCCATATTGGGCTGTGCAGATTCCAGAGTCCCTGCGGAAATCGTTTTCGATCAAGGACTTGGAGATTTATTTGTCGTGCGAGTTGCTGGTAATGTGGTTAGTGACACGGTTATAGGTAGTCTGGAATACTCTACAACAATATTGGGTTCGCAGTTGATTGTGGTTTTAGGTCATAAAAGATGCGGTGCAGTCGCAGAAGCAATCAAAAACGAACCACTTCCTGGAAGAATTGGTTTGATTATTGAGAGCATCAAACCATCTGTTGAAAGGGTAAAGTTAAGAACGGGTGATAATATGCAAGATGCAGTTATTGCCAACATTCAATATCAGACTGAAAAATTGCAGGAAAGCTCAACAATTTTAGCCAAATTGCTCAGTGAAGGTAAACTAAAAATTGTTGGTGCTTGTTACGATGTTGACACTGGTAAAGTCAACATGATTACTTGAATACATAACACCTTTTAGGCGTGGTATTCTGAGCTTAATGATGTTACAAAAAATTATTATTTATCAAATATTTTTATTGATAATTTAGAAACCTAATCAAGTTTATTGTTAAACTTAGAGTATCTTAGGTATCAAAAGTTCTATATCTCTCTAAATCACTCGATAATTTGGGGGACTTTGACTCCGGTTTCCCCCTTAAAAAGCTACGGTTACACACAAATGATTTAATTATCTCAAATCTCGTTTTGTAGTTTTGTCGGGTGTGTTATTCTCGCCGAGAGTACAGCACCTTCAGATATTTTCGGTGCGTTAGGACTAAAGTCCATAACGCATCCTACTAAATTAAGCGCTTATTTACTTAGCTCACAAAATCGTTCCAGTTTCTTTCAAATAAACCCGTGTAAATGGTTCATCTTCAGCCAAAGTATAATCTTCGATCAACCCTTTTCGACGGGTAGAAATCTCGTTGCCTTTTCTAATCACCACAGTAGAACCATCAAAGATATCCCGCGCCAGCATCATCTCAGTTTCGGTGGGATTATCCAAAACTACGATATTACTACTCCGGTAAAACATCCCCTCTTCATCTAAGATGTCTTCGGCATATTCGGCAATCAGCAAATCAAGCTTGGGATGACGGAGCAAAGTTTGGACGTTGCTATTGTAATTTTTGCTTAATACTTTTTTCGAGCGATTCACAAAAACAGCATCACGACAAACAGCGCCAATTGTCCAATTGGGATTTTGCAAAAGGATATGGTCAATTGTTGTTTGCAGTTCTTCAACTGAGATTTTATTAAAGGTAATAATCGGTATCCTAGCATCTGTACCCGACTCAAAAAAGGTTTCTAGAATATGAGAAGGTACATCAACACTTTTCCCTTCAGAAGGTTTAAGATGCATTAAAACTCCCGGTGCAGCATTGATTTCCAGGATAGCGAAGTTACTGGATTTCCAAGATTCTGCGAGACTTTTGGTAATGACATCAATCCCCAGACAAGTCAGTTGGAAATATTGGGCAATATCTTGCGCCAAGATAATATTGTCATCATGAACTGTGTGGGTTGCATCGATGCTCATACCTCCGGCTGAAAGATTGGCAACTTTACGCAGGTAAACAGTGCGTCCTTTTTCAATCACGCTGTCTAGTGATAAGCGCTGTTCCTCTAAATAAAGTTGCATCGCTTCATCAATCTGAATTTTACTCATGGGTGAGGTAGGCGTGTCTAAGCGTGCAGGTTTGCGGTTCTCTAAGCGGATTAATTCTGCAAGCGTTAAGTAGCCATCACCGACAACCGATGCTGGACGGCGTTCTGTGGCGGCGACAAATCTGCCATTGACACACAACATACGAAAATCTGATCCTGAAATACTTTTCTCGACAATTATCCGAGTTAGCTGATCTTCAGGAATCGCTGCTAATGCCCTATGATAAGCAGATTCCAGTTCTTTAGAGTCTTGTACGTCAGCCGTAACGCCAATTCCTTTATGACCTACCACTGGCTTAACTGCTACTGGGTAGCCAATTTGTCTTGCTGCTGCCAAGGCTTCCTTTTCGGAAAAGACGATATCGCCTTCAGGGACTGGGAAACCCAAGGTTTTTAGAAATGCCTTGCAATCATCTTTACGGGTAGTGAACTCTGAATCTAAATGACTATCACAGTTAAATGTTGTTGCTACTCCCCGGACGTGTTTTTTTCCAAAGCCGTATTGCATTAATCCTTCTTCCCACAAGTAAAAGGCGGGAATACCTTTTTCATCGGCTGTTCGCAATAGGGCGTAAACTGTAGGGCCACCATAGATAGATGCACGAAATCTATTTTGTAGCCGGACTAACTGTTCATCAAAGTTAAAGTCTTCATCTTGGGTAATGGCTTCAAACCAATCCCAAACAAAATAAACTACATCTCTAGTTGTGCGTTCATGTAGTGATTGGACGCTAATTCGCACAAAATCTGGATATGGCTTGACACTCGAATGCTTAAGGTGTAAATCCATGTCCAGTTTTCCGACTTCGGACACAACTTGGGCAAATAGATAGCTATGGGACTCATAGCTTTGGCTGCCCAGACTTGGATAGCGATCGCCAATGCTTGCAATATAATCTTGAATGGGCAAAGGCTTTCTAGAGTCAACTAGAGCAAAGTCAAATACTAGTGCCCCTGCATCTAAATAGGGGTTGGGGCCAACATAATGCTTGAAGTTGAAAATATCGAATACATCCGTTCTTCTAGCATTAATGCGAGCTAAATCACTGCTTTTTTGTAGAACCATTGATTACGAACCTTTGGCTAAACACCCTGAAATTTTTATGCTGAGTTATCGTTACTCAGACTTATTGATTGGAGGTTGATTCAGATTAATTGTTGGAGAGTGATGGCAAAGCCATTGATCTAATCAGAACCTACATTAACCCTATTGTTAAGCATTTTTAACTATCTCAAGGCATAATTAAATTTTTCTTCCTCAGCAAAGAATAAAGAATGGCTACTTCATCCTCATGAATGGTCAAAGATATAACCTTTGAAAGGTGCAACACGCATCCGAAAATATGTATAAATAAAGATGAGGTATTGAAAAGACAGCAAAGCATGACTAGCACACAAGCTGCTTTAAGAGATGAAATTCGAGAACTTGCAGAGGAAGCTTTTCACCAAAAGCTGATATCTGGTCACGGTGATGGGCCTGACATAAATGAGTATCAAATTGTCTACCAAGGCAAACCCAGGCATCTCCCACTAGAACAAGCACGTTTTTTCTTGACTAACTTGCTTTACAGAAGTCGCATTCATTAGGACTTACCATC
Source organism: Nostoc sp. NMS2 (assembly GCF_017115105.1). Lineage (GTDB taxonomy): Bacteria > Cyanobacteriota > Cyanobacteriia > Cyanobacteriales > Nostocaceae > Nostoc. The sequence continues at coordinate 120,382 of NZ_JABXKH010000090.1, forward strand.
AGATATCTAATTTGCACCCAGCTAGAGTTAATACCAACAGTTGCACGATAAATTTTCAATCGGCAATTACTAACATAGTCAGAAATGCCTCTAGAAAGACTTTCTAGAGGCACTTGGCGTTGTAGTTTTTTTAGTGTGTAAAATCAATTTTGAGAAGAGCTATTTTTCTCTATGTAATTTTCCTGAAAAATCTTTTGGTTTAATTGCGATCGCAAATTTTAATACTACCTTCTATCAGGTAATCTATCACAGGGATGATTTGATAGTTTAATTGTCATGGTTTAGTGAAATTTATTAACTCACATCAGGAGGCATCAAGGTGGAAAGTAATCCCAAACGGCAGTTGGTAATTATTGGAGGAGCAGAAGATAAAGATGGAGATGCTCAAATTCTCCGAGACTTTGTGCGACGCGCTGGGGGTACGAAGGCGCACATTGTTATTATGACGGCTGCGACAGAATTACCAAGAGAAGTGGGAGAAAATTATATTAGAGTTTTTGAGCGGCTGGGAGCCGAGAATGTTCGCATTCTTGATACAGAAACCCGCGAAGATGCATCTTCATCTACCGCATTAGAAGCGATTAGTAAAGCAACTGGGGTATTTTTTACTGGGGGAGATCAAGCTCGCATCACAAATATCCTCAAGGATACTGAAATCGATGTGGCCATTCATAAAAGGTTCGCGGAAGGTGCAGTTATCGCCGGTACAAGTGCGGGCGCTGCTGTGATGCCAGATAAAATGATCGTTGAAGGTGATTCTCAAACACATCCTCGAATTGAAACTGTTGAAATGGGCCCCGGACTAGGATTTTTACCAGGGGTGGTAATTGACCAGCATTTTTCTCAGCGTGGACGCTTGGGGCGCTTAATTTCAGCTTTAATATTAGAACCTGCTGTTTTAGGATTCGGTATTGACGAGAATACCGCTATGGTCGTAACTGATAACCAAATTGAAGTGATTGGTGAAGGTGCGGTGACAATTGTTGATGAATCAGAGGCTACATACAACAATATGGGCGAAATTTTAAAGGATGAGTCTTTGGCGATTTGCGGAGCAAAGCTTCATATTTTGCCAAATGGCTTCAAATTTGACTTGAAAACCCGCCAACCTATCCTAAATAATGGCTCTGTGGCTAATGTCTCTGTACCTGTTGCTTCAATCAACACCTAACTTTTTACAGGTGCGTTTAACTTGAATAATTAATAATTGTAGATTATTGGCATTTATCTCTTGAATATAGCGCTTCTTGTTCGGATGCAATACACTTTGACCTCACTTCCATTCCTCTCTCCTAAAAGGAGCTACGGTGTACACACAAGTCTTTGAGAGTTGCCTCACATTTGGACTTGTGTGTACACCGTAGCCTTAAAAAAGGGGTGGGGTAAAATAGACTGTGGAATGAGCTTTCTGACTTAAGTTGACACCCTCGCAATGACGTTATATTAAGCCTACTCAATTACCAATTAAGTCGTCGGAACCCCACCCCGCTTTTGTCTAGCGACAAAATCTCCCCTCCCCGTTCACGGGGCTACGGTGTACACACATCTTTGTAGAAAACCAAAATCGTTGAAGATCCCCCTAAGCCCCCCTTTTTAAGGGGGACTTTGAAGAGCTTTTGCCCCCCTTTTTAAGGCTACGGTGTACACACAAGTCTTGAAATCCCACCTAAACCTTGATTTCGTTGCCCTAGTACCGCTTCGCGTAATTCGTAATTCGTAATTCGTAATTCGTAATTACCGTTGCGTAAGGGTTTTAGACATTTCAAATGGTCTGTTTATTTCCGCCGAACTGTACTAGTGCTAAAAATTGGCGGGATAAATGGAGTCTCCAGTTGCCCAAAAATTGGGTATTTATGGGACTGCAAGGGTTGGAACCCTTGCGGCCTATACTTGTGTGTACACCGTAGCCTTTTTAAGGGGGGTTGGGGGGATCAAAAGCCTGTGGCGCAACTCCAGCAGACTTGTGTGTACACCGTAGGTTCACGGGGAGGGGATTAAGGGGAGCCAGTGCGGTCGGGAGCATCCCAAATGTGCAAGTTTATTTTTATACGGGATTTTGGCTTAGGCCAATAATGAAATAACGAACCGCCAAGTACGCCAAGTACGCCAAGGAAAGAGGTTTGTACAGGGTTTTTGTACCAATCCTGTGTCTTTTGGCAAAATTGGGATGCTCCCGTGCGGTCTTGGGTTCTCCCCCGCCGCAGGATGCGCGAAGCGCTGTAGTGGAGCATCTGGCGTGTGGGGTAAAATGACCGTGGAATAAGCTTTCTGACTTAAGTTGACACCAATGGCTTTTCGGCCCACCCCACAAGAATCATCCCTTAATTCAGCAACTATTTTATTTAGTTCAGATACACACTAAAGTTGTCGGAAAATAAAATTAATCGTAATTGTTCCGGTAGTATTAGTTAGTTTTATTGCAGAAAAAGGAACATAACACGGAGATATGGAACAGGACATGGGGATTTCTCTTCGCTTCTCACAATCTCTGCGTCTTCTTTAACGGCGTTCTTTTCGTTAAATTTTCTCATTCCCATTGGTGTTAAGCCTTTCAGTACGGTAAACCGTATTTGCTTGTTAGTTCCCAAAGATTAATTTAATTGTTAAGTTTAGTTACATAAATAAAAAATGCTGCAACATTGCTAAACAGGAGAAATTATGAAAATAGGTAGTATCCTTAAGGATCAAGATAAATTGAACAACTTTGCGATGCAACCTGGACATTGCATCATACGAGTCAAACTCTCTCAGAAATAAAACTTATTTAACATTGTTTAACATTGCGATGAAAGCTACAGACCAATTAGTGCATTTTTTAGAAGAAGAGTTGGGTATTTCTGGTGGAGCAATTTCTCTTGCTTTGCGACATTGTGAGCAGACCCCCAACTTTCTGGCCATGACCCTCTGGCAGTATGGATTGGTAACACTGGATCAGTTAGCCCAAATTTTTGATTGGTTGGAAACAGTATAAGCTGCTGCTTCAACTTTTTGGACTTAAAACGAGACTCTACTATAAAGTCACATTCTCAATAGTTTTCATTCTAAGGATCGGTAAAAACATCTATGGCAATTAAAGAACAACCTAAATCACCTCGGTTTCGGATCATTGCTAATATATTACTGGCAGTATCAGGGGTGTTCCTGCTCTTAAATTTATTTTTGCCTGGTTTATTTGCTTCTGGCCCGACTGGTGTTCCCTATAGTTTATTTATTCATCAGGTACAAGAAGGGGAAGTCAACCGCGTTTCCGTTGGTCAAAACCAGATTCTCTACGAACTAAAAACAGAAAACGCCGAACCCGGTCCGGTGTTTGCAACTACACCAATCTTTGATTTAGAGTTACCCAAACTGTTAGAAGAAAAGGGAGTTGAATTCGCTGCTACACCTCCACCCAAGAATACTTGGATTACAACCCTCTTAAGTTGGGTGATTCCACCACTGATTTTTATTGGCATTTGGCAATTCTTTCTGGCTCGTGGTGGTGGCGGTGGCCCTCAAGGTGCGCTTTCCATTGGTAAGAGCAAAGCTAAGGTTTACGTTGAAGGCGAATCAGCTAAAATTACCTTTGCAGATATAGCTGGCGTAGAAGAAGCAAAAACTGAGTTAGTGGAAATTGTAGATTTCCTCAAGACTCCAGGACGGTTTACGCAAATTGGCGCGAGGATTCCCAAAGGTGTGTTGTTAGTTGGCCCTCCTGGTACTGGTAAGACACTTTTAGCGAAAGCTGTCGCAGGAGAAGCAGGTGTTCCATTCTTCAGCATCTCTGGTTCCGAGTTTGTGGAATTGTTTGTCGGCGTGGGTTCTTCTAGAGTGCGGGATTTGTTTGAGCAAGCTAAAAAACAGGCTCCTTGTATTATATTCATTGATGAATTAGATGCGATCGGTAAATCTCGTAGCAGTAACGGCTTCTACGGTGGTAACGATGAGCGAGAACAAACCCTTAACCAATTATTAACAGAAATGGATGGGTTTGCCGCTGGCGACGCAACTGTAATTGTCCTAGCTGCTACCAACCGCCCCGAAAGCCTTGACTCGGCATTGCTGCGTCCAGGGCGCTTTGACCGCCAAGTGTTGGTAGACCGTCCTGATTTATCTGGTCGGGAAGCAATTCTCAAAATTCACGCTCAAAAGGTAAAATTAGGAAATGATGTAGATTTAAAAGCGATCGCTACTCGTACCCCTGGTTTTGCTGGTGCAGATTTGGCAAACTTGGTAAATGAAGCAGCATTATTGGCAGCACGTAATTTGCGTGAAAGCGTTGCTCAAGAAGACTTTGCCGAAGCAATTGAGCGGGTAGTCGCCGGTTTAGAGAAGAAGAGTCGCGTCATGAACGAGACTGAGAAAAAGATTGTTGCATACCATGAAGTTGGTCACGCAATGGTTGGGGCGCTAACAACAGGAAACGGTCGTGTAGAAAAGATTTCGATTATTCCTCGTGGGATGGCTGCTTTAGGCTACACTCTGCAATTACCAACTGAAGACCGCTTTTTGATGAATGAAACAGAATTGCGGGGTCAGATTGCAACTCTGTTAGGTGGACGTTCCGCCGAAGAGATTGTATTTAATAGTATTACCACAGGTGCTTCCAACGATTTGCAACGAGCAACTGATTTAGCAGAACGGATGGTAACAGCTTATGGTATGAGCAAAGTCTTAGGGCCATTAGCTTACCAACAAGGACAACAATCGATGTTTTTGGGTAATGGTGGGGCTAATCCCCGACGGGCGGTGAGTGAAGACACATCAAAAGCCATTGATAGCGAAGTCAAGGAAATCGTGGAAACAGCCCACGAACAAGCCCTAGAGATTCTCAGACAGAATCGAGACTTGCTAGAAGTGATAGCGACTCAACTCTTAGAAACAGAGGTCATTGAAGGCGAAAAACTGCATAGTTTGTTGAGTCAAGTTAAACCCGTAGCTAATTCCTAATTAGGAAAGTCAGATTAAAAACGCAGAGGTACGTAGAGAAAAACTTTGCGTACCTCTGCGTTCCTTTGCGTTTTTAATACTCTGGAACTGAAGAATCGATTTCTCGACTCCAAGCGGTAATTCCGCCTTTGACATTCGTCCCGACAATCCCGGCTTCCTTGAGGATGGCGAGGGCTTTTGCCGATCGCCCGCCCATCTTACAATGAGCAATTAAGCGATGCCCGTTCAATATTTCCTTCACCTTCGCAACGCCATTGCCATTTTCAATGTCTGGTAAGGGTACTAACACCGAACCAGGAATCTTGGCAATGTCGTACTCATGGGGGTTGCGGACATCCAGCAATACAAAATCCTTCGCACCGCTATCCAGCAATTCCTTCAAATCCTTGACGGTCATTTCTTGACTTTCCATCTGCTGTTTTGCCTCCTCTGCCTTAGCTTGTGGAATCCCGCAGAATTGTTCATAGTCTATCAGTTTTTCAATCACCGGGCGAATCGGGTTAGGACGCAGTTTCAATTCCCGAAATTTCATATCTAAGGCGTTGTATAACAACAATCGTCCACTTAGGGTATTACCTTGTCCCAGAATGATTTTGACAGTTTCCGTTGCTTGGATTAAACCAATAATTCCTGGTAAAATACCGAGTACACCACCTTCTGCACAAGAAGGAACCATTCCTGGTGGTGGTGGTTCTGGGAAAAGATCGCGATAATTTGGCCCACCTTGGTAGTTAAATACAGTAGCTTGCCCTTCAAAGCGTAAAATTGACCCGTAGACGTTAGGCTTATTCAGCAATACGCAGGCATCGTTAACTAGATATCTGGTGGGGAAGTTATCAGTACCATCGACAACGATATCGTAAGGTTGAAGGATTTCTAGGGCATTTTCGGAAGTCAGGCGAGTTTCGTATAAATCAACCTGACAATAGGGGTTAATCTCGTGAATGCGGTTTTTTGCCGATTCAATCTTGGGTTTACCCACCCAAGATGTCCCGTGGATGACTTGGCGTTGCAGATTGGAAGTATCGACAACATCGAAATCAACTATCCCGATGCGTCCAATACCCGCCGCCGCCAAATATAAAAGTAGTGGTGAACCTAGTCCACCTGTGCCGATACACTGTACACTGGCGGCTTTCAGGCGCTTCTGTCCTTCTAGTCCTACTTCCGGTAAAATCAGGTGTCGGGAGTAGCGTTCGTAATCGTCTTTGGTCAACTGGATTTCATCCAGATTGGGGTTGAGCATAGCAGTTATGATCTGGGAGAGCGGAATATTAATCCTATCGAAAAACTGTATCTCTTATGGAGATAGAAAGTGGGGAAGACAAATTTTTATCCGTGGTGGCGGCGAAAACCGCTACGATTAAACTAAGTCTTTAAATTATATTTTCAATTGCCTCTGCTTGGAACTGATGACAATCGTCAAGGCTCCAGCTTCGGAGTTCTCCAGCTTTACCGTTTTGGACGGTAACTATTATATACGAGTATCCTTGCCAAGCGTATAAGCGATCGCATTCTGAAGGGATAGCAGGATAATCTGGGTGGGAATGAAAAATGCCGATAATGTTCAGTGAACGATGGCGTGCTTCCTTTTGTGTTTTTAGCATAACTTCGGGTGCGATCGCATATTGCCGTCTTTTACTTTCTGCTGTGCGTTCCCCTAAAAACTCAGCACTCGCTTCTGTATTCCAGGCATTTTCTGTTGGCATGACTTCAACTACAATTTTGCTCTCACTAGCCAAATAGCCTAAAATTATACCGCAACACTCCTCTGGGTAAGTTTTTTCGGCATGGGCGCGGATAGTTTGCAACTGTTCTTGGCTAAGTCGGATCATCTCTGCGTTTATAATTTTTTAATTTCTAGCTAGGGATTCTTGTTTGGATACAATACCTCACTAATTATTAGTTTTATTATGAATATCCCTACTGATTTACTCCCCCTGCCCCCTTCGGAATGTTGGTGCACTAGTACACAACGATTTATTTATAACTCGACTACAGGTGCATTGTTCTTTGATCAAGATGGTAATGCAGGTGCTTTTACTCAAGTACAATTTGCACAAATACAGCACTTACGTCTGTTATAAGGTACAATAAATTAAAATATAAATACCTTTAA
>NZ_JABXKH010000113.1 GCF_017115105.1 Nostoc sp. NMS2
GCTAGGTAACGGCACAGGGGGCTTTGGCACCGCCACCAACTTCTTCGTCGGCACTAATCCCATCTCAGTCACAGTTGGAGACTTCAACGGCGACGGCAAGCTCGACTTGGCTGCCGCTAATCTCACCAGCAACAACGTCTCCGTGCTGCTGAATGCTAACCCTAGTGCCACTTTAACAATTGTCGAACCTGTTGCCCCAGTCACCACCGCCACCAACACCGCCCTTGCCTATAGCGAAAACGACCCTGCGACAATCATCGACCCTGGTATTACCGTCACCGATGCCGACTCCACCAGCCTCAGCAGCGCCACTGTCACTATTACCAACGGTTTTGTCGCCACAGAAGACACCCTCGCTTTTACCAACCAAAATGGCATTACTGGCACTTATACTAACGGTGTCTTAACCTTAACTGGCAGTGCCACCGTCGCCGACTATCAAACTGCCCTGCAATCTGTTACCTATCAAAACAGTAGCGATAACCCCAGCACCACTCCCCGCACTATCAGCTTTGTGGTCAATGATGGCAACTTAGATAGTACCCCTGCTACCCGCGACATTGATCTCACCCCAGTTAATGATGCCCCAGTCATTACCGCCACCAACACCGCCCTTGCCTACACCGAAAACGACCCTGCAACAATTATCGACTCTGGTATTACCGTCACCGATGCCGACTCCAACAGCCTCAGCAGCGCCACTGTCACTATTACCAATGGTTTTGTCGCCACAGAAGACACCCTCGCTTTCACCAACCAAAATGGCATTACTGGCACTTATACTAACGGTGTCTTAACCTTAACTGGCAGTGCCACCGTCGCCGACTATCAAACTGCCCTGCAATCTGTTACCTATCAAAACAGTAGCGATAACCCCAGCACCACTCCCCGCACTATCAGCTTTGTGGTCAATGATGGCAACTTAGATAGTACCCCTGCTACCCGCGACATTGATCTCACCCCAGTTAATGATGCCCCAGTCATTACCGCCACCAACACCGCCCTTGCCTACACCGAAAACGACCCTGCAACAATTATCGACTCTGGTATTACCGTCACCGATGCCGACTCCAACAGCCTCAGCAGCGCCACTGTCACTATTACCAATGGTTTTGTCGCCACAGAAGACACCCTCGCTTTCACCAACCAAAATGGCATTACTGGCACTTATACTAACGGTGTCTTAACCTTAACTGGCAGTGCCACCGTCGCCGACTATCAAACTGCCCTGCAATCTGTTACCTATCAAAACAGTAGCGATAACCCCACCACAAACCGCACTATCAGCTTTGTTGTTAATGATGGCAGCTTAGATAGCACCCCTGTAACCCGCGACATTAATCTCACCGCAGTTAATGATGCCCCCACAGATTTGGAGTTAAGTGCCAACACCATCAACGATGAAGCACCAGCCAACACTGCCATCGGCACATTCAGCAGCACTGACCCAGATCAAAAGGATAATTTTGCATACAGCTTAGTTTCGGGAATTGATGATGTTGATAATAATGCCTTCACCATTGATGGCAATAGCCTCAAAATCAACAATTCTCCAGACTTTAAAACTAAGTCTAGTTACAAAATCCGCGTCCGTACCACTGACAATGGTAATTTCACCTTTGAGAAAGGGTTGACTATTAATGTTAATAATGCTACTGAAATACCCAACCGTCTCACTAACCCTAATGATGATGTCTTTAACATCAAAGGTAAGGATGTCAAACTCAAACTGGAAATTAAACTCACTGGACACAGTTCTAAGCTGGTGAATGAACTGGGTTTATTTACTGTTGATGATACTAAAGGTATCATTGACGGTATTGCCCCTGGTGCTGAAGGTTATGCCAAAGCAGCTTTAAAACGGTCAAAAGTAATTTTATCAGCGATCGCTAATACCCCTAACGGTTTTGACTACAATAATCTCAGCAGTCTGCTGGAATTAAATTCTGGCGATAATTTCCGATTCTTGTTAGTCATAGACAGTACCTTAGATGCTGTACGCAACGATCCTAACTCCATTAGAAAATTACTGTTTTCTGGTGTTTCAACACAAATTACAGCCTTGAATGATGATAGTTTCTCTCTAGGTTGGAAGGATGTTTCTAATAACACTGCCACAGATTTTAACGATTTGGTGGTGAAAGTTAAACAGACCAATCAAGCTTTACCTATTGGTACAAATCTCCAAGATAAATTCCTTGGGGAAGTGATTGATTTGCGAGATATCAAACAATCAGTGAAAGCGGAATTTAACGTTTACAGAGAAGCATCTTACAACAATTATGTCGGCTTTTATCAGGTGACTGATGCAAATGGGGGAATTGATACTAATGGTGATGGCATAGCCGATGTTCTCACTGGACAGGCTGGTTATATTCAGGCTGCTGTGCGTGGCAAAATTGCGGGTATTGATTTGAGTGTAAGTAACCAAGGTTCTGCTACTTACACTGGTACTTTCCAACCTGGTGCGATTTTTGCTCCCTTCATTATTGTGAATGGTAGACCTGATGCGCTTTTAGATAATAATTCTAATAACGATCCGGCGGTTTATTTCCCGTTCTTAGGTGCTAATTCTGATAAATCAGATCACATTCGCCTGTTAGCAAATAATACCTTTGGTTTTGAGGATTTGCCTAGTGGTGGCGATCGCGATTTCAATGATGTGATTATCAAAGCTAATTTGACAGCTACAGTTTAGGACTTATTAATTAATAGTTAGATTTGCTTGCTCGTCTCAAAGAAAGTATTTCACGAATGAGCAAGCTTTTTCTATTTCAGAAAATTTTTAGACAATCCCTGCATCACGCCTCTATCCATTTTGCTGTGTCTGATGCGGGAGCGTAGGCGTAGCCCGTCGTCCCCTTCGGGGATCTTGCTATGCGTAGCGTCTGGCAGGGAAGACATCACTTGATCATTCACTCACTACTCATTGATTAAAAGCTGTAATCTTCATCTGGCAAGCATTTTTGCTTTTATTAGTGCCATTACCCCGTATCCTTAAAGCACTCCCCGATATAAACTCAAAGAAGCCCAATAACAAAACTATATAGGAGGGCTGATGTTGCAAGTTAAAGCAGCAGTAGCTTACAGCGCAGGTAAGCCGTTGACAATTGAAACCGTTCAACTATCGGGGCCACAAGCTGGCGAGGTGTTAGTTGAGGTGAAAGCAAGCGGAGTTTGCCATACCGACGCTTTTACCCTATATGGTGACGATCCCGAAGGTTTGTTTCCGGCTATTTTGGGACATGAAGGTGCTGGTGTGGTAGTAGAGGTAGGTGCGGGTGTCACCAGTTTGAAACCAGGGGATCATGTGATTCCCCTATACACTCCCGAATGCCGCCAGTGCGAATATTGTCTGAGCTTCAAAACTAATCTCTGTCAAGCCATTCGCTTAACTCAAGCACGCGGTGTCATGCCCAATGGCACCAGTCGCTTTAGCATTGATGGGCAGATGATTCATCATTATATGGGTACATCCACTTTTGCCAACTATACGGTGCTACCAGAAATCGCCCTGGCAAAAATTCGGGAAGATGCCCCATTTGAAAAGGTTTGTTACATTGGCTGTGGTGTTACTACTGGTGTGGGTGCAGTTATCAATACTGCTAAAGTAGAACCGGGAGCAAATGTAGTGGTTTTCGGCTTGGGTGGTATTGGCTTAAATGTCATCCAGGGGGCGCGGATGGTAGGGGCGAATATGATTGTCGGGGTAGATATTAATCCCAGCAAACGCGCTTTGGCAGAAAAGTTTGGCATGACGCACTTTGTCAATCCCCAGGAAGTAGAGGGTGATTTAGTTCCCTATCTGGTTGACTTAACAAAAGGCGGTGCTGATTACAGTTTTGAATGTATCGGTAATGTCAAAATTATGCGTCAAGCATTAGAATGCTGCCATAAAGGTTGGGGCGTTAGTGTGGTTATTGGTGTTGCTGGTGCTGGACAGGAAATCAGTACTCGTCCTTTTCAATTAGTAACTGGGCGCGTTTGGAAAGGTTCAGCATTCGGAGGTGCAAGAGGACGTACAGATGTGCCGAAAATTGTTGATTGGTATATGGAAGGTAAGATAAATATTGATGATTTGATTACCCATGTGATGCCCATTGAACAAATTAATGATGCTTTTGAATTGATGCACAAAGGTGAATCAATTCGGAGTGTGGTAACTTTTTAGCTGTTAGATTCAAAGCTTTTTAGTCGGTTGGCGCAATTAAAGTTAACTGGTAAAGATTGTCATTTGTCACTTGTACTGAGCGTAGTCGAAGTATTGGTCATTTGTCATTAGATTTGTAGGTTGGGTTGAACTTTAGTGTTACCCAACAAATCCCTGAAAATGTTGGGTTTCGTTCCTCAACCCAACCTACATTGGAGTTATTTTTTAGGCTTAACCGAACAGTATTGGGACGTATATCTGTCAGTTGTGTCAACTTAAGCTAAAACACAAGATAAAATCTCGTGTTTTAGCCTAAATAAAATTTCAAGATTCCAAAATTGAAGCTATTTCTTCACTAACAACTCTCAGCTATTTAGATAAACGAGTCATTTCAAACAATTGCTGGGCATTACTTCCTAAAAAAGCATCGAAAAGTATCTGCTTTCCAGGCTCCACTTCTACTAGATAGCGCTGGGCAATTTCATAATAAGCGTAAGTCCAAGGGATCTGAATTTCTGCGGCACTATTATCATCTAACACTGTCACCATTTCTGTTACAGCTTGAGTTGCAGTTTGCCGCAAACCACAGGCAACATTTCCCTCTATCTCTGCTTTCATTGGTACACCCAGATTAGCCAAACTACTAGCGGTAGTATCGATGTCTGGATATTGTGGGGTGTTCTGTCCGTTGATATAGCCTGTAAAATGGTTGACACCATATCCGTGCAGCAACACCCAAGCCCCATACTGAGTAACCTTATTGACCTCTTCGACAACAGAACGCTTGGGAGGTAGCCAAGGACGGGTGAAGACTTGCTGGAGTTGTTTGGCAATAGTTTCAATCTTCTCGTCTTTTTTGAGAAGAGTAACGGGTGAGGTCAATTGGTGTGGGATTGCAGATACTGTTTGAGAGATAAGTTGAGCAATATTAGCAGGCAATTCATCAACAATCAACTCACTCATAAAGAGTTTGGGTAAGTTAAATTCCTCTTGCTGCGGATGGCGATAATGACGGGCATATAGATGAGTTTGAGCAAAATTATACTCTCCAGCCGCCACGTAACCCAAAGCTTCTGCAAATTGTGCGAGATAGTCAATTCCTAAATTAACTTTACCCTGGGGACTATCTACCAATAAACGCAAAGACCGAAAGGCAATGTGGTCGTTGGCAACAGTTCCACCGGCAGCAGTTATCATTTGCTGGTAGGTACGGGCATGATTTACTCTGGTGCTGTATTCTTGCCAAAGTAATTTCCATAAATTAAGGGCTATTTCGGGTTTCATATAAATTAGTCATGTCATTTGTCATTTGTCGAGGAAGAGGCAAAAGTTAGGAAATCTCCTTCTACATCCCACTCTCCCTAATCTTTTAAGAACTTATACCAATTTTTTATAAGCTGCATGGAATTAGATCCCCCCCAACCCCCCTTATTAAGGCTACGGTGTACACACAAGTAGTCCTAGAGCGAGTTTCCAGCCAAAAAAGGTAGATTCAAACTGATACAATCCGCGAATCAAAGTAGTAATTCCCGGAGGTTTCTGATAGGGTAAGCCTCTTGGCATCAGGTTAAATAATTCGTAATTCGTAATTCGTAATTCGTAATTAAGTTTTGTGACGGGGATTTAGACCCCGACCCAAAACGCGCTGTCTGTAGAGACAGGGGACTTAAACCCCCAAAGTTCGTTAAAAATTTTACTTCCTCATTTCTGTAGAGACGCGATTAATCGCGTCTCTTATAAATTAATTGCTGAATTCTGCCGAAAGTATAATTTATTCTCATCTCCCTGGCAGGATGTATTTGTGTTAACATTTATGTAAAGCTAATACCCTGAGCGCAGATAAATGGGGAAGGTTTTAGTCTTAAACGCATCTTACGAACCTCTCAATATAACGAGTTGGCGGCGTGCTGTGGTTCTGTTAATTAAGGGCAAAGCAGAACGCGTAGAACACAACGGTAAATTCCTGTACTCGGATTTTCCGTTGCCGACCGTGATCCGATTACGTCATTACGTGCGTGTTCCTTATAAAGAAATTCCTCTGACTCGCCGAAATATATTGCACCGTGATGGTCATGCCTGTCAATACTGTGGTTACACAGGAGATGAGTTGACTCTAGATCATGTAATACCGCGATCGCGCGGCGGGGGCGATACTTGGGAGAACATTGTGACAGCTTGTGTCCGTTGCAATGTTAAAAAAGGCAGTCGGACTCCCCATGAAGCTCACATGCCTTTACGCCATCCTCCCCGCCAACCTTATAGCAGCCTCTATTTCGAGGTTAGCAAACATCTTAAGAGTGGACTGCATACAGAGTGGCAAAAGTATGTTATAGGTCTTTGAGCAAAAACGCAGAGGAGCAGAGAGAGCAGGGGAATAAGGGGGAATTATTGAACAAGTCTCTCCCTTGTCTTTTCTTCATGCCCCCTGCCTCTTCGTTGAGAAATTTACGGCTATATAGCTTGCAACGAAGGCGATCGCGTCTTGTAGACCAAAAAATATACTTAGATGTATAGTGCAATGTCTTGATATTTTTGCGAAGATCAAAATAATGTGGCTAAATTCAGTGAATTGCTGATTGTAGTATTTCTGAATAAAAGGAGCCTCACACTTTAAAAAAGTTCCCTATGTACTTGAATTCTCCCGTTACTCAGTTTGAGAGTTTGTCATTGACCACAGCAGAGCCAAACCCAGAGGAACCTGAAATCGAGAAAGCGCCAGTGGAAGTTGCATTTAAAAGTCCATCATTACCGCCATCGGTAGGTGACGGAGCTATATTTCTCAGTAACCGTGGTAATTCTCTGGCACAACAAAAGTCAGAAGAACTCCAAAAAACCCTTTTGGCACATCGACACGATCGCCAACTGGTAATTTTGCAAGATTTTCCTGACCCTGATGCCCTCTCTTGTGCGTGGGCTTATCAGTTAATTGCCCAGCAATATGATATCAAATGCGAAATCATTTATGCTGGCGCATTGAGCCATCAAGAAAATATTGCCTTGGTAAGATTGACTAACTTACCTATCCAACGCTGGACAACGCAAATCTTGAAAACTAAAGATTTGTCATCTTATCAAGGTTTTGTGTTAATTGATAACCAAGGAACTACTTCACAGCTACTATCAGCAGTGCAGCAAGCTGGAATTCCCCTAGTGGTACTCGTTGACCATCACAGTATCCAAGGCGATCTGCAATCAGAGTTTGAGGATATCCGTCCTTATGTCAGAGCGACGGCAACAATTTTTACTCAATACCTCCAAACAGGATTACTAGCATTAGATAGCAGCATAAATCAACACGTCAAATGTGCCACTGCCTTGATGCACGGCTTGCGATCAGATACAAATCGACTGATGCAAGCGCAAGAAGAAGACTTTATGGCAGCAGCGTATTTAAGCCGATTTTATGACGCTCAATTGCTGAATGCTATTTTACAAGCGAACCGTTCTAAGCGGGTAATGGATGTGATCGAGCGATCGCTAAAAAATCGCATCGTCCAAAATAACTTTTCCATTGCTGGTGTAGGTTACTTACGCTACGACGACCGCGATGCCATCCCCCAAGCGGCTGATTTTCTCGTCACCGAAGAAAACGTTCACACCGCCGTAGTTTACGGCATTGTTCACGATGAAGACGATGAACTGGAAATAGTCATCGGTTCCCTGAGAACCACCAAACTTACCCTTGACCCTGATGAATTCATCAAAGAAGCCTTTGGACAAGATAGTGCAGGGCGGTTTTTCGGCGGTGGAAGGACAAGCGCAGGCGGCTTTGAAATTCCGATGGGCTTCTTATCTGGCAGCAATGAAAATTCCGCTTATGCGAAAATGAAGTGGGAAGTATTCGACGCTCAAATTAAGCAAAAACTGCTGAGGTTAGTTAACCCTAGAGACAATCCGATTCAGTCAGAATAGAGGGAGATAAAGGAGATGAGGAGAACTCCTAACTCATACAGCAGTCAAAGTGATTGGTTAGATAGCATCCCTAAGTCATTCGTGATAAATATATTTCCCGACTTTTCTCAAAAGTCGGGAATTTTGGTCTTTTCACAGAGGCTGAACTGATTGAGGATGTAGTTTGTGCCTAATGTTAAGTAGGTAGTCAGAAATAAAATTAACTCGCGCCTACCTATTTTATTTTCTCAGAAGGAGCGCCATGAAGTCTATAGAACTGCAAATGCTACAAACTTTGTATGAGCAAGATTTTTATGCTTGGGTAGAGCAGACAGCAGAGCTTTTGCGATCGCACCACTGGGACACACTGGATTTAGAAAACTTAATTCAGGAAGTGGTAGACTTGGGTAAGAGTCAACAACGGGACTTGCAGAGTGCGTTGCGGTTAGTCTTATCGCATTTGTTGAAGTGGAAGTATCAACCCGAACGTCGTAGTCACAGTTGGCAAGTTACCATTACTCGTGAGCGACTGAATATAGATGAATTACTGCAAGAAAGTCCTAGCTTGCGGCGTTTTTTAAATGATGCTGAGTGGATAAATACTACCTATCAAAGAGCGCTGCGAGAGGCGATGGTGGAAACTGGTTTATTAGACGATGACTTTGCGATCGTCTGTCCCTTTGCTGTCGATGAGATTTTAGACTTAGACTTTTATCCTAAAGCTGAGGAATAATTGTAATTTTATCCTGTAAGCGATCAAAAAGCGATTATATGAGCGCGTTATTATAATCCTAAACAAAACAGCGCATATATCATCATGTACCAACTCACTTTGACTATTCCAGAAGAAACTGTATTGGCTCTCAATGTAAAACCAGAACAGCTACAAGGTGAAGTTCTTCTTGCTGCTGCTATGAAGTTATACGAAATTGGTAAACTTTCTTCTGGAGCAGCAGCTAATTTGGCGGGTATTCCCAAAGTTGTATTTCTTTCACAACTAGCAAAATACAGCATCAGCACCTTCAAACTGACGGAGGCTGAACTGATTGAGGATTTAGCCCGTGCCTAATGTGATTACAGATACTTCTGTGGTGCAGTATCTCTACCAGCTTAACTTATTCAAGGTTTAAACCTATTGCCATATCCATAATACTTAGAATGTCTAACACTGTACTGTAAAAGACGGATGGCAGATCGACGAATACGTAATAATGATTAAGATTAGGATAGATTAAGTCACACCAGACTTAACTCCTAACTCAGCATGGGCTACGCCCTGCTACGCTAAAAAAATTAAAGTATGGAACTATATTTAATTCGTCATGGCATCGCCGAAGACAAGGGATTAGGCATCAAAGATGAGGAGCGCAGCCTTACCAAAGAAGGAAGGCAAAAAACTGAGAAAGTTGCTCAGAAACTTGTTAAATTAGGTTTAAACTTTGATTTGATTCTCACCAGCCCCTTAGTGCGGGCCCGCCAAACAGCTGAAATCCTCATAGCAGAAAAACTAAGCTCCCAGTTAGAGGAATCTAGCCACCTCGCCCACGATGGTGAAATTTCTAGTTGGCTAAAAGACTGGTTAGAACCGAGAAATTATTCCCAAAATACCCAACTGGCGCTGGTTGGACACGAACCAGATTTTACCAATTGGGCAGAAATTCTCCTGTGGGGAGAAGTCAAAGAAAGCTTAGTCTTGAAAAAAGCAGGTATGATTGGGATAAAACTACCAGAAACAGGTTCCCCTCTGGGTCGGAGTCAGATGTTTTGGTTGACACCACCCAAGTACCTGCTATAACAGTTTTTCAACATTTTCGATTGTTGTTAGAACGGCTACTGTTATGGCGAAGATAAATTTCTGGTAAGTTAGCTTGATCAGATATTTCAAAAAGCAAATGGTGGTGCCATGATGGTGTGCGAATACAAGCCTGGTTTAGAAGGCATTCCCGCCGCTCAATCAAGTATCAGCTATGTTGATGGGCAAAAAGGAATACTAGAATATCGTGGCATCCGGATTGAAGAATTAGCAGAAAAAAGTACATTCCTAGAAACTGCTTATCTCTTAATCTGGGGTGAACTGCCAAGCAAGGAAGAACTGGAAGGATTTGAGCATGAAGTTCGTTATCACCGGCGGATAAAATACCGCATTCGGGACATGATGAAATGCTTTCCAGAAAGCGGCCACCCAATGGATGCACTACAAGCCTCTGCTGCGGCTTTAGGTTTGTTTTATTCACTCCGGGATTTACATAATCCTGCCTACATTCGAGATTCCGTGGTGCGCCTGATAGCAACCATTCCCACGATGGTAGCGGCGTTCCAACTGATGCGAAAAGGTAATGATCCGATACGTCCCCGTGATGACTTAGACTATTCTGCCAACTTTCTATACATGCTCGATGAGCGAGAACCCGACCCTTTAATGGCGCGGATTTTTGATATCTGCTTGATACTTCAAGTCGAGCATACAATGAATGCTTCCACTTTCAGTGCCAGGGTGACAGCTTCTACCTTAACCGATCCTTACGCTGTGGTTGCTAGCGCTGTGGGAACTTTGGGTGGGCCCCTGCATGGTGGAGCCAATGAAGAAGTAATTCAGATGTTGGAAAAAATTGGCTCTGTGGAAAATGTTCGTCCTTACATAGAGCATTGTCTGGAAACTAAATCTAAGATTATGGGCTTTGGACATCGTGTCTATAAAGTAAAAGATCCACGAGCCATAATTTTACAAACCCTAGCAGAGCAACTGTTTGAAAAATTTGGCTATGACAAGTTCTATGACATTGCTCAAGAAATGGAACGAGTGGTAGAGGAAAAACTCGGTAGCAAAGGGATTTATCCCAATATTGACTTTTACTCCGGTTTGGTGTATAGGAAGATGGGAATTCCTACAGACTTGTTTACACCAATATTTGCGATCGCACGTGTTGCCGGTTGGTTAGCCCACTGGAAAGAACAACTAGCAGAAAACCGGATTTTCCGTCCTACCCAAGTTTACAACGGTCTGCACGAAGTTACTTATACCCCCATTGATCAACGGTAACTGGGGATTGGGGATTGGGCATGGGGCACTTGTACTGAGCGAAGCCGAAGTATTGGGCATGGAAAAGAGACAAGGGAGACAAGGAAGAGGGGGGAGACAAGGGAGAGACTTAATTTTAATAATTCCCCCTTGTCCTCCTTGTCCCCCTGCTCCCTGCTCCCTGCCCCTTCCCCCTTCCTCCTGCTCCCTCATCCCCTCAATAGTCAATCCCAATGCCAACCATAAGTAGAAGTTCTCATATCGCTTCAGAGGGCTAAAACCATCCAAGGATATACTAGGCATGGGAATTAGCGACAAATCTTCAATCAAGCATCATCTGGGCAAAAATTAAAAATGGGTGAATTTACAGGTATTAATTTAACTAATAGTTGTAACTCACCATGACTCGATGTCTTAAAGAGCGGAAACATGAACTCAGGAATTGACCTCCAAGGAACTTTTATTGAATCCCTCCGGGATTTAGGTATACCAGCAGGAACAGCCAAAGCAATTTGGATGCCCCTGCCAATGATCCTGATGCTGATTGGGGCAACAGTGGGGGTATTAGTTGCTACTTGGCTAGAACGAAAAATTTCCGCCTCCGCACAGCAGCGAATTGGGCCAGAATACCAAGGCCCTTTTGGGTTACTCGTACCTGTAGCAGATGGTCTGAAGTTGGTATTTAAAGAAGATATAGTACCAGCCAAGTCTGACCCCTGGCTGTTTACCCTCGGCCCAATTATTGTTGTAATTCCGGTGTTTCTGTCGTTCCTGATTGTTCCCTTTGGGCAGAATATCGTTATTAGCAATGTGGGCATGGGCGTATTCTTGTGGATTGCCTTGTCAAGTATTCAACCCATTGGCTTGCTGATGGCTGGCTACGCATCTAATAACAAATACTCCCTTTTAGGGGGCTTGCGGGCAGCAGCGCAATCTATTAGTTATGAAATTCCTTTGGCGCTGGCGGTGTTAGCGATCGCTATGATGTCTAATAGCCTCAGCACCGTTGATATTGTCAATCAACAATCTGGCTACGGCATTTTGGGCTGGAACATTTGGCGACAACCAATCGGTTTTCTGATCTTTTGGATAGCCGCCCTAGCTGAATGCGAACGATTACCCTTTGACTTACCTGAAGCGGAAGAAGAAATCGTCGCCGGCTATCAGACTGAATACTCAGGCATGAAATTCGGTCTATTCTACCTGGGTTCCTACGTTAACTTGATCCTTTCATCCTTACTAGTAGCAATTCTCTACCTGGGCGGTTGGGACTTTCCTATTCCCCTCAACCTCATCGCTGGTTGGCTGGGAGTCAGTGAATTAAATCCCGTGTTCCAGATAGTAACTGCTTCTTTAGGAATCACGATGACCGTCTTCAAAGCCTATTTACTAGTGTTTGTCGCCATCCTGTTACGCTGGACAGTGCCACGGGTACGCATTGACCAACTGTTAGATTTAGGATGGAAGTTTTTGTTGCCAGTTGGTTTGGTTAATCTCCTATTAACCGCCGCCCTGAAACTAGCCTTTCCCTTCGCCTTTGGCGGGTAAATCAATTTTAGATTTTAGATTTTAGATTTTGGATTGAATCTAAAATCTAAAATTCAAAATCCAAAATCAAAAAGAGAGAGACACAAAATGCTCAAGTTCCTAAAACAAGTTGGTGATTACGCCAAAGAAACGGTACAAGCTGCACGTTACATTGGTCAGGGGCTTTCTGTCACATTCGACCACATGCGGCGGCGACCAATTACCGTACAGTATCCTTACGAAAAACTGATTCTTGGCGAACGGTTTCGCGGTAGGATTCACTTTGAATTTGATAAGTGCATCGCCTGCGAAGTTTGCGTTCGCGTTTGTCCAATTAACCTACCTGTAGTCGATTGGGAATACGACAAAGCCAGCAAAAAGAAAAAACTCAACCACTACAGCATCGACTTTGGAGTTTGTATCTTTTGCGGTAACTGTGTGGAATTTTGCCCCACTAACTGTCTATCCATGACAGAAGAGTATGAGCTTGCCACTTACGATCGCCATGAATTGAATTATGACAGCGTAGCGCTAGGTCGTCTGCCCTATAAGGTAACAGATGACCCAATGGTTACACCACTGCGCGAACTAGTTTACCTACCCAAGGGTGTCCTCGAACCCCACGGATTGCCCGCAGATGCGCCATTTGCAGGTGCGCGTCCAGAAGACCTCGTGGAACAAACAGAAAAATAATGTCATTTGTCCATTGTCATTTGTCCTTTGTTATTTGACCAATGACCAATGACCAATGACCAATGACCAATGACTAATGACCAATGACCAATGACTAAGGACAAAAAACAGTGAATCTAGCAGAAGGAGTACAGTTAGTATCACTTGGCATACTGGGCGTGATGATGATTGGGGCAGCCATTGGTGTGGTGCTGTTCTCCAACATTGTCTATTCTGCCTTTATGCTGGGGGGTGTATTCATCAGCATGGCGGGAATCTACCTGTTGCTAAATGGTGATTTTGTTGCAGCTGCACAAATACTAATTTACGTTGGGGCGATTAACGTGCTGATTTTGTTTGCCATTATGTTGGTGAACAAGCGTCAGGATTTTGTCGCATTTCCCAATTCTTGGGTGCGTAAACTACTTACCGGTCTAGTTAGCGTAGGATTGTTTGGTCTTTTAAGTATAATGGTGCTGGCTACTCCTTGGGCTTACTCAACTACTCCTGTAGTGAGTGGTGAAAGCTCAATAGTTGTGATTGGAGAGCATTTCTTTACTGACTTTTTACTACCTTTTGAACTGGCTTCCATTTTGCTGCTGATAGCGATGGTAGGTGCAATTATTTTGGCCCGTCGTGAATATTTGCCAGACCAATTGACACCATCCGATGTAGGGCGAACTGTTTTGACTTTGCAAGAACGCCCCAGAGAACTGGTATCAACAACCAGTGAAACAAAAGAGTAATATTTGCAACTAAGGTCGCAAATAAAAAGCCAGATTTTTCATGAGGGATACCCAGATTCATGCAACTCCAGTACTTTTTATTACTAGCAGCAGCTTTATTCTGCATCGGCATCTACGGTTTAATTACCAGCCGCAACGCTGTGCGGGTGCTGATGTCAATTGAATTACTGCTCAATGCTGTTAATCTGAATTTAATGGCATTTTCCAACTTCCTCGACTCAACATTAATTAAGGGTCAGGTTTTCACAGTATTTGTGATTACCGTGGCCGCGGCCGAGGCGGCGGTGGGTTTAGCGATCGTGCTTGCCATTTATCGCAACCGCGATACCGTCGATATGGAGCAGTTTAATCTCCTGAAGTGGTAATTGTGCGTGCAACTCAAGCAGGTAATCATTGCTTATAAAGCGCGGGATGCCCGGAGTAAAGAATGGGCAGAAATCTGTGCTAAACAACTAGAAAGCCGCGAGTGCCAGGTGTTGATGGGGCCGAGTGGGCCAAAAGACAACCCTTATCCAGTCTTTTTGGCTTCGGCGGCTCAACCAATCGATCTCGCCTTGGTACTCGGTGGCGATGGTACTGTTTTAACTGGTGCCAGACATTTAGCCCCAGCTGGCATCCCAATTCTGGGAGTGAATGTGGGAGGTCATCTGGGGTTTTTAACTGAGTCGGTGGAAGAGTTTCAGGATACAGAGAAAGTTTGGGATCGGCTGTTTGAGGATCGCTATGCTATCCAACGACGGATGATGTTACAAGCTGCGGTGTATGAGGGTCACGGGTCTAATTTAGAACCAGTGAGTGAGCGTTACCTGGCTTTGAATGAATTTTGTGTCAAACCCGCCTCTGCTGACCGAATGATTACCTCAATTCTGGAAATGGAAATCGATGGTGAGGTAGTCGATCAGTACGTTGGGGATGGGTTGATTATTTCCACTCCCACAGGTTCTACTGGTTACACGGTTTCTGCTAATGGGCCGATTATGCACGATGGTATGGAGGCGCTTACCATCACTCCTATTTGTGCAATGAGCCTTTCTAGTCGGCCCCTCGTTTTACCCCCTGGCTCTGTGGTGAGTATTTGGCCTTTGGGGGATTACGATTTGAGTACCAAACTGTGGACAGATGGGGTGTTAGGGACTTCTATTTGGCCTGGACACCGCGTTGATGTGCGGATGGCAGAGTGTCGGGCTAAATTTATTATTTTGCGCGAGAACAATTCCTACTATCAGACGCTACGGGAAAAGTTGCTTTGGGCAGGTACAAGGGTTCACTACAACAATAATCACCGTAATTAATTAAGTATTTTAGAGTGCATCTACCGCAGATTGCGTAGGCGTAGCCCGTCGTAGGCGATCGCAACCAAAATTATTTAAGCCCCTGGATTCATCCGGGGGCTTTCTGCCTTGATTTTGATTGTAGATAATTGATCTTTGAAGACGCGATAAATCGCGTCTCTACATGAGGGTTTTGTTGCTAATTCTGAACTGTATTGCTTTATAACTGATACCAATTTTAAAAATAATTGCAACAGATAGAGTGAGAAAATCCAGATATACCAAGCAGTTTACAATCCAAAATCTAAAATCCAAAATCCAAAATGGTATGACTTGTATTTATAGCGTATATCAAAGGAAAATTTTGTATCTTATTGCCAGATTTTTTAGGAATTAATGTCCATAATAAAAGCACTATACCTCAAATCCAAAAGAGCAAGAAAGCTCTCTAGAGGTTATTTTATCGAAAACTGTCTCAATTACGCTTCTACACATTAATGCATAATGTGAGCTATTTGTATAGTGCCTAAATCCTAGTAGGATATTTTCGCAAATCTAAGTAGGAAGATAGATGGAAGTTTCTGGACGCAACGTCAATTATTCACTGAATC
This sequence comes from Nostoc sp. NMS2, assembly GCF_017115105.1. Lineage (GTDB taxonomy): Bacteria > Cyanobacteriota > Cyanobacteriia > Cyanobacteriales > Nostocaceae > Nostoc. The sequence continues at coordinate 15,888 of NZ_JABXKH010000113.1, forward strand.
CTCCTCCCCCTCTTGAAGATTTCCCCGTCCTTCAAACTGAAAAATATACCCTACGGCTGGCTTCAACCGAAGAAGAATTAGAGTCAATCTTTCGGTTACGCTTTGAAGTTTTTAATCTGGAACTAGGCTTAGGATTCTCTACTTCTAACTTTACCCAGATGGATATAGATAAGTTTGATGCAGTTTGCCATCATTTAATCCTGATTTCCAAACAAACGGGTAAAGCAATTGGAACTTATCGGATGCAAACCTATATGATGGCTTCTCAAAGACTAGGCTTTGATGCTGCCGATATATTCAATCTTAATGCGATTCCCAATTCTGTGCTTCAAGCATCAGTTGAAGTTGGACGTACATGTATAGCTAAAGAATACCGTAACAGTCAGGCACTTTTATTATTATGGAAAGGGCTAGCAGATTATCTCATCTGGAGTAGAAATCAATATTTCTTTGGCTGTGCATCATTACTAACACAATGTTCTTGGCAAGCTACTTGCGTTTATGATTATTTTCAGCAGAATGGTTTGATGCATCCAAGTATTTTGGTTTATCCAAATTCACAATCTCGTCTAGAACAGCCTCAAAATGCTTCAGATTCATATAAAGTTGAGATTCCTAAAATTTTGCAGGCATACTTGAATATTGGAGCTAAAATATGCAGTCTTCCAGCTATTGATCGGCAGTTTAAAACTATTGATTTTTTAACTATATCTAATATTGCAGACTTTGGTAGATGGCGTTATCCAAATCCTCTCAAACAACCCTTATCATTGAGGATTCATAACGATTAATTCCACTACCGCCGCGTTATCCAACGGACGCGAGAATAAATAAGCTGTTCCACATTTAAATTGTATGGACTCGGCGCTCATGTTGCCCACCCACAAGATTTATGTTTATAAGACTTACGCAAAACTACATGCAGTAGGGGCAATTCATGAATTGCCCCTACCGGAAAATCAAGGTTTGGGCTATTTTTTGCGTAAGTCCTGGTTTAATCTGGTTATACCAAATAGATGTTGTTTCACTTATCTTTGTCCATATTCACAGTTTAGCTTTCTAATAAATACTAGCTACTCTCTTGTCTCTACCCCTTGAATAGTCACATCTAAACTTAGTTTGTGTGCCAGTGTGATAAGTGTCTCAACAATTTTTAAATTATTGCCATTATCATCTATGGGGCTGACAAAGAAACGGTCAATTTTGAATGTAAATACTGTGTCGTTAAATGAGCGATCTAATCGCTCTATCCATCGTTCAATGCATGGTAATTTGTGAAATTGCCTTACAGAGGTACAGCTACACCAAATATATTTTACACTCTATTGATATCTCGATTTCAAAACCAAATCTAGTTTTGCAGGATTTGATACAATCTTGCTCATTTATTTTCGTAGTTAATAAAGAAGAGTGTTGATTGCTAACCTTACCCATAAAATGGCAATGTTTAACAAATAGGCTCTGCTTGAAGTCTTGGCAATGTCTAGGAGGGTCGTAGCTGCGACACCTCATTCAGTCCGATAAATTAGATGATTTGAAAAAACTTTTTAGGAAATCCACTTATGCGCCATCTCAAATTTGCTCCGAGTTGGTTGCGATTTTTAATTATTTTCTTATTGACGATGGGTATATTGTTTCGCTTTTTTAACCTTGATAACAAAGTTTACTCACATGATGAAACTTATACTTCATTGCGAATTTCTGGTTATACAAGAAGTGAAGTACAAAATAAACTATTTAATGGTAGTGTCATTGGGAAAGAGAGTTTTGCTCAGTTTCAAGGTGTAAATAAAAAAAGCTTAAATGACACAATTATGAACTTGGCGAAAGAAGATTCTTTGCATCCACCACTTTATTACGTAATAGCCAGATTGTGGATGCAAATCTTTGGTAATTCGGTGACGGCAATCAGAAGTTTATCCGCTTTGATCAGTTTGCTGGTTTTCCCTTGTGTTTATTGGCTATGTAGAGAGTTATTTAATGTGCCGCTATCAGTTCCTGGTGTAGCGATCGCACTCATGGCAATTTCTCCAATTCAACTAGTATATGCCCAAGAAGCACAAGAATATATCCTCTGGTTAGTCACCATATTACTATCTAGCGCGTCTCTGCTGCGAGCAATGCGGCTGGAAGATGAGCTAATAAAAGAACGACAAAGACCAGATTTATTCGCTATCTGGAGCATTTATGCAGTCACTTTGGCAATTAGTCTTTATACATTTCTTTGGAGTGGATTTGTAGCAGTTGCTCACGGAATTTACGTGATTACTACTGCCAGATTCCAACTGTCTCTAGCTGTCAGAACTTATTTACTAGCATCACTGGTAGGTTTTTTAGCCTTCATGCCTTGGCTAGTAGTGATCATAGGTGACTTTTTCAAATTTTTGATTTCAGGAGATAAGACAACAATGCAGTCATCTTTGATGCCTGTATTTGGATTTTTCTTGATGCAAATAAGCCGAGTTTTTTTTGATATAGACCTTAACTCAGAAAATAAATTTAGCTATTTAATCACATTATGTTTTTTAACTTTCATCGGATATTCAATTTATTTTCTTTGCCAAACAAATAACTATAAAATTTGGTTGTTTATCATTACATTAATTGTAGTGCCAGTACTGCCCCTAAGACTACCAGATTTAATGGCTGGGGGTATACAATCATCTATTGAACCATATTTCATCCCATCTTATTTAGGAATTCAATTAGCTGTTGCTTACTTACTAGCTACTCAAATATATAATGGCAGTGTGTCACGCCGGAGTGTTTGGCACATAATTATGATATTAGTGATTATTTGTGGTCTGATTTCTTCTAAAGTGAATTTCCAGGCAGAAACTTGGTGGAATAAAGATATGAGTTATGGCAATCCACAAGTTGCCCAAATCATCAATCAGACTACTCACCCACTTTTGATTAGTGATGCTTTGGGTGATAATTATGGAAATATTTTTTCTCTGAGCTATCTTTTGGAGTCAAAGGTACAATTTATATTGGTTCAAAATCAAAAAATCCCCCGAATTCCTGATAGGTTTGCTGATATTTTTTTATTCAATCCTTCTGAGACTTGGCGCGAAACGATAGAAAAAAAGTATAATTTGAAGACAGATATTGTTTATAATGACAAATATTATTCTGTTTGGAAATTAGCTAAACCTCGTAGTGTACGCCAACACAATATTCTCCGCAAGACGAAATTATCCAGCAGTTGACTATCAGTTTATGGCAAAAGCAAAAGTGGGTAGCACTTAATTTTTAATTTTTAATTACAAAATGTCAAAATTAAGACGTTTGCTGACTGCTAACGCTATGCTATCTGTCAGTCATAGAGAATTCATCTGAATCTGACTCTTCTCTGCGAGAGGCTACGCTAACAACAAACTCTTTTCCCTGCGGGACGCTCATTTCAACCCATCGCATTGCTCTTGACTCCTAAATTCTGTTCCGAGAAATATTCAACAGATTCTTATCTTAAATTAATTTAAGTGATATTACGATGCTTTAAATTATTCTTTGAGCTTAATTTAAAGGTGTTGTATGGAAATAGCAGATTTTCTTGGTCTTTTACATCCAGCGATCGCAGTTATAATTGTGTTTCCACTTATCGGCACAGTAGTTAATTTTGCTTGGCAAACACGCCAACGCAGATTGCAAATTTTAGCCGGGAGTAAAAGCAAAATTCCCCCAGTGGTAGGTGGAGAACATAAGCAGTTAGGAGAAAGGCTAACAAGTGCAGTCGTCGGCTTAACTTTAATTGGATTAAGCTATCCTATTGGCAAAAATATTATTAAAAATCAATTGTGGAACAAAACACCTTTTCAAGTTGTTTTTATCCTATTAATATTGGCTGCTACCATCACCTCTTTAATATTTCTTTATCGGGCAAAGCAGCGAATGTGGCGGGCAGTTTTTGCCACTTTAACTGGTGCAGGTTTAGTAATATTAGGCTGTCAAGATGGAGTATTTCGGCGTACCAATGAGTGGTATTGGTCACATTATTATATTGGGATTACAGCCGCACTGCTAATGATTTTTTCATTAGCGATTGTTCAAGATATTTATCAAGATAAATCTAATCGTTGGCGCATCGTCCATACGATTTTAAACTGCATTGCTTTGTTGCTATTTATTGGACAAGGTATGACAGGAACGCGGGATTTATTAGAAATTCCCTTGAGTTGGCAAGAACCCTATATTTATCAGTGTGATTTTGCTAATAAAACTTGTCTAACGCCAAATTCTCAACCACCAAAGTGAACTAAGAGATTTCCAAATGAAGAAGAGATGAGGGAGAGGGGGAAGATGTGGTTCGACTTCGCTCACCAACCGGGAGATGAGGGAGAGACTTGTTCAATAATTCTCCCTGCTCCCTTGCTTTTTTTTCAAGCAATATTATCTATAAGCCGATCGCGAATTGTTTTAAGTTGGTCTTGAGTCTTAATTGGCTCTCGTGGTGCTGGCAGTTCTGTATTAGGCCAGTTAGGTAAACTATTACAGGGACATAACAATGCTGGCATCCCGACGTTTCGCGCGGCTACTGGCATACTGCAACGACCACAAGGAACCATATCCCATGCTGGTGTTAACAATTCAGCAATGGTTTCTTGCGTACCCTCTAAGTAACAATCACCTGATTCCGGTGAGAGGATTTTCTCCCAGCACTCTTCAAATTCTTCACTATAGCGATCGCCATTTAGCACCGATTTGGGCAAAATGCTTGCCTTCCCGTTGCCCTTAATCACTTTCTTACCCAACTGAAACCAGTAGGCAAGGTATCCTCTAACTTCTTGTTTGGTTGCCATAAGACAATTTTAGATTTTAGATTTTGGATTAATTTGAATCAATAGTTAAGAATCTTGACTTCTGAATACTCCAGCATCCTCTCTGTTTGGCAATGGCGAACCAAGGACACTGAGATTGAGAACATGACCACCAGTTACTAAATAAACAGTTTCGCTAAGTGCAGCTAGCTGGCGCACTAAAGAACCCAAGCGATCGCGGAACATCCTCCCAAGGGGATAAGCTGGTATCACTCCCCAACCTACCTCTTCTGCTACAAACAGCACATCAGCAGCAACCAGATCCACTGTCTCTAATAACTCTACAACGATATTTTCCCAGCTAGATTTGTCCTCCTCTAAGAGATTAGCAACCCAAGTTCCTAAAGAATCCACTAAAAGACAGGTATAGGGTTTGGCATCGGCGAGGGTAGCAGACAGTTCTACAGGTACAGATAGAGTTACCCAGTCTTGGGGACGGCGTTGTTGGTGTTCTGAAATGCGTTGATGCCATTCTTGGTCATCTGTGTTATCGGTTGCTGTTGCTACGTAAACAACTGCTTTCCCTGACTGCATAGCCAAAGTTTCCGCCCATTCACTTTTACCAGATCGTGCTGGCCCTGTTACTAAGATGATTTTACCCAAAGTTGTTTTCTGAGTATTTTAACAAAAATAGAATTCAGAAATCAGGAGCCAGAATTCAATCCTGAATTCTGCGTTCCGGTGCTGAATCCCCGACTTTCTTGTTCTGAATTCTTCTTCAACACCACAGTTTTTACTTCATCGGCAAGATTTTTGGTTTCAAATAACTTTTAAGGGATAAAATTAGCACCAACATCATTGATGTCATAACTGGCAAAAGCCGAAAATCCCAACAACCCCATTCTTAATGATTCAATAAGAGGCAGTTCTTGCAGGGGGAAAAGGAGCAGGGGAAGAGCCGACAAGCGTTGCGGAACATGAGTTTGATTCCCCCACAACAACCAAGCGTGGTTCCCGTACCCTACGAGAAGCTAGCGCAACAGTTGGGGTCGAATCCCCTTTCTAGTTCTATCCCCCTGCCCCCCTGCCTCTTCTTCGACACCATTGGGGACAGCAAAATTTAGGATGTCTTTATGAACGCAGGCTTAAAACGCATAGAAGCAACTCTACACGATTTAGGGAATCGCGGCACTGCCTCTGCCGCCGAAGCAGGTGATTCGACGACAAAACGGCCTTTTTCCTTTAGAATCAGTGTCGGAGCCAACGAATCCACAGAAAGTACACCAACTCCATCATCTCAGGAAGAACAAACAGTTGAATTGGGCGTAGATACTGAGAGTGATTATCCTCCTGAACAGAATTTCTTTCCTCACCATGACTCTGTGCAGACCTTTCAAACACAAGAGAATGGTGACAAAACACCCAGCCTACCTAAGTTGAAAACTCCGAGTTTTAGTAACCATCGCCACGGAGCAAATCCAGGATTGGCGATGAATCTATTACAAGAAATTCAGGAAACTGTCGCTGGTTGGCAAATAGAACTGCAAAATATTTTGAACCAAATTCAGGATATTTACTTAGAAGGCCCAATTGTCAATGGCTGGTTAGAATCCAATCCCAGCGAACCAGAACCGGGAGGAACGGCAACACTGCGCCATGCAGAAGTTGACCGCCTGATGAACTACGTAGAAGAAATTTGTGCCACTGGTGGGAAAGTATCTTATAAATCATCAATTACTGGCTACCGCCTCTGTGGTGTAGACGGTGCTGGTAAAGTCTGGTCACGCCCATGTCCAGCAGATCAGGTTGCTAATGTTAGTATGGCGATCGCACGTTACCAAAAGTTACGTCAACTGTTGGGGCGCAAGCAATCTTTAGAAACCCGGCTGAGTCAACTGGCCCAAACACTTGTAGTTTTACACAGTCATATTCAACAAACGTAAAGTTTTAAAGATTATTTCCGAAGAAACTCGGTTGGTGGGTCGGTAATTTTTGGTTTAGATTAACTCTCAGCAGGTATGCGTTGGATTTAAGATTTTTATCTAAAATCCCAAATCTCAAATCCAAAATAAAATCTATGCCAGATACCAAAATCTCTGCCATTATCTGTACCCACAATCGAGATACCTATTTAGGGGCTGCAATTGATAGTCTTTTAGCGCAGGATTTTGCTGCTGACTTTGAAATTGTGGTAGTTGATAATGGATCTAGCGATCGCACTCGTGAGGTTGTAGAACAAAGGGCCCATAATCCGCGCCTGAAGTATGTATTTGAACCCACCATCGGCTTATCTGTCGCCCGCAACACAGGCGCAAAAGTAGCTAGTGGTGATATTCTTGCTTATCTGGATGACGATGCTGTTGCTAGCCCTGGCTGGCTACAAGTTTTATATTTTGCCTATTACAATAATTCTAAACTAGCGATCGCAGGTGGCAAAGTCACTCTCTTATGGCCCCCAGGAATCGAACAACCACGATGGCTATCTCCAGGACTAGCTGCAAATTTGGGTGCATACGACTTGGGTGACAGCAACATCTACATCGATCAACCTGGCTTAACACCCAGAGGCTTAAATTACTCCATCCGCCGCAGTTTCCTAGAAGAAATTGGCGGTTTTGATCCTCATCTCGGTCGAGTGGGGAAAAATCTATTATCAAATGAAGAACTGCAAATGACCGAATTTGCCCTACAGCGTGATTGGCAAGTCGCTTATCTTCCTGAAGCACTAGTTGCTCACAATGTTGCCCCAGAACGCCTCCAACGCACCTGGTTTTTAAATCGAGGCTGGTGGCAGGGTATCAGTGAATGCTATCGAGAACAACTCGCTGGTAAAGCTGGAATCGCTCAATTGCAGCGAGGTAGCGAACGGTTTGTGCGTGGCTTGTATAAAGCATTACAATATTTTTCTGATCCAGCAGAACGGTTTGACAAACTTGTATATGCTTACGGTCAGATTGGTTACTTAAATGCTGCTATTCAAGGTCTTTTATCCACATCAAATAAGAAATAACCAATAACATAATTTATACTGATATGTCATCTAAAATACCAGTTTCTGTATTAATTCCGGCAAAAAACGAACAAGCAAACTTGCCAGCCTGCCTTGCTAGCCTCAGCAGAGCAGATGAAATATTTGTAGTAGATTCTCAAAGTACCGATAACAGCATTGAAATTGCGAAAAGCCACGGTGTTAATGTCGTGCAATTCAACTTCAATGGACGCTGGCCTAAAAAGAAAAATTGGTCTTTAGATAATCTCCCTTTCCGTAACGAATGGGTGCTAATTGTAGATTGCGATGAGCGCATCACCCCCGAACTTTGGGAAGAAATTGACCAAGCAATTCAAAACAATGAATATACAGGTTATTATCTCAACCGCCGAGTCTTTTTCTTAGGAAAATGGATTCGTTATGGTGGAAAATATCCCGATTGGAATCTGCGTTTATTTCAACATAAAAAAGGTCGCTACGAAAACCTACATACAGAAGATATTCCTAATACTGGTGATAACGAAGTTCACGAGCATGTGATTTTGCAGGGCAAAGTTGGGTATCTCAAAAATGATATGCTCCACGAAGATTTCCGCGACCTTTATCACTGGCTAGAACGGCACAACCGTTATTCTAATTGGGAAGCCAGCGTTTATTTTAATATTCTCACAGGTAAAGATGATAGCGGCACAATCGGCGCGAATCTATTTGGTGATGCAGTGCAACGCAAGCGTTTTTTGAAAAAAGTGTGGGTACACCTGCCATTTAAACCCTTTTTACGGTTTGTTTTATTTTATATAATTCAACGCGGTTTTTTGGATGGCAAAGCTGGATATATTTATGCACGCTTGCTGAGTCAATATGAATATCAAATTGGCGTTAAACTTTACGAATTACGCAACTGTGGTGGTCACTTAAATACTGCAAGTACCCCAAAGGAAGAAGCAGGGGAGCAGGGGAGCAGGGGAGCAGAGGGAAAGCTATTGACCATTGACTCATAACAATTGACCAATACTTCGACTACGCTCAGTACAAGTGACAAATGACAAATGATCAACCTTTCGTAGATTTACGCAAATATGACCAATCTTGGTTTGATCGGGGACGGCCAAGTTGGTATATATTGTTGTGGTGGCTTGTACAGGCGATCGCTTTTCCCCTCACTCCTCAACCGTTAAATATTCTGCGTTGTGTTTTACTACGACTATTTGGCGCTCGGATTGGCAAAGGTGTATTAATTCGACCCACCGCCCGCTTCACCTATCCTTGGAAAGTTACCATTGGCAACTACAGTTGGATTGGAGATAACGTAGTTTTATACAGCCTCGATCAGATCCACATCGGTGAACACTGCATAGTTTCTCAAAAAAGTTACCTCTGTACTGGTAGTCACGATCTCCAAGACCCTGCCTTCGGGTTGAAAACAGCGAGTATCACTATTAACAATGGTGCATGGGTAGCAGCAGATTGTTTCGTTGGGCCGGGAGTGCAAATCGGCGCTAATGCTGTGATTGGCGCTCGTAGTACTGTTTTGACTAATATGCCTTCTGGACAGGTTTGTTGGGGAAGCCCCTGTCGTCCTAAGACGAGTCGGATAAAACTTGATACCCCCATAATCTCGTAATTTTATAGATAAACACAGTCAGGTAGCAGAGTTAGCTTTGCTACCTGACATTTTCTAGATATTGATAGACATAAGTAAGTCGGCGAGAAAAATTCAATGTGTACGAAGAAATATAAATTTGAAGTAGTGGCGCGGCAAGCCTAAAATGTTGCATTAAATTTTCTTGTGGTGTAGGCATCTTGCCTGCACCAGACGGGCAAGATGCCCATCCCACAAGAGTTTGCTAATTCACTACTTTAGCCTCGTCGCGCCAGTAGGGTGCGTTAGCCTACGGCATAACACACCCTACTTTACATTTATTAACATAACTTGAAATATTAACGCCGACTTACTTATTAATAGCAGTTCTCAATTGCATAGAATATAGACCACTCATAAGGCATTTGTGAGAGGTTACAATAAAGTGCATTTTGTCAACTAGTAGCGTGTGGCGTAAATACACATACCATTTTTCAGCCTTGCGAGCAATCAATTTTTCGTGGCTTTTAATGGTCTGCTTATTTCCGCCGTGGTGTACTAGTCTAAAATTTATGCGTATCTAAAAAACTTGGCAGAAGATATGATATGCCAAATCAGCCAGGAAATAGTTTTAAAACAAATTTAATAAGAGGCAAGTATGAATTTTCATAACAATGAAAAAAATGTCATTTTAATAGTCGATGACACTCCTATTAATTTAAAAATGTTATTCGATTTTTTAGAGTATCATGGCTTTGAAGTTTTAGTTTCTGAAGATGGAAAAAATGCTATTAAAATTGCAGAAACTTCTTTGCCTGACATAATTTTGTTGGATGTATTAATGCCAGGAATAGACGGGTTTGAAACTTGTAGAATTTTGAAAATAAATCCAGCAACTCAAGATATACCCGTGATATTTATAACTGCTATGATTGACAAATTAGAACGAGTCAAAGGTTTGAATCTTGGCGCAGTAGATTACATCACCAAACCTCTAGAATATAAAGAGGTTTTAGCTAGAGTAAATATCCATTTACGTTTACGAAACCTCACGAAAAAACTCACAGAGCAAAATAAACGTTTAGAGATAGAAATCCTTGAACGCCAGCGAGTAGAAGAAGAACTGCGATGTAATTCAGCTGCATTAGACGAGTGGAACAATCGCTACCAAGCATTAATTCAAGCGAGTGGTCAGATTCTCTACGACTGGTACTTGGATACTAACGATATTAAATATGGTGGCAATGTAGAGCAAATATTAGGTTACTCTATGCCTGAGATGTTAGGAGGTTTGCAGCGTTGGTTAGAGTTGGTTCATCCTGATGATAGAAAATTATTTAACGATGAGATTAACCGCGTTTTATCCACAAAAGATCGATTCCACCTTGAATTTCGTGTATGTCGCAAAGATGGCACTTACATCACAGTTGAAAATAACGGGTATATCTTTTTAGACTCTACAGGCAAAGTTGCTCGGATGGCGGGCTTTGTAATTGATATTACCGAACAGCAAGCTGCACTACACGAACGCAAAAATGCAGAACAAAAAATTCGTGAGCAAGCAGCCTGGCTCGATATCACCACAGACGCAATTATCGTTCAAGATTTGGTTAACAAAATTCAATTTTGGAATAAAGGGGCTGAACATCTGTACGGTTGGATGGCAGAAGAAGCATTGAACAAGAATGTCAATCAGTTTTTGTATCGAAAGCAAAGTTTTGACCAACTGAAAAATATCCAGAAAACTTTAGTTGAACATGGTTCGTGGCAAGGTGAATTATATCAAGTTACCAAACAAGGCAAAGAAATCATTGTTGCTAGCCGATGGACACTGGTAAATGATGATGAAGGACAAGCTAAATCTGTCCTAATTGTCAACTCCGACATTACAGAGAAAAAACAACTTGAAGCGCAGTTTCTCCGCGCCCAGCGAATGGAGAGTCTTGGCACTCTAGCAAGTGGTATCGCCCACGATCTTAACAATGCATTAACACCTATGTTGATGACAGTGCAACTTTTAGAGGCACAGCTTCCAGATGAAAAAAGTCAGCAATGGCTAACAATTATGGAAACAAATATTAACCGCGCCGCAGATTTAGTTAAACAAGTGCTGTGGTTTTCACGCGGTTCTGTAGGTAACTTTAAAACCTTACAGGTGCGGTATTTGATTTCAGAAATTGAAAATATTGTTAAGCAAACATTTTCCAGAGCTATTGAAATTCGTATTGATGTTTCTGGGCAAAACTTGTGGAATATCTTTGGCGATGCTACTCAGCTACACCAAGTGTTAATGAACCTCTGTATCAATGCTCGTGATGCCATGCCTCACGGCGGTATCCTAAAGATTTCTGCGAAGAATTTCTGGGTTGATAGCCACTACGCCAAAATGAATATTGATGCTAAGGTAGGTTCTTATGTAATGATTAGCGTCTGTGATACAGGGATAGGAATTAAGAGAGAAATAGTAGATAGAATTTTTGAGCCATTTTTCACAACAAAAGAAGTCGGAAAAGGCACAGGGCTTGGTCTTTCAACAGTGCTTGGCATTATCAAAAGCCATAGTGGTTTTGTAAATGTAGTGACTGAAGTGGGCAAAGGCACAGAGTTTCAAGTTTGCTTACCCGTCACGCAAACAATGAACACGGATAATAAATTAGCTAGAGATGATGAATTACCACAGGGGCATGGAGAATTGATTCTCGTTGTTGATGATGAAGATGCAATTCGAGAGGTTACTCAAACCTGGTTAGAAAAAAATGCCTATAAAGTTATAGTAGCTAGTGATGGTATTGATGCGATCGCACTATATGCAGAATATCAACAAGAAATTAGTGTAGTCTTGATTGATATGATGATGCCAAACATGGATGGGCCAACAACTATCAATGTGTTGAAAAAAATTAATCCAGATATCAAAATTATTGGTGTTAGTGGATTAGCTTCCAATCATGAAATCATTAAAATCCTTGGTAATAGTGTCAAAACCCTTTTGTCCAAGCCCTACACCTCAAGCGACTTGTTAAGAAATTTACAGATGGTGATTAATACTAAGTAGAGTTTGTCATTTGTCATTTGTCACTTGTACTGAGCGTAGTCGAAGTATTGGTCATTGGATATGGTCATCCCCCTTATCTCCCTCATCCCCCAGCCCCCAATCCCAATGAGTGGTAATATATTCTCATGGCTGCTCTAATCCTTGCTATTGATGAACAAACTATTGGATGAAACGCTGTCAATCGAAACTGCTGAACGCATAAACAGCAGAGCTAGCACTCCGTTTGATAATGCTTACAAAGCAGCATTGTCTACTGAGGGAGCAAGATATGTTCAAGGATTTTTAACTTTTGTGGGAAAGCCATACAGACCGATTGAACACAGTTGGATTGAACTAGGCGATGCCTCTGAGGTACGCATTATCGATCCCACATTACCGCACCTGAACAAAAATCCCCAAGAACTCTGGTATTTTGCGGCACAAAGGCTAACGATTAAAAAACTGAAAGCCATCATTGAAGAATCGAAAGAAGATTATCCAGAAGATGAACCATTACCAATCTATGGTGATCCACCTTATGAATATTATGGTGATGTAATGTTAGGTGGTCAAGACTATTTGGCAGCATATCAAGCCGCAGAGGCTAAGTGCAAAGAAATCAACAAACTCAACCCTGAGAGAAACTAAATAATTCGTAATTCGTAATTCGTAATTCGTAATTACGAATTATTTAATAGGATTTACCGTCACTTCCAAAGTATTCTCTATAGCCACAAATTTTGTCTCCACGCACATCAAAGGAGACAGCTACCCTGTTTTTATAAAGCTGCCCGAACAAAAGTCCCTCATCCCGAAACTCAAAGACAGCCGTTGCTTCATTGCTGGTAACACGGTCTAAATCGGTCAGGTTCAAACCAGGACTGAAGGATTCAAAAACGTACTCGAAAAATTCTCTAGCTCGCTGTTTTCCGACATTCAAACCGTGAAATTTACCCATTGGAAACCAAAGGGTAAAATCTTCTGTGAGCATATCTAACAATGGTTCCCACTTTCCCGTTGCCATACCATGCGTAAGATTCTCAAATGCTTGTCGAGCAACTTTTAAAGTATTTTCTGAATCTTGTGTCATTCTTACCCGCCCTTAAAACCTCACAACTACTTTGCCACAATTCTGACCACTGAGGAGATATTCTACAGCGTCGGGTATTGATTCTATGCCTTGAAACCGTGTTGGGTCAACGGCAACTTTGAGTTTGTCTGTATAGAAAAGATTTAAGAGGCGATCGCGTGCCTCTGCCATATATTCTTTATAATGAGGCATGAGAAAGCCTCTCACAGAAGCTGCTTTCCAAAATAGTTGGTGATAAAGGCGTGGTTGTGTAATTTGCTCTACATTATTTGCGTATTCGGAGATGAAACCAACCACTACTAACCGTCCCCGCACTGCCAAGTTTTCAACGCAGGTATCAAATACAGTTTTACCTACACAGTCAAAAATTAAATTAATCCCATTTGGGTATTCTTGCTTGAGGACTTGATTGAGATTTTCGGCGCGATAGTTGATAATGCGATCGCACCCTAATTCTTTCAGTAATTTTGCTTTCGCCTCAGAACTGCAAGTCCCAATGACATGATTACCAGCTAACTTTGCCAATTGCACCGCAATATGACCAGTTCCCCCTGCTGCTGCTGTCACTAAAACCACTTCATTACTTTTCATCTCCCCCACTTGTTCTAGTGCCACCAAAGCTGATACACCTGTAGGCATTAGTGTTAGCAACTCTGGCGTTGCTTCCCGCACCTTCACCACTAAGTTTGCATTGATAACCTGATATTCTCGATAACCGCCGCCACGTGCAGTAGTTATGACAGCATCACCAATTTGAAAATCTTTGACATTTTCACCCATAGCGATAACTTTCCCCACAGCTTCCACACCCAAATCAAAGGGAGGAATCAAGCTAATATATGGAACGTCACCACGACAAATTAAGGTGTCAAAGCCACCGTTAATGCCAGAAAATTTGTTTTTAATTAAAAGTTCATTGTCAGCAGGTTTGGGAATAGGAATTTCGACAAGTTCAACGGCAGATTTAAAATCTTGATTCAGTTTATTTACTATTAACTTTCTGTAGTTTTGTACATTCATTGATATAAGTTATTCGGTGTAAATAAAATATTTAAAGCTATGTTGATAAATTTAAATATAGGATGCGTTATGCTTTCAGTTAACGCATTATCAATAATCTAAGTAGGTTAGCGCGAAAAAAACCAAGTATATTACGAAACGTAAATAGGCTTAAAACCCTTACTAATGACCAATACTTCGGCTTACCTCGACTTCGCCCTTCGGCTACGCTCAGGACAGGCTCGGCACAAGTCGCTCAGTACAAGTGACTAATGACAGCCTTAGCCAGTTAGCTTTAATTGCGCCGACCTACTAAACTATTCTTATAAAGCTTTATCCCACTCTAATTGATGAGCTAAACCATACTTGATAAAATCTTCTTCTTTAGCTTTATCGCTTTTACCAAAAACACCTAAACTGTAAGGATTATCTTGCATCCGTTGTGTGACTTGCTCTTTCTCAAATCGGATCACTTCATCTCTAGGCTTATCCGGTTTAAAAAAGTCTACAACCAAGACAGTTCTATCATAATTAGTGTAATTGTGTGGGCAGTGTGGATAGCTATGATCTAAAACCAGGAATTTTCCTTCATGCCAATAAAGTTGATCGTGGCATATTTTCATAGCCACATCTCCCTCTGGCACTATTAATCCTAAATACCCACGATTCATGTGAGGGTTATAGTTTACATGCAGCTTAATATCCAAGCCTGGATGGAATGTACCATAATACACGTTTCTGATGATATCATCATCAATAAAGTTCACATTTTTTATCACATTAGCTAAATTTGGAAAATACTTCTCTCTTAATAAAAGTGCTTTTTTTGATGCCTTATCTGGCCCATAATCAGGATATTGTATTTGATAAGTTTGGATATATTCTTCAATAAAAAGACCTTGAAACAAAATACCAAAAGCGCTGTATTTTGCATCACCCTTGGTTTTAATCGTTTTACTTTTAGGCCCCAGAATATCGTAAGTTAACTTTAGCTCTTCATCAGAGGCCTGGTTAATAAAGCGTTTAAATTCCTCTCTAATCACTTGCCAGTTATCTTCAAAGATTTTGAGAAAAGTAAATGTCTCTGGGTCTATATGATATTCATTAAAGCTTTCCATTGTCTTTTCTCCTGAAGATGATTTCATAAAAAACCGTTATATAATGATGGGATTTGGTCTTCATCCCGATTCGATGTTGGAATTCCTGACTAAACTCATTTTAGTGTGAGGTCTACTGTGTCTGAAACTCCCGTATTAGATCAAATTATTAAAAATGTGCGGGTAGTTCGTCCCCATCAGGATGCAATCGAACTACTTGATTTAGGCATTAAGGATGGAAAGTTTGCTCAGATTGCCTCTAATATTAGCGCAGACACAGGCAAACAGGTATTTGATGGCAAAAACTTGCTTGGCTTTCCTGGAGTCGTGGATGCCCACATGCACGTCGGTATCTATCAATCCCTCGAAAAAGATGCTGTGACTGAAACCAAAGCAGCCGCAATGGGAGGTGTGACTACCAGCCTAAATTACATCCGTACAGGACAATATTATCTTAACAAAGGCGGCTCCTACCGCGATTTTTTTCCAGAGGTGTTGGCGTTATCCGCAGGTAATTTTTTTGTAGATTACGGCTATCACATCGCACCTATAGCAAGCCAGCATATCGACGAAATACCCCTATTGTTTGAGGAATACGGTATATCTTCGTTTAAAATCTTCATGTTTTATGGCGGCTATGGGTTGCATGGTTTATCAGACCAGCAAAACCTCTTTTTGATGATTAACAAAGAGGAAAGATACGACTTCGCCCATTTTGAATTTATTATGCGTGGTCTAACTCGCTTGATGGAAAAACATCCAGAAGCGCGAGATACTATCAGCTTGAGTTTGCACTGTGAAGTTGCAGAAATTCTCAACGCCTATACCAAAATAGTTGAAAATGATTCTAGTCTTAACGGATTACACGCTTACAGTGCAGCGCGTCCACCTCATTCTGAAGGTTTAGCAATTTGCATTGCTTCTTATTTGGCCAATGAAACTAACTGTGCAAATATCAATTTGTTGCACCTGAGTTCACGTAAGGCTATGGAAGCAGCTTTGACTATGCAAACTGCTTTTCCCCATATCAATTTTCGGCGAGAAGTTACTGTTGGACATTTGTTATTAGATGTCGATACTCCTAATGGTATTTGGGCAAAAGTCAATCCTCCCATTCGTCCTCGCGCTGATGTGGAATACTTATGGCAAGCAGTACTCAACAATCAGGTAGATTGGATAGTTAGCGACCATGCTTGCTGTTCTGCTGAACAAAAAAGAAGTAATAAAAATCCGAATAATATTTGGTTAGCAAAGTCTGGTTTTGGCGGTACAGAATATTTACTTTCTGGTGTATTTAGTGAAGGTAGCAAGCGGGGAATGTCTTACAACCAGATGGCTAAGTTGCTATCTTGGAACCCATCACGGCGCTTTGGTTTGTTAGAAAAAGGTGACATTGCTATTGGTTATGATGCTGATTTTGTGCTGGTAAATCCAAATGAAAGCTTTGTGGTAAGTGCTGCTGAGTCTGAGTCACAACAGGGTTATACGCCCTTTGAAGGAATGGAGTTAACGGGACGAGTGAAAAGTACGTTTTTGCGCGGAAATCTTATTTATAATAATGGGCAAGTTTTAGGTTCACCCACTGGGCGATATTTGAAAAGATGTTAGAGTAATCTCCACATAAATATAAAAGGCGTTGCATATTTGCGGGATGGGCAACATGAGCGTCCCTTGTATTTCCGGGCGGGCAGGATGCCCACCCCACAAGAATCATCCCTTAATTTTAGCAACGCCATATAAAACTATTTGCGATTGTCAAGTAAGACATCAAAGTGTTTAACTTTTGTTTCTGGTTTTATGAGATATTCATTATCTCTAGGAAGAGGTCTAACTTTTTCAATGTCGTTACCTGCAAACTTGCGAATTGCATCTCGTGATTCCCAGTAAGAGATAACAGTAAATTCCGTATTATTTCCATCAATGCGGCAAAGTACTTGCGCCCCCAAATTCCCAGGAATTGACTCGATTTTTTTAATTCCAGCTTCTAGCAAATAAGCATAATATTCATCTGCTTTCGATGTCAGTGTTGTACCATGCCAAATGCGTGCGACTACTTTCTTGGATTGGGTAGTAGTGCGATTATTCGGTAGAGACTGTGCTGAAACTGCACGTGTTTCAATCTGTATAACAGAAGAAATTGGTAAAATTGAAACTGAAACCGTCAATCCACAAATAATACTAAAAAAATTACTGAATCTAATCATTAGATATCTCTATGTATATATGACAAGACTGTTCCAAGTTTAGATAAATCTCTATCAACTCTGACAAAGAACAAACCGCCATCGTCCGTTGAGTGTATGGGAAGAGTGCTAAAGCTAGGACAATAGCCAAAGTGGCCTTTGGCAAAACTGTAATTTCCTATATTACAATATCCAACTAAACCGTATGCTTCTTCGTTATATGACTGGATCATTTGATATTTACCATCGTAGTGTGGCAAGATAGCAAGCAGCCATACTCCACCCCCGTTACTATCTTTTCTTAAAAACTTTTTTTTAGATATCTCAAATTGAACTGTATCTGTCTTGCTCCACGGTAGCAATTTGCTATCCAATGCAGGGATGAAGTCACGCAGTCTAGCATCTGGATGATCGTTTGTTGCATTTTTAAATTTTAATGGAATGGGGCCGTTCTCCATCCAAAGGATTTCAACTTCTTCATTGCCTAGCACTTTCCAAGGGCCTACTTTAACTCCTGCGGGGATAAAGGAGTAGCCATGCTTGTTTAATTGCCACTCATCTAGTTGAATCGCACCTCTTAGTATAAAAATCTCTAAATCGGCAGTAAAGAAGCCAGAAGGGGCTTCAAATTGAGGCGGTAAAACGACTTTTGAAGTTGATGCACCGGAGTCATGCCACGTTAGCGATCGCTTACTACCGAATGCTACATTATCTGGCATCCCACTCACTCGCCAACCGTGTTCTTCTGCTACGGCATTTGTATCAAAGAATTGGTACTGGCGAGATATATACTCTTTGGATATCGCTGTACGCCTTCCTGATAGGTTCATCCGTCCTCTTCCGTCTCCACCCCAATCCTCTTTTACAGATGTTACGTGCAAAAAATCATCAGTTTGGTTTTCTTCTGCGGAATTAAAATTTATATTCTCTTCGCCCACGACTTCAGATTCTCCTGTTTATATGTTTCTCGTTAGGCATTGCTCAATTTTAGATTGCGTTGACTCGACTTCCTCTAAAAATTAAATTGTTAATTCAGCAAATTACCTTTTTTGTGCCATTGTTTGTAGCCATTCAATTAGAGGTCTTAAGGTTCCTGGCAATGCTGCTTCACTGACAGTCACCGTATGCTGCTTGCCGTTATCTTCTACTGTCAATTTATACTGAAAGCGATCGCTCTGTTGATTTGGCGAAGTAATTAGTTCAGGTAGCCTAAATAAATCTGCAACTTCCACCAGTCGGGGAAGTGTCGCAGCTTCATCTGGCGGGAGAGTGTCTGTATCAACGGTTGTCTTCTTGCTGATTCCAGCAAAGCCACCTGTGCGTTCAAAGGATATCCGCATTTTTTTTGCTCTTTGTTGTGTTATTTAGTTGGGATAAATACTTAAGCTGGAAGATGATAGTTCTCACATCCCACTGTAGCAACAACAAACTACAGATTTATCAGTCCTGAGTGAGGGAGTGGAAGGTCTTGACTATTTATTCCTAACTCCTCACTCATAACTCCTAACTACTTGATAACTCCTACCTTTTGCCAAGCATTCTGCACAGCTTTTTGCTCATCGCTACCATTACCGTAAAGTTCGCCAGCAACTTGAATGGTGACGTTGGCAGCTTTTTTAAAATCTGCTTTGGCATTCAAGCGATCGCGTAAAGTTATATACCAGATTTTGCCTGCTTTTTCCCAAGCATAGCCACCAATGCTAACAGCCGCTAGATAAAACGCATGGTTAGGGATTCCTGAGTTGATATGCACCCCGCCGTTATCATCAGTACCAGTATATTTATCTTTCATATAGGCTGGTTGAGGATCTTTACCCAATACTGGATCATCATAAGCTGTTCCCGGTGCTTTCATGGAGCGGAGGGCAACACCTTTGACAGTCGGTACTAAAAGACCTTCACCAATGAGCCAATCTGCCTCTTGTGCTGTCTGATTTTTGGTCTTCTGTTTCACCAGGGAACCGAAGACATCAGAAAACGATTCATTTAGTGCCCCTGGTTCGCCATAGTACTGTAAACCCGCTTCATACTGGGTTATCCCATGAGTTAGCTCATGCCCAATCACATCAATTGATTTCGTGAAGCGTTGAAACAGTTCTCCGTCGCCATCACCATAAACCATTTGGTCGCCGTTCCAAAAGGCATTGTCATATTTAACGCCATAATGCACGCTAGAGTCTAAACGTAGTCCTTTGTCGTCAATAGAATTGCGATCGAATATCTCATTAAACAAGTCATAAGTAGCACCAGCAGCATCATAGGCTTCATTCACTGCTACATCACTACTGGGAGGATCTCCTTCAGCACGCACCAGTGTGCCAGGAAGTTGCTGTCCATTTTTTGCATCGTAGATAGTACGGCGCTTCTCACCTGGAGAAGGTGCAAATGAGATATTACCTACAACGTTTCTTCGTCCTAGAAATTGTGCCGAAATATTTAATGTATGAAAAGCCCAAGTACGCTGCTGGGGATTGCCATTCACCACGACACTTTTAAGCATGTGGGGTGGGACAATACAACAAATCGGGCATCTAGAGTCAAGTAGATGCTCATACTTGAACTCGGCTGATTTCTTTTTATTTCGAGCCATCCAAGATATTCTCCTTTTAAAACTAAGTGATTCTTACAGTGGCTTTAACTCCACTGGAGAAAGGAGCAGAAAAACGAATCCAAATCGCGTGTCTCTGGTTTCTTTTCTGAAGAAAATTTTCTACTCTGTATTTTCGGATCGGTCTGTAGAGGATTGATAGTACCCTCATGGGTACTTCTGATGTGGAAATATTGCATCAAAACACAAGGACAGCTTAGATACCGCAAGTTTCAGCCAAAATCTTTGCATGAGTTAGCAAGACCTCCTTTACAGACCGAAAGCGTTTATATATTAGTTCCGATCAAGGGAAATAATCTTATTTATTGCTGTTTTGTTACTATAGGGCTGCTAATCCTATAAATATCGATTAGGGACAGGTAAATTCCAAATCCAGGTATCAAAACCTAAAACTTTCATAGCCAGCCACCAAACACCGCCAGACCATAATATTTCCAAGGTACTGCAACTGTCTGAAATCTAGCTTTGCTCAACATTTGTAAATGAGCATCTAAGCTAGCTAGCTGGTCTTGACTGGAGTAACCTTGAGTGCTACTTGCACCAAGTTTTGCGCGAATCTCTATTAAATTAGCTCCCTGTTCAACTAACCATTCTTCTCGTGCCGCCTGATAAACTTCTGTTAAAGCTGGTGATTCTGGTAAAATGGGGTCTGCATTCCAAAAACAGCCATTTTGAGTGAGGCTAGGAGCAATTCTGCTAAATAACTTTAATTTCATCTCATCCTGGAGATGATGGATTGCCAAGGATGAGACACAGGCATCAAATTCGCTACCAATATCTAATTTTTCTGGATTATTTGCCCAATCGCCAAAGTCTGCTTGTGTACCAACCCAACGTTTTTGATATCCAGCTGCTGTGATTTTATCTTGGGCAAATTGTAGCATTCGAGGTGAATAATCTAGAGCAATCACTTGGGCATTTGGAAAGCGTTTGAGTATCTTGAGACTAAGTTCCCCTGTACCACAACCTAATTCTAATATCCGCAGACTTGTGGAAGGTAGACAACGGGTAATTACCTCCAACATCTCATCGTATCTAGGTATCAGTTGGCGAATACCAATGTCAAAATCAGCAGTGCTGGCGAATACCTCTCCGGGAAATAACTGTTGCATAGGGATCAAAACAAATATACAGACTAATCAATATTAATCATCCATCATTACTGAGGTACAGATTACATCGGTATGAGCAACTTTTAGTATTAAAAAATATTCACTTCATATACTTTTGGCAGAATACATATATCACATTTTATGTTATCTAACAGAAAGTCATCTATTAATTTAAGCTGAAATCTTATGATTTTGAGCAAAAAAGCCAGCTTAACTCTTTTTTAAGATTTGTAAATATAAAATTGCTCACGTATTGAGTTAAACTGATATGAGTAATTAGTAACTCTGATTAATTAAAATTTTGGGTTTTCAAAAGTTACTGACGTTGGTATATTAAATACTGAACAGAAAGTTAACTAAAACAAACTAGAAGTCCACTGGCATTCTGAGTAAAACAGAGTGTAGCAAGTTTAGTGATAAAAGGTTCGAGACTAATGCTAAAAAACAGCGAACTGAAGGTTAATCAGGGCTGTAATCTTAAATGGAAGCCCGGAGATAAGCTATTTATCCAATTTTCTCTGTCAGAAATTTTGCGAATTAAAACAGTTGTAAAATCTCTATATCTATAGATAGACATAGCAGAGTTCATCGTGAAGTTAATCTGCATTCAGGTTAATTTACTACAGGTCTATACTGGAGTTAATCTAAATTTAAGGTTAACTCGCCGGATTCAGGTCAACAATCCCAAAAGAGCGCAAGCGTTATGACGATAAATTTTTATTGGGACTAGTTGATTAGTCTTGAGGCAACTTCAAATCAGAGGTTAGCTTACAGAATTTAGATAAATAACGGTGCTATTTAGTGGCATCGCTCGGTAATAAAAATCAGCTTTTCTAGTAAAAGCTTGCTTTAGAATGCCTAAAATTTTCGGCGTTCATGAGCATAATTTGTTATTCCCATACATCAGGGGAAATCTCAAATATTGCCTGAATTTTCACAAATTTTTCAGTTCTACCAAGGTCAATAATAATGAGTAATGTTCAAGCATCGTTTGAAGCAACGGAAGCTGAATTTCGGGTGGAAGGTTACGAAAAAATTGAGTTTAGTCTTGTCTATGTGAATGGTGCATTTGATATCAGTAACAGAGAAATTGCAGACAGCTATGAGAAGTTTGGTCGCTGTCTGACTGTGATTGATGCCAATGTAAACAGACTATATGGCAAGCAAATCAAGTCATATTTTAGACACTATAGCATTGATCTGACCGTAGTTCCCATTGTGATTACTGAGCCTACGAAAACCCTTGCAACCTTTGAAAAAATTGTTGATGCTTTTTCTGACTTTGGCTTAATCCGCAAGGAACCAGTATTAGTAGTGGGTGGTGGTTTAGTCACTGATGTAGCTGGGTTTGCATGTGCTGCTTACCGTCGCAAGAGTAACTACATTCGGGTTCCTACAACGCTGATTGGTTTGATTGATGCAGGTGTGGCGATTAAGGTTGCAGTCAACCATCGCAAGTTAAAAAATCGCTTGGGTGCATATCATGCTCCTTTGAAAGTTATCCTCGATTTCTCCTTTTTGCAAACATTACCAACGGCTCAAGTTCGGAATGGGATGGCAGAGTTGGTGAAAATTGCTGTTGTGGCGAACTCTGAAGTCTTTGAATTGCTGTATGAGTATGGCGAAGAGTTGCTTTCCACTCACTTTGGATATGTGAATGGCACAAAGGAACTGAAAGCGATCGCACACAAACTCAATTACGCGGCAATTAAAACTATGCTGGAATTGGAGACTCCAAACTTGCATGAGTTAGACCTCGATCGCGTCATCGCCTACGGTCATACTTGGAGTCCTACCTTAGAATTAGCTCCAATGATACCGTTGTTTCACGGTCATGCCGTCAATATAGACATGGCATTGTCTGCAACCATTGCTGGAAGACGTGGCTACATTACATCAGGAGAACGCGATCGCATTTTGAGCTTGATGAGTCGTATCGGTTTATCAATCGATCATCCTCTACTAGATGGTGATTTGCTCTGGTATGCTACCCAATCTATTAGCTTAACGCGAGACGGTAAACAACGCGCAGCTATGCCCAAACCCATTGGTGAGTGCTTCTTTGTCAACGATTTCACCCGTGAAGAACTAGATGCAGCTTTAGCTGAACACAAACGTCTGTGTGCTACATATCCTCGTGGCGGAGATGGGATTGACGCTTACATAGAAACTCAAGAAGAATCCAAACTATTGGGAGTGTGAAAACATGACCAGTATTTTAGGACGAGATACCGCAAGACCCATTACGCCACATAGTATTCTGGTAGCACAGTTACAAAAAACCCTCAGAATGGCAGAAGAAAATAATATTCCTTTAGAGATATTGACATCTCTGCGCCAAGGGTTGCAATTAGCAGCAGGTTTAGATCCCTATTTGGATGATTGCACTACCCCGGAATCCACCGCATTGACAGCACTAGCACAGAAAACCAGCAAAGAAGACTGGAGTAAACGCTTTAGTGATGGTGAAACAGTGCGTCAATTAGAGCAAGAAATGCTCTCAGGACATCTTGAAGGACAGACATTAAAGATGTTTGTGCATATTACCAAGGCCAAAAGCATCTTAGAAGTGGGAATGTTCACAGGATATTCAGCTTTGGCAATGGCGGAGGCGTTACCAGATGATGGGCGACTCATTGCTTGTGAAGTAGACTCTTATGTGGCCGAATTTGCTCAAACTTGCTTTCAAGAGTCTCCCCACGGCGGCAAGATTGTTGTAGAAGTAGCACCTGCACTAGAGACGCTGCACAAGCTGGCGGCTAAAAAAGAATCCTTCGATCTAATCTTCATTGATGCCGATAAAAAGGAGTATGTAGAGTACTTCCAAATTATCTTGGATAGCCATTTACTAGCTGCCGACGGGTTAATCTGCGTAGATAATACTTTGTTGCAAGGACAAGTTTACCTGCCATCAGAACAGCGTACAGCCAATGGTGATGCGATCGCTCAATTCAACCGCATTGTCGCCGCAGATTCTCGTGTAGAGCAAGTTCTGTTACCCATCCGAGATGGCATAACCCTGATTAGACGCTTGGTATAACAGGCGCAAAAAATTCAAATAGTTCTAATTTGGATGCAATATCCGGTAGGGACGCACATCTGTGCATCCCTACAAAAGAACCGCATTCCACGTCAAGGAAAAATTTATGGCACAATCAATCCCTTTATCTCTTCCTCAATCCCCAACGCCATCACAGGGTGTGAGGATAAAAATAGTAGCTCTATTCAAGACTATCGGGACTCTAACACTACTGCTGATAGCCTTGCCGCTTAATGCTTTTATAGTATTGCTATCGCTGATGTGGGGGCCATTTACAAAAAAACCTGCCGTAGCCGCCCATCCTCAGAATATCTTGGTCAGTGGCGGCAAAATGACCAAAGCATTACAACTTGCCCGCTCCTTCCATGCAGCCGGACACAGAGTTATTCTGATTGAAGGTCATAAATACTGGTTATCAGGGCATAGATTCTCAAATGCTGTGAGTCGTTTTTATACAGTTCCTGCACCACAAGATGACCCAGAAGGCTACACCCAGGCGCTATTAGAAATTGTCAAACAAGAGAAGATTGACGTTTATGTACCCGTATGCAGCCCTGTAGCTAGTTATTACGACTCTTTAGCAAAGTCTGCACTCTCAGAATATTGTGAGGTTTTCCACTTCGATGCTGATATAACCAAGATGCTGGATGATAAATTTGCCTTTACCGATCAGGCGCGATCGCTTAGTTTATCAGTCCCCAAATCTTTTAAAATTACCGATCCTGAACAAGTTATCAACTTCGATTTTAGCAAAGAAACGCGCAAATATATTCTTAAAAGTATTTCTTACGACTCAGTTCGCCGCTTAAATTTAACCAAACTTCCTTGTGCTACCCCAGAAGAGACAGCAGCCTTTGTCAAAAGTTTACCCATCAGCCCAGAAAAACCTTGGATTATGCAAGAATTTATTCCTGGGAAAGAATTATGCACCCATAGCACAGTCCGAGACGGCGAATTAAGGTTGCATTGCTGCTCAAATTCTTCTGCATTTCAGATTAACTATGAAAATGTCGAAAATCCCCAAATTCAAGAATGGGTGCAACATTTCGTTAAAAGTTTGCGGCTGACTGGACAAATATCTCTTGACTTTATCCAAGCTGAAGATGGTACAGCTTATGCCATTGAATGTAATCCTCGCACCCATTCGGCGATTACAATGTTCTACAATCATCCAGGTGTTGCAGAAGCCTATTTTGGGAAAACTCCCCTAGCCGCACCTTTGGAACCTCTGGCAGATAGCAAGCCTACTTACTGGATATATCACGAAATTTGGCGATTGACTGGGATTCGTTCTGGGCAACAATTGCAAACGTGGTTTGGGAGGTTAATACGAGGTACAGATGCCATTTATCGCCTGGATGATCCGATACCATTTTTAACTTTGCACCATTGGCAGATTACTTTACTTTTGCTACAAAATCTGCAACAGCTAAAAGGCTGGGTAAAAATTGATTTTAATATCGGTAAACTCGTGGAATTAGGTGGAGACTAAGTAATTCGTAATTCGTAATTCGTAATTCCAAATTGCTAAATCAAGGGATGAATCTTGTGGGGTGGGCATCTTGCCCGCCCTGCAATACAAGGGACGGACAAGATGCCCATCTCACAAAACCATCAAAATCATCCCGCATTTATACTTATATTTAGTGCGGGTTTACTCTCTTTATTTTTTTATATCAATTTTTTAACATTTTTGAGGGGTCTAAATCCCTCGCTTATAGCGGTTCTCAGTTGAGTGCAATACAGACCTAACAAGAACAGCCCCAACCCTTGTAGCGTTGGGGAGTAAGATTCAAAGCCTCTCTCCTAAGAGGAGAGAGGAATGGAAGTGAGGTCAAACTGTATTGCTTCCATTCGAGAACCGCTATATTAACAAAAAATAGAATGTAAGAAATATTACCTAGATTTCATCATGAATATTTTTTAGGACAACCAAGAATGAAAGCGAAAGTTAGCTTATAAACCTCATCTAAGTTGAGAACCGTAGTTTTCGCCCTCACCCTAAATCCCTCTCCCAGATCCTACGGTGTACACACAAGTAGTCCTAGAGCGAGTTTCCAGCCAAAAAAGGTAGATTCAAACTGATACAATCCGCGAATCAAAGTAGTAATTCCCGGAGGTTTCTGATAGGGTAAGCCTCTTGGCATCAGGTTAAATAATTCGTAATTCGTAATTCGTAATTCGTAATTAAGTTTTGTGACGGGGATTTAGCGCTGCATTGCGGTCTTGGGGTCTCCCCCGCCGCAGGATGCGCGTTCGCAAAGCGTCTCGCAGAGAAGCGCTGTAGTGGAGCGACTGGCGTGGGCTAGGGGGGATCGAATTCTATGCAGCTTCATAAAAAATTGGTATTAGGTGCGATCGCACCCTGATGACGTGCAAGCATTTCATAGATACATGGATTTGTTGCAAACCGCGCCGGGACGTGTGGCAGTAACCACCCCAGAAGAACTGGAAGCAGAAATGCGAAAGCGGATAGGTCGGGAAGCGCAATAGTGATTGACTATAATCCTTGCAAAGCAACTCTTTGAGTGGTTTACTTTTGGTAGAAATAACCAATGCCCAATGACTAACGCTCTTTTATGACTCTGATGAAAGAAAAAATGTAGGTTGGGTTGAACTTTAGTGAAACCCAACAAAACCAAGGGTTTTTCGTGTTGGGTTTCGTCCCTCAACCCAACCTACTCGTAAATTTATCAAAGCCTTAAAAATCAAGGGTTCTGAATTTTTATTTAACGAGAGTAATAGAAGAGCGTTAAAGATAAGCTATAGCGGTTCTCAGTTGAGTGCAATACAGACCTAACCCCCAGCCCCAACCCTTGTAGCGTTGGGGAGTAAGATTCAAAGCCTCTCTCCTTTTAGGCTACGGTGTACACACATCTTTGTATAAAACCAAAATCGTAGTAGATCCCCCTAAATCCATGCCACCTGCTCATGGGGGAAACCACGCCAGATGCTCCACTACAGCGCTTCGCGCATCCTGCGGCGGGGGAGACCCCAAGACCGCAGTGGCTCCCCGATAAATTGGGGGACTTTAAGAAGTTTTCCCCCCTTTTTAAGGGCAGGGCTGTTTCGTTCCCTCTTAAACAGGATTTGTCAAGATAGTTAGCGATAAAAATCATAAGTATGAGTAGCGACTGAATAGACTTTTAAGCACATAAACAACAGTGTAATTATCTGTTCTCTCGACACGCTCTTAGCAAAATAATCAAATTTAAATTGCTAGAACTCTTGATTTTTAAAGCCTTTTAGGGAATGAATCGGCCCTGCTTTTTTAAGGGGAGCCAGCGCGGGAACAGGGGTCTCCCCCGCCGCAGGATGCGCGTAAAGCCAACTCTTAGAGACGCTCTTGCTAGCTTGCTTCCACGAAGTGCTACGGCATAGCTTCGCTTAGTGCAAAGCGGACGTACCAGAAGCGCTGTAGTGGAGCGACTGGCGTGAGTTAGGGGGGAGCAACAAGTGCCTAAAATCACAGTTAACTACTTTTAAAACATCCTCTTATACCGATTCAAAAACAACGTACAATTACAATATTGCTGAGAAGTTGCTAAAATCGTCAAAAAGAGGGTAATTCTGTGGAATTGGGGTTTGAATGGCATGAAGAAAAAGCCAAAGAAAACCTCAAGAAGCATAGAATTAGCTTTGAGGAAGCAAAAACTGTATTCAATGACCCGTTTTCGATTACTATTACTGATCCTAACCACTCACTTGACGAAGAACGATACATTGATATTGGTCTTTCTTTACGAGGACAGTTACTCGTTGTAGTTTATACAGAACGTCAAGCCAAAATTCGCATTATCAGTTGCCGCCAAGCCACAAAAGCAGAACGGAAAGTTTATGAACAAAGTTAATTCTGAGCAGCCTGATATCACAGATAACGATATGCTCCCAGAATACGATTTCACAGATGGTGTTCTTGGAAAGCATTATCAAGCTTATCGGCGTGGACATACTGTCACCATTCATCAAGCTGATGACACAACTGTTGTACAGCATTTTACCCTTGAAGATGGGGCAGTGATACTTGATCCTGATGTCCGGGAGTATTTTCCTAATGGAGAAGCTGTCAATCAGGCTTTACGCACATTGATTAGTCTGTTCCCGAAAAATAACAAATCGATTACATCTCAATCTGTTGAATAATCTGCATTGTCTCCACGCTGACAGTGCAGACTCTTTGTAGTAAATCTATTACTTGTTCTTTATAATCTGCAAAGCGATATGTATTGAATTTTTCCGCAATAGTAGGGTCTTTAGGTTTCTTTTCTTTGTATTGATCTAATATCCATTCTAAAGCACAACGGTTGCCAAGGTGATATTCCCAAGCAGTTTTGGGGATACCTTGTAGAGTTGTGACATCATCTAAAGTAATGGTTCCATTGACTGTATTGGCTTTTAGTTTTGCCTTTGGTGTCCTATTTTTAGCGAAAGGTAAATCA
The DNA here is from genome assembly GCF_017115105.1 of Nostoc sp. NMS2. GTDB lineage: Bacteria > Cyanobacteriota > Cyanobacteriia > Cyanobacteriales > Nostocaceae > Nostoc. The sequence continues at coordinate 44,821 of NZ_JABXKH010000113.1, forward strand.
ATTCGTTTTAATGGATAGGGTTCAACGGTTTCATAATTGATGTGCAAATTCATCAATTTTTTACCCCAGTTAACCCATTGCTGAAAGTCTTCGTAGAAGGGTATGCGGGGAAATTCTCGTTTCAAATTAAGTTCGTATTTGGTGCAGGGTTAGCGCGTCTCAAAGCCTATTGACAAGAGGACTTGCCTGATCAGCAATCTTTGTTGGAAACAAAGTGACACCATCCGAGGTAGGGTAAGATTTAATTC
>NZ_JABXKH010000056.1 GCF_017115105.1 Nostoc sp. NMS2
GACATCATTATTGTATGAAAAATATCACTTAAAAACCCACAAAGTCAACAGCCTACCCCCAGCCCCTCTCCCACTGGGAGAGGGGAGTAAATCTTGCCAATCGTAAGCAGCAGCTACAGCATTATCCATTTCTATGTGCAATTCGCGCAATTGTTGAATATCGGCGGCGATTTCGTCGGGGTTGTGGAAGCGATTGTAGGTTTTGGTTAATCCTTCTTGGCGTGTTTGCATGATATTTTGGCGATGGTTGTAGTAGCGATCGCCTATTTCTTCTAGATTTGCGGTTGATGTGGGGAAGGGAAAGGTTTCAAAGCAGTCTGAGGAGGTGTAGCGAATTCCAACACCAAGAGTTGATGAATGATGGCTTAACCATGCAATATGTGTCATTGCTTGTAAAATCACAAAATAAGCAACCTCTAAATTCGCGGTACCAGTCCATGTTTTACTAGAGACAGCACGAGTAATCAGACATTTATCAGCAACTAACTGGTCTAAACCCACCTCACGGGTATCGCCTTGCGCTATTGTGTTTGTGGCAATTAAACCAAATCCACCATAATTATTTAATAGCTGCTTTGCACGTAAGAAAAAATAAGCACAAATATCAGCACTACCTTTTTTATTATTCGCAATCCATTTAACAATAAAATCTCGATAATCCGTACCCAAAGCATCCGATATTTTTCCCCCACCCATAAACGGCGGATTTCCCACGATCGCATCAAATCCAACCCTCACCCCCGTCTCCTCTCCCTCTGGGCGAGGGGTGACTTTACTCCCTTTCCCAGAGGGAGAGGGCTGGGGTGAGGGCAAAAACACCTCTGGAAATTCCAACTCCCAATGAAACGGACGCAACTTTTCAAAATCAGGTAAAGCCTTACCCATCCCATCAGGAATATCTGCACCATCCCGAAAAGTAGTTAACAAAGTCTTTCTTAAACCTTCCCTTTCCTTCTCTGACCAATCATTAAAATAACTCCCAACTAATAAATCGCAACCTCTGCGTAAATCAAAACTTCTCGCATTTGCTTCCGTCAATAAATACACCTTGCGATTTTGGTCTTCCCTCGTCAACACCGGAAGCGATGCAATCTCTCGCCGTAACTCAATCACCTTATCAACTTCCCGCCGAATCTCCTCAGCAAATAACTCCGGTGTCCCAGTTGTGTCTAAATTCCAATAACGCAACTGTTCCAAACTCACCCCAATCAGCGAATCCCCACACTTCAGGGCATGATCCACAAAGGTAAACGGACGATTCTTTTGCAACGTTATCAACCACAGCGATAACTTTGCCATTTCCACCGCCAAGCGGTTTTTATCCACCCCATACAAACACCTGTCCGCAATTATCCGCCGCGCCACCATCAACCGTTCATCCGCATCCTTGGGAATTAATTACACACTCCTCTGGACGCGACTTAGATAAAGTTCCCTCCGGTGCAGTCACCACCTTCCCCGGATTCGCCTTTTCCGCATTTTCCCACGCTTCCACCAACCGTTCCGCCAAATAGCGACAAGTCTGCACCAAAAACGCCCCCGAACCCATCGCCATATCGCAGATTTTCAATTTTAATAACTCTGCTGCTGACTTGAGTTTCCACTGTTCTTTCGGCTTCTCCTCAGCCACACCCTCATACACCAAGGGTTCCAAAGTGTACTGCACAATTTCTTCCGTCAAACTGCGCGGCGTGTAGTGTGTCCCCGTCTCCCGGCGATCGCTTCCCTGCGTCACATACACGCTTCCCGTAGGAATCACCACCGGATAACCTAAAGTATCTAATCTTACTAACCCAGCAAAAGGCAACACGCGGTTAAATAATTCCTGGTCATTATTACACGCAATGAGAAGTTTGCCCTCACCCCCGTCCCCTCTCCCTCTAGGCGAGGGGCGATTTTGCCCCCTCCTCACCCCATCTTGATCTTGCCCCCTCTCCCAGGGGGAGAGGGCTGGGGTGAGGGTCTTCCTTAGTGCCAAAATTGACCTACCAGTTTCATCTTTAAGAAACTTAATTAACTCCTCCTCACCCTGCGCCAGCTTATCCTCCAAAGTCTCCAGCGCTATCTCCGGTTCCTGCGATCGCGTTCCCATCAACCCCAAAACAGGCGCAGTTGCCCTTACTGCTGTATGGTCGAGTAAACCTTCATAAACATGACCAATTTGTTCAATATCCAACGCCCGGAAGGATAGCCTACGTGGTTCTACAGTACCAGCCACCTTAATTGTAAAGCTTCCAATAGGTGCAGCACAATCCGGTTATTCACAGGAATCGGGTCAGCAGAAATTTCTTCCCAGCGTGTCCCCGACATTCGACCTTCTAAAAATGGGAACCTGTCAGGGTCAAATAAACTACCACCATAGGCGGGAAGCTGCAAAATATCATGCTGAACACCGCCATAAACTGCCCGAAATGTCGCCAACAGCCGACACCAAGCATCATAACGCCGTTCTAATACTTCCTCACCTTCTTTATCAGCCCGTTGCTGCAACTGTTCCCGCAGAGTGGAAACAGCATAATACTGGTCATAAAGGGGGTCGCCCAGTAGCAACAAACCCCGTTCTTCCGCCGAAAACAAAAACACCAGCCGCATCATCACCGTCAACGCAGCTTCGTAAAGGTCTGTTTCAGAAATACCTTGAAGGAGAGTGCGGTTTCTATCTTGGTCGATGTGGTCTAACGCCTCTACCAACACCTCCACCGCCTTGCGGACTTGATAGCCAAGTTGGTCGGTAACTTCTTGCTGGTCGGTAACACTTGCTTGCAGCAAAGCCTCCAAGCTTTCTGAGTCATCTACCCCAAAAAAGCGCTGTACACCCAGCAAACTCCGAAATGCCCGCAGTGTGATGTGTTCTTCCAGCCACAGCGCCCCATACCAGGAAATAAAACCAGTCGTTTCCCCGCGTGGGGCGTTTACCAGCAGCCAATGTTCTCCATTCGTCACCAACCCCAACCGCACATTACAAGCGTGCAGTAACTCCATCATCCGCGTCGCTGGACTTGCTTTCCAACGGCGGTCTTTGAGGGGTTTTTCTAAATTCTGCTGAGGCGATACAATCTGCACTAATAAGCGAGGTTTACCCTCACCCCCGTCCCCTCTCCCTCTGGGCGAGGGGTGATTCTTCCCATTCTTGTGCTGTTGCAATTGATGACGAGAAAGTTACGTATGTGCATTGACAAGCTTCGTAAGCAACAGCCATTAAAGCTAAATCTTGATCTTCTGTTTCAACATAAACAGGAAGATAAGCTAAATTCTCATCTTCATCCGCTTCTAAAAAATCTTCATCGTCTTCATTCGTTTCTAAAAAATCTTCATTTTCTTCATCGTCTCCATTTTCATAATCATATTCGGAGTAAAATTCTTGTCCTGTCTTGTAAGGTACTAAAACAATAAGTCCATTTTTGCTCATGTTTTTATTCTTTTTAAGATTATGTGTTGGGAACTTGAGATGAACTATTAATAAATATTTATCTAGTTAAACAAAAAAAACTCAGGGACATTCAATTAACAATGGACTTTCAGGAATAAAGCGAGAATTATAATAAGACTTTTTACCTAAACCTTTCAAAAAGCCAATTTTTCTAGGAGAAGTTAATGGTTTCAAATCTTGCACTTCCCAAAAACTAGCCCAAGTCGGCTTATCAGTAGCAGTAGATGGCGGACGAAATTGAGCTTTACCTGGATATCTGCCATTGCGAGAATCGTTGTAGTTTATTTAAAGAAATTTCGTCTTTTACATCTAGAAGATATTTGGCGATCGCGCCTTGCCATTTTTCTTTTCTTCCCCGATTACTGAATCGATGTTCTAGTAGTCAGTATTTTAAAGTAGCGCGATCGCAAAATTAATGGTGTTGAAAGCGATCGCCTAGAGAAACGATCGCCACATACAGCACTGGCACTACAAATAAACTCAAAAACGTAGAGACAATCATCCCACCAAAAACGGCTGTTCCAAGAGATTGTCGGCTGGCTGCTCCACCACCAGATGCAGTGACAAGGGGCAAAATGCCTAAAAGTGTGGCCAATGAGGTCATCACAATGGGTCGTAAGCGAGTCTGAGCCGCTTCAACAGCTGCTTTGGGAATGGAAAGCCCAGTATCTCTGAGTTGGTTAGCAAACTCAACGATCAAAATTGAATTTTTGCTTGCCATGCCAATCAGCATCACCAATCCAATTTGGCAGAAAATGTCATTTTCTAGCCCTCGAATCAGTTGAAATAGTAGAGCGCCTAAAAGAGCAAGCGGCACTGCCAAAAGGATAATCAAAGGATCGATAAAGTTTTCATACTGAGCCGCTAGAACTAGAAATACAAAGACAATTCCTAAGCCAAAGATGATCATAACCTGTGAACCTGCTTGCACTTGTTCAAGCGATAATCCTGACCACTCATAGCTCATTCCTTTTGGCAATAGCTCGGTTGCTACCTGCTGCATGGCTGCGATCGCCTGTCCAGAACTGTAACCCGTCGCTGGTGAGCCGTTGATCTCAGTAGAACGAGATAAGTTGTAGTGGCTGATTTGTTGAGGCGCAGTTGTTTGAGTAATTTCGACCAAGTTATTCAGAGGGATCATCTCTCCAGCTTGAGAACGAACATAAAAGCGGTTGATATCTTTGGGACTAGAGCGGAACGGCTGGTCTGCTTGAACATAAACTCGGTAAATCCGCCCTAAAAAGTCAAAGTCGTTGACATATTCAGATCCTAGAAAAACTTGTAGTGTGCTAAATATGTCCTCCAAAGACACCTGAAGTGCCTTCGCCTTCTCTCGCTCTACTTTAACGAGTAGCTGTGGGTTATTAGCGCTAAAGCTGGAATATAAGTTTTGCAACTGAGGCAGCGTATTTCCCCGCTTCACCAGTGAGCTTGTTGCCTGAGCCAGCGGATCAAAGCCCCGGTTAACCTGCTCTTGCAGTTCAAACTGAAAGCCGCCAAAATTGCCTACTCCTTGTACCGCCGGAGCCGGATAGCTAACGACGGTTGCGCCGATGATGTTTCCAAAAGGTTGACTCAATCGCGCCATAATTTTATCAACCGACTGCTCGGCTTTTTTGCGTTCAGACACAGGCTTGAGCGTGACATAAATTGTCGCTTGATTCGCTGCACTGCCTGTATACGTGAATCCGGCATCTGCAAAGACACCTGTGATTTCAGGAATCTTCAGAAGCTCCTGTTCAACTTGATTCATAATCTTATCCGTGTAATCCAGCGAAGAGCCTGACGGTGCTTGAATGGTTACAACAAAATAGGCTTGGTCTTCAGTCGGTACAAACCCTGTTGGTACTTGCTGAAATATCCAGTAGGTCAATGCTAGAGAGAGAACAAAGCCAAAAACAATTACAACTTTGAACCGCATTAAATGACTTAAAGTCCAGTTATATCCCGTCTGTAGCCCTGTCAGTACGCGATTGATGGGAGTGAAAAACCATCCTCGCCGATCGCTACCTGGGCGAAGCAAAATAGCTGAAAGAACTGGAGTCAGGGTTAAGGCATTGAAAGTCGAAACCGCGATCGAAAAGGTAATGGTTAATGCAAACTGCTTGTAAAGTTGCCCAGTTGTGCCTGGAAAGAAAGCGACTGGAATAAATACAGCTGCTAGCACTAAGGAAGTCGCCAAGACTGCGCCAGAGATTTCCTGCATTGCAGCAGAGGCAGCCTGACGAGGCGACATCCCTTTGTCTTGGATGAAACGAGCGATGTTTTCGACTACGATAATGGCATCATCTACCACCAGTCCAGTTGCTAGAACCAAACCAAACAGTGTCAGCGTGTTAATTGAAAAACCAAATAGTTTTGTGAATAGAAATGTACCGATTAAGGAAACTGGAATCGTAATCGATGGAATCAGCGTACTTTTCCAGTCCTGCAAGAAGATGAAGATAATAACGATCACCAAGACAATCGCCTCAAACAGAGACTTAATCACCTCATGCATGGATTCTTCCACAAAGGTCGTCGTGTCGAGTGCGATCGCATACTTGAGTCCAGGTGGAAACTGTTTAGCCAGTTGCTCTAATTCTGCCCTTGCTTCTCTTGCTGCATCTAGAGCATTTGCCCCAGGTCGCAGCGAAACTCCGATGCCGACTGCACTCTTGCCATTGAAGCGAACCAGGATGCTGTAATCTTCGGCTCCAAGTTCTGTGCGCCCCACATCTTTAAGTTTGACAAGCGTTCCATCTACATCTGATTTGACAATCATCTCGCCAAACTCTTTCGGATCGGTCAGCCTACCTAATGCCCGGACACTGAACTGGTAGGGCTGATTGCCTGACGTGGGTGGCTGGCCTAACTGTCCGGCTGCGACTTGTGCATTCTGCTCCCGTAGGGCGTTAGCGACATCTGCCGCTGTTAAATCACGCACGGCAAGTCGATTGGGATCAAGCCATAGGCGCATTGCATACTTGCGCTCGCCATAGAACCGCACCTCACCCACACCGTTAACGCGCTTTAACACATCTTTGAGGAACAAATCTGCATAGTTACTAATATATAGGTTGTCATATTCGCCATTTTCGGAGTAGAGAGCGATCGCCAAAATTAGTTGTGTAGAGGTTTTTGTCACCGTTACGCCTGTCTTCTGCACCTCTTCAGGTAGCCTACCCTCTGCGGCTTTAATCCGATTCTGCACATCCACAGCCGCCAGATCGATGGCACGTGACAAATCAAACGTGACGGTGATTGTGCTGCTGCCATCATTGCCACTCGTAGAGGTGATGTATTTCAGTCCCTCCACACCGTTGATTTCTTGCTCCAACGGCACCGTGACAGCTGATTCTACAACTTCTGCACTGGCTCCAGTGTAGGTCGCTTTCACAACCACTTGAGGCGGTGCAACTTCTGGATATTGAGCAATCGGAAGTGTAAAAGCGCTAACTGCCCCAACCAGGATGACGATCAGAGCAGAAACAATGGCAAAGACAGGACGCTTAATAAAAAAATTGACGAACATAGCATAACCTGTAAAGCATCAAATTTCCTGAAATCAAAAGTGAACCTAAACTACACCTGCGGCAACTAACACACCGATCGCACATAAGGAAGTTTAAGACTGCCAACATGAGCAGAAATCTTCTAAGAAACTTCCAAATAAAAAATATCCCAAAACTGACCCAAAACCCCTCTCATTTCTCCTCTCTCTGTGTTCTCTGCGCGGCAGTCGCTCATGGGGGAAACCACGCCACTTGCTCATGGGGGAAACCCCCAAGACCGCAGTGGCTCCCCAAGACCGCGCTGCCTTGTCTGTGTGGTTCGTTTATTTTATTTCTTGGAAGTCCCTAATCCTTCATGCCTCAGATATCTACGCTATGAACTGGACGCGATCGGTTTCATCGCTTCTGAGAGAATTGCTGTTCCATCAGAGAGTTGCTGAAGTCCAGAAACGACAATTTGTTCGCCGGGTTTCAGCCCTTCAATCACCTGGTAGTTTCCGTCTTCCACCTCACCCAGGATCACAGGTCTTTGACGAGCCACTAAGTCTGTATCAGCTTTCTGAGCGACGAAAACAAAATCTTTCCCACCCAAACGGGAAATTGCCGCCGTCGGTACAAGCACACCTGGACGCTCATCCCAAATCACTCGTGACAGCACTTGTTGATCGGCTCGTAAACGCCCGTCTGGATTGGTATAGAGTGCCTTGATCGAGATAGATTCACTTTGATTATTGACATTAGGTGAGATAAAGAAAACTTGACTGTTGCCGATCAACTTGCCCTGTTGATTAATGAGCTGTACAGTCATTCCTGGTCGTAAATCAGCAGCACGCTCTGAGGGTACTGATAAATTGACTTCTAGAGGATGATTTTGGGTAATGGTGGCAAGTTGAGTGGAAGGACTGACATAATCACCCACCTTTGTAGGAATATTGCCAATTGTCCCGGCAAAAGGAGCAATAATCTGGTAGTACTGAAGTTCAACCTGCTGTCCCCTAACATTGGCAGCCGTCTGTTGGAAAACTTTCTCCTTACTGGCAATGATTGATCGCTGTGCTTCAATTCGAGCTTTAGCGGCATCAAGTTCTGCTTTGGCATTATCAAGGTTATTGCGCCTGCCATCTAACACTTCTTGACTGACTGCGCCTTCTTGGTAGAGGGTTGAGTAGCGATCGCATTGCTGTTGTTGCAGTGCTACATCTGACGCTTTAGCGCGGCGATCGGCTTCCAAGGGAATTAGTGAAGCTTTGGCACTTTCAACGTCTGCTTGGGCTGACGCGGCGGCAGCACGAGAACTGGTAATCTCGGCTTGTTGGCGATCGGGATTGATTTGAATCAGAGGAGTGCCCACTGCAACTTCAATTCCAGGCTGGACGAAGATTTGAGCGACTCGCCCATCCACTTGGGGGTGAAGTGCGATCGATCGCCTCGACTCTAACCGACCAATGAATTCTGAGGTGTTGCGAACTTTTCCAGCTTGGACTGAGGCAAGTTTGACGCGAACGGCTGCGGTAGCTTGTGCTTTTTCTGCTTTTGCATTGGAATCAACAGAATGACAAGCTCCTGCAAACGTCAGGATTAAAACAGTTGAAAAGAGGTAGCTAACACCCCTTAGCGTTGATATGCTCTTGCTCATAACTCCTTTCCTTTTATAGAAGACGATATTCCTTTTCGGTAATCACTTGTATGAATGACGCTAACGATGTTGAGTATTCAAAGCAGACTCAAAACTTTGTTGCACGTTCTCTAATTTTTGATTTGTCGTCATAACGGTTTGATGGCAACACAAATTGGTTATACCGTTTCTTTGTGAAGCTGCGCCAAACTCTCTCAAACTCTTACCTTGGCGCTCTTGGCGTTCTTGGCGGTTCGTTAAAAAAATTAAATGCATCTTCATACAGAATTGGTATTACGGTGATGATGGCGATCGTCAGCAAAATCTGACTCGATCGCTTGCTGATGAGAAAGCTGGCAACTGTATTGCTAAAATGGCGTTGGTTTTATAAAGAAAAATCTTTATAAATAAACTCTATAAAATTGCATCAACCCTGTCTTGCACGTTCTTTCGATTTTGGACACATTCTTACTGACTTTTGAGAAAGGCTTTAGGAGTGACCCCAACTAATCGTTTGAAGTGACGACTGAGGTGACTTTGATGGGTAAAGCCAAGAATATGGGCAATTTCTGCGATCGGTAGTTCATCTTGCAATAGCAATTTCTTGGCACGTTCTATCCTGCACTGGATCACATATTGATGGGGTGCCAAACCTGTTGACTGTTTGAACAAGCCAGAGAAATAACTCGGACTAATATGAACCACTGCGGCTAAAGCCGATAATGTCAAGTCTTGTTCTAGATGAGCATGAATATAATCCACCAACTGCTGCAATTTGCGTTTTGGCAAACCGCTTGCAACTGCCGGAAGCATCTGTTTCTGAGTAGAATAATGGCATAACAGGTGAGCTATTAACGCAGTCGTCATTGCGTTCACATAGAGACGCCCCCCCATACCATTCGATTCGAGTTCTGTTTTAAGAGCTAATCCAATGCTATGAATTAAGGGATCGGGACGACTGAGAGTGGGTGTCAGTTCAACATCTTTTATTATGTCGGGCGCTTCAGCAATGTGCTGCGCTAATAGTGTAGATTCAAAAGCCAACGCAATAAATTGATGTTCAGTATTCCAACACGCCCAGTTTCGGGCATTTGCTGGTATAACTGTGATCGTTCCATAGCTAATTTGAGTTGGTTGGGTTAGTTCTTCAATGGTCTCAATCATAGGTGATTGCAGCGTGCGATCGTGAATAATGATGCGGTGCTGCCTACAGGAGTGTTCAACCATTTCATACGGTGGCTGACGCTGGTATTGAAGATAAAACCGATCCCAATCTGCTGAGGCGCTCGAAACCAGAGCTTTGTGTGGATAGAGCATAAAAGAATCAGCTTTGCTAGCCAAATCAACTCTCGGAGCCTCTTCCCCTACCATGATTCACACCCTCTATCAGTCAAATTGCCAAGGCTTACTGTAATCGTAATGACTTCAGTTTAATCTATTTCTAAAGGGATAGCTTTAGCAATACCTTCGCCAATTTACGAGGGCTAAACGGCTGCGCTTAAAACTTCATGGTTGGTCAGTTTGCCATCTTCCATTTGCACAATGCGATCGGCTAGATATAGAATTCGGTTATCATTGGTGACGAGTAGAATGGTACAGCCTTGTTCTTTGGCTAATGTCTGCATGAGGTTGACTACATCTTGACCGGATTTGCTATCTAACAATGCTCCGGACAAAACTAGGCAGCAATACAGCGCTTCCGGCTATTATGCAATACAGTTTTTTTCCTTGCCCTCTCCTATCAAAGCTTTCAGATTTGGGAATGTACCTCATAGCTGCCGTAAGTGCTGTAACGCTGTAAGAGCGTAGGTTTTGGTAGTTAGGATGGAATTTAATTAGCGATCGCGCTCTGCCATTTTTCCACATTTTCGTCTCCAGCCAGCTTGTGAACATCTTCTAAACTCGTCACCTCATCAAGCACTGCCAAAACATTCGCTTTTTCAACAGGTGGTACTACAGAATCACCCTCCTGGTTAGGATATGAAAATTGGTGTGGGCCGTGTGGTTTAAAAGTTTGTGGTGTTTCCGGTTCAATCAAATCATCTAAATCGAGGTGCATTGTTGTCCGCACTAGACCAGCAAAGAGATCGGTGCTAATAATTGGCCCCAAAAGACTATTGCGATCGCCTACGGCGGGGCGTAGCCCATCGCGGGTATCTTGCAACAGCACTTCGGCACGAGACCTGAGAATATCCCCAATTTGACTGAAGGCAAGCGCTGCGGTTAATAGCTGTGCCTCCAAGGGTAGTTTTTCTAGCTCGGCATCTAAACATTCTCACATCGGTGCTAGTGTTGATGTCGCTGGAGATTCAGACAACTCATCTAATACATCCCAGATTGTTAATTGGCGGTATGTGGTCATAATAATTCGTAATTTCTAATTCGTAATTCGTAATTATTGCCTTACGGATAAATCCGGGGGCTTGAATAAAGTTGCTACGCGTTTTCTCTTTCTTCATAACTGAAGTTAGGGGCTTGTACCCTCAATGATTTAATTATTAATTAACTCCTAATTAATTACGAATTACGAATTACGAATTACGAATTACGAATTATTCGGTCATCTCTAGGATTCTGGATGCAACGGGCAGGGTCGTACTGGGCAGTAGCTTGAGGCAATCTCAAACATATCCTTATATTGATATAGTGAAACACTGTATTGTTTTGCAAAAGCCTGCAACACCTGATCTTGTCAATAGGGATATAGGCATCTCACCCGTTTGACAAGAAAAATTAGTGGGCACAAGATGGACAACAGCCAATGGATACAGATGGTAAGCTAGAAAGTACATAACAGTTAAATCGATGATGTCCCATGAACGTTGTCACACCAAAACGATTTACTATTGACGAATATCATCGGCTGATTGAACTGGAATTTCTAAAGGAGAGCGATCGCATCGAGTTGATTCGCGGAGAACTAATTCAGATGGTAGCCAAGGGCACACCTCATACAGTCTGTGGTTCTATCTTATGCCGCCAATTGGATCGGTTGTTGGGCGATCGCGCCGTGATTCGCGGACAAGATCCGATTACTTTGCCAAATCAAAGTGAACCTGAACCAGATGTGGCGGTAGCACGTGGCAAAGATGAAGATTATCTCGCCCATCATCCCTATCCAGAAGATATTTTTTTAGTGATTGAGATTTCGGACTCAACCCTAGATTACGACCAAACAACAAAGTTAAAAATCTACGCAGAAGCCGCAATTTCTGATTATTGGATTGTCAACTTAAATGTTCGCCAACTTGAACGTTACACCCAACCCTATCAAAATGCTCAAGGTGAATTCAATTATCTCAGCAAGCAGATATCTTTACCACATGAGTCAGTAGCGATTCCTGGATTTGAAGATGTTTTATTAGACTTGAATCGGATTTTTCCCACGGTTGTAAATGCCTAGAAATACGCAATTTCCCATTTCGCACCCAACAGTAGAGACGTTGCAATGCAACGTCTCTTAAGATCAAGCACAGAAGACCAACGAGATTCAGCATTGCTTTCATAACAACGAGTTAATTTTTGAATTGTTACATTAAGAATTAAGTTCACTTTGACTGTCTCCATACAAGGTTGTACTCCCTTTCAACAGCCGCCAGCAGTTTTGACTGCAACGGTGAAAGATACGGTTTGGCTTACCCAACCCCTGCAACAGCGAATCCACAGCCTCGTCACGCCTGGCCACTTGATGCAACTGCCGTAACCTCACACATAACTACTGCTTCACTCACAAAGTGCGATGGCGTAACCGCCCGCCGTAGCGATCGCTCTTAACCGAATGGCAAAAAATCACCCAGCAATACCTTTGCCACTCTTGTAGTTCATCGCTCTGGGTTTCCTCTTGCCTATAGGGACTACTTTCGATTGCTTGGGTGCTTGTGGTGGACGGCATTTCTCGCAATATAGAGGTCTAACCCCAAAAGTTTCTCGTTGTGTGGGTTGTTCGCACTGCTTACACACAAAGTTAAAAACGCGAGTATGAATTTCCCGCTTGTGCGCTCTGACAGTGTACTCTCGGACATCAATTGTTTTGCTGGGCATTGATTACCTATTGTGGTCTTACTTCTAAAATATAGTTTTTTATCTTAGTTCTGCAAGATCCGTGCGTCATCTGACGAAAGTAATTCTACTTACAGCGCTTCCGGCTATTATGCAATATAGTTTTCTCCTTGCCCCTCTCCTATCATTGCTTTCAGCTTTTAGGATGTACCTCATAGCTGCCGGAAGTGCTGTAATCAAATCGATAGCTTATAGCCTCGGTTGGGATCAAACTTTTCTATACCCCTTTGTAAACCAATTGCTCCTTCCTGAATCAAATCTAAGAATTCCAAATTGCGGTTCTGGTATTTCTTGGCAACAGAAACTACTAGTACAGCTTGGCGTAAATAAGCCAAGTATTAGATAGCTAACACTTTTCCCTCATACGTCCACTTAAAAGGTTTAGCCATTGTTTTATTAAAATAGTCGATAAATCCGAGAATTCGAGTTTTGAGGTCATCCTGGCTTTTGAAGCTAGCACGCTTAAGTAACTTACAAACTAAAATACTAAACCAAATCTCAATTTGGTTGAGCCAAGAAGAATGTTTTGGTGTGTAATGAAAGACGATTCTATGTGTTGGGTCTTTCAAAAAAGCAGTACGGGATTTCATGGATTTGAGTATACCGCTTTTTCCCTTAATACCCAGATCAATACTAAATTCCTGAGTTCCATATTTACACTACTTGAAAACTAAAGCTAAGACTTGCCCAATTATTCACATCCCAGCTATATGAGTCGGCTGCTGTAGTGTTCATCTCGGTTTTGAGGGCGCTGGCGTTATGCAAGTCTTGTAGCAAGGCTTGTGCAACGTCTAAAGGATTTAACAATGGGCCAATCGGCTGTTGTTCGGCTGTGGAATACTTAGCAGTATTCAAGGCAGCGAGAGTTCCGCTAAAGGGCGTAGTACTAAAAATCAGTTGTTGTTCGCACTCAGAAGCTGGCCCTGAAATCACCCATTGAGAAGCAGTATTTTGGGGTAGGGTGAGGCTTTCACCTGGCGCGATGACGATTTCTTTGAGGATGGGCTTGGTATCCGCAGTGTTTGGTTCTTGGGGGGTTTCCCAAGAGTAGAAGGCAACTGCTGTATGATTATTGTTTAATCCCAGCAAGATTAAATATACTGAGCGATCGCTCTGGTTTTCCACTCGATATTGCATTCGACTACCGATAGGCACTATGGGAGTGGGGAGAGACGTGATTAATCGTGTCTGTACTGATTTTTTTATGGAAGTTTCAGTTTTGAAAGCTCGTACTGTTTCGCGCTGCATAACGACGCGAGGCGATATATTATTAATTATTTCTAAGGTTGCCTTGAGAGCCAAGCGAGAAGAACCTTGATTTTCTGTAAGTCGCCATAACTTGGCTGCTAGCAAGGTTGATAATTTTGGCGCTAACTTTTGCACTGTTAATTTTACTGCTTCTCCTACTTCCCCCGTGGTATTGGGAATTAGCTCACCACCAAGAGAAAATAGACCATAACGAGTGGGAGTTTCCTGTAGCTTGGCAAATACATAATCAGCTGGTTTCTCTCCTGCAACTACGGTAGAGACATGGGAAAATCCAGCAAAGGCACTTGTAGCGTCTACCCGCTCAATTCTTTCCAATCCAGTATCGAAAGCTATTATTAAATTAATATTTCGCGGTAAAACCCGGACTGCTTCTTGGACGAGTTGCCCGATTTTTAGGGGATTTGCACCTTCAATTTTGGCAATTTGCGCTTTTGCTGTTAAGCCAGTGCGCGATCGCAATACTAATTGCTCTTTTGTCTGTAGGGTAAATCGAGAATTCACTCCGTAGTATAGCAGTACTTGTGGGGGTAATCCTGCTAACCACAGATGGACTGTTTTACCGTCTTCTTCAATATCACTCACCGCACCTTCTGCACCAATGATATCGTCTGGCAGTAGAGACGTTACATCTGAATTTTTCTGACTACTTAATAACGCTGGTTGCTGTTTACTACCTAATTTATATAGAGAATTTTCTACGTGGGAGAGGGCGATTTGAATTTTGGTAGCTGGGGTAAATTCCCACAAATACTGCGTCAAGGCGTAGGTAAATAACCCAGCACTAAAACCAGAAAAAAGACCTTCCCTTGCTGGCTGCTTTGGTTCTGAGGTAGCTGCTAAAACAATCGGAGTGTTGGATAAATTCTGAGTTTTAAGTTGTTGGAGAAAGTCGAGTTCTTCTATTGCTAGCTTTGCTACCGACTCTTGAAGGGCGCGGGTTTTTAATCCTATTACTGTGCTAAGAGCATCATAGCTAGTATCCAATACTGCTGTTACTTTGTCTGTGGGGAGCGATCGCAATAATAGCAGTAGAGTTTCTTCTAATATATGGTTGACTATTTTGTCATCTTGTGAATTTAGAGCCACATTAGCTGTCACCAGAGCATTTTGCATTGTATCTGGCGATGTTTCCAATGTGACACGAGTGCCATAACCGCTAAAGTGGAAAACAACCATATCACCAGGTTTAGCTTGTTTGCCTAGATGATCCAAAAAAGCCGCCTCAATGAATTCCCTGCTGGCTTGTTCCTCAGTTAAGGTTAAAATATCTGACCCTTGAAAACCAAAGCGGTTAATCAAAAGTTCTCTTTGCAGTTCCACATCCGTCAGACAACCACTGAGGTTTAGGGTTTTGGAGTATTGGTTAATACCTATTAACAATGCCAACTTGCGGGGACTGGGTTGTGCCAAAGCCTGATAATAGCGATTTCCTAAAGACAACCACTCAGCTTCCGTTACTCCCAATACCGCGAGTATTGAGCCAATTCTATGTAAAAACGTGCGGCGTTTCATAATTAGCTATCAGCCCTAAGCCCATTAGCTAGCAGCTTACAGGGCTGAACTCTGTATTGTAAAGTTACAAAAGTGTGGGGAGTGGGGAGTGGGGAGCAGGGGAGCAGGGAGCAGGGAGCAGGGAGCAGGGAGCAGGGGGAAATGGAGAAGAGTTTTCCCCTCTGCCCCCTGCCTCTTTTCAATTTTTATTTGTTCTTTGGAGAGAAAGAGTAAGTTTGTCTGCCCCTCTGCCTCTTTTCAATTCCCAATGCCCTAAACAGGTACTTCTATCCGCATTGCCCGCGCTAACTCTGCTGCTACTTCAGGACGAGAAAATTCTGGTGGAGGTAATTCACCACGCCGCAGCATTTCTCGGACTTTTGTCCCCGATAGGTGAATGCGTTCTTCTGGTTTGCTGGGACTGGTTTTAGATGTTGCCATCTGCTTAGTACGCATACAGTAGAAAGCGTGTTCAAATTTCATCGGCACAATGCCTAATTCACCTGGGGTAAATTCATCAAAGATATACTGAGCATCGTAAGTACCGTAATAGTCACCAACGCCAGCATGATCCCGTCCGACGATAAAGTGAGTACAGCCGTAGTTTTTGCGGACTAAAGCATGGAATATTGCCTCACGAGGCCCAGCGTAGCGCATTGCGGCTGGATTAATTGCCAAAGTTACCCGATCTAAGGGGTAGTAATGTTCCAGCAAAATTTCATAGCAGCGCATCCGCACATCGGCGGCGATATCATCTTCTTTTGTTGCTCCGACTAATGGGTGCAAAAATAGACCATCAACAATTTCTAAAGCGCACTTTTGAATATATTCGTGGGCGCGGTGGATAGGGTTGCGAGTTTGGAAACCAACGATTGTTTTCCAACCCTTGTCTTTAAATAGTTGCCGTGAGGCAGCTGGGTCTATTTGGTAAGTGGGAAACTGGGGATGAGGTTCACGCTGCAATAGCCAAATATCACCCGCCAGATGTACATTACCTTGGTTATAGAGTACCTGTACGCCTGGATGTTTGACATCATCAGTGCGGTAGACATTTATTGCTTCGCGGGTTTTGTCGTAGTTATATTTTTGCGTGAGTTGCAAAACTGCAATAAATTCACCTCTGGAGTTATCCAGACGGATTAAGCCACCTTCTTGCAACGGGGAAGCTACTTCTTCGCTGACCGATAGTGTAATCGGGATTGACCACACAAGACCATTAGCTAGTCGCATTTCTGTAACAGTGCGATCGTAGTTTTCCTGGTTCATAAAACCCGTGAGTGGACTAAAAGCCCCGATCGCAATCATTTCTACATCGGAAACGGCGCGATCGTCAAGTTGCACTCGCGGCAAAAAGTCAGCTTTTGAGAGAAACTCTGCTCTTTGTTCTGGTGTGGCGATACGGTTAACCAACTGTCCACCGTGGGGGGCTATGGCATCTGGATTGTGACTCAACGTAATCCCCTCTTTGCTTTTACTGTTATTGTTTCAGATTATGTACTAACTTATCAAATGCTGGTACGTAGAAAAAAAGAGTTTAGGGATATAGGGTTCTGGGTTCTGAAATTGGTATCAGCGCTCCGAGAGATTGGGGGTATACCCTAACAAAAAACTCCCCTAAAGTGAATGAAGAGAGTCTAGAGAGTTAGTGAAGAGTTATTGCATTTCTAACAGTCCTATCACTTGCTCCAGTTTCATCTTAGCCATGTGCAAACCTAGCAGTTTCTCTTGGTCGTATCTGTCTGGATAGTTCATTCTCCTTCCCTCAAGAGTGATTTTGATGAGTGCTGACTGTTCATCAGTAGGTGAACCCATTTCATCAATTGCAGTGCTTATTATCTGGATAGTGTTAAAGTCAGGAGTCTTCAATCCCCTTCCTTGTCTCATCTGCTGTAGCGCTAGTTGGGGAA
Source organism: Nostoc sp. NMS2 (assembly GCF_017115105.1). Lineage (GTDB taxonomy): Bacteria > Cyanobacteriota > Cyanobacteriia > Cyanobacteriales > Nostocaceae > Nostoc. The sequence continues at coordinate 17,266 of NZ_JABXKH010000056.1, forward strand.
ATGCCATTAGAGATACGATGAAGCTCGTCTTGTAACCTGGGTTTCCTGTAGGCTTAATCCCGTACCTATGACACAAATCATGTAATTCAAGAGTAGTTTTGATTTCGAGTTCTGACCTTGTGAACATAAAATAGAATTGTCTATTTGCTAAAAGTGGACATTGGCGGGTATTAACTTCTCTAGGGGAAATACTCGCCAATTTTAAGCATACAATGCGTTGCCCAATTGATCGTACTTTACATTCACAATACTTAAAAAATGCCTAACCCTGAAGGCAACCCAGACATTAAAAAATATGGATTTAAAACTGATAGAGATGAGCCTTTAACAGAACGGATTGCTATTCGAGTTACTAAGTCAATGGCTGAAAAAATTAAAGCTATTGACAATTATCCAGAGTTTTGTCGTCAAGCTCTGAGCGAAGCGTTAGATAAGCTCGATCAATCAGTTAGTTAGTATATGTTCCTATAAATCAGTGCGAGAGTAACGACAACAAGTGTAGAAGTAATTTTTGATAGAGAGTAGGTAGTCGTAGCCCGCCGTAGGTATCGCTTTTCAGGATTCACTTTTGCTAATTGAGCCTAATATGGCAATAAATGGCATAAACTGCCATAAAATAATATTATGAAGGAAAAATTAGGGAAGCAGTACCAGTGAAAAGTATAAATATATCTCTCCCTGATGCGATGCGGACTTATATAGAAGAGAAAGTGGCGACTGGTGGTTACAGCAGTGTCAGTGAATATTTCCGTGAGTTAGTGCGCCAAGACCAAAAGCGTCAAGCGGCTGAACGTTTGGAAACGATGCTTTTAGAAGGTCTAAATTCTGGGAATGCAACTGAGATGACTCCTGATGATTGGGAAGATATACGCCAAGCTGTGCGAGAAAGAATCACCAAGCATAAAGGGTCAAACCAAGGTTAATGAGCGACGTAAGCAAACGACCGCAAGTCATCCGCGATTTGATAGAATTAGCAACTTATATTGCAGAAGATAACTTGGAAGCTTCAGATCGGTTTCTTGCAGCAGCAGAAACAACTTTCAAACAACTGGGTAAAATGCCAGGAATGGGAAAATCTTGTCAATTCTCTCATCCTAATTTAGCTGGTGTTCGACAGCAAGCAATAAAAGGATTTAAAAAGTATCTTGTTTTTTATCTTCCTTCGGATTCGGGTATACAGATTCTTAGAGTCATTTATGGCGGACGAGATATTGAAACAATCTTGGATGAAGATTTAGCAGAGAATGACTTGGAATAATAATTACGAGTATTTTACGCATCACTTTTAGGATAAGCGATCGCAGTTCCAGAACTATGGATTTACGATAGTAAAAAGCTGAGGATTTATTTAATCAGAGATGGAAATTACATCGAATCTGATAACAGTTCTAACTTCCCAAATATCCCTCTAACTCAAATCGTTGCTACTACAGTTGAGCGAGCTTGGCAAGTAGGAACTGTACAAGCTTTGAAAGAGTTTGAAGGAGCATTAGATAAATGATTTTAGTCACTTTGAAACTGTAAATATTCCAACACCAGTAACCGCAAGTAGTCTAACGTTCTAATATAACTCTTTATCTGTTCATAATTGTCAGTACTGCCAAAATAAAAACCCGCAATCTGAGGTATATTTAAAACTTGCATAGCTTGTAATTGCTCAATTGCCTGGTCTTGATTGACAATTTTACCTGTGCTTTGAATTTGACTTGCATACCCTCTAATATTTACTGTTAAAAGTTCAAGTTCTTCTAAAAGTGAAAACTCTTCATCTTCTGGTGGAAACTGAATAGAAATTTCTTGTCGTTCGCCGCGTGTATTTTGATAAATATTAGTCAATTGTACTAATAATTGACTAATATTTATCTTAACTAATTCTTGCTGATTTAAAATTGCTTTAGTCATAATTCACTCCATAAGTAACTATCTTTTCAGTACCATATTGGTCAGGTCTGACAATCAGATATTCATTGCCTTTACGGTATACAGCTGAACTATCTCCACGATATCCAGTTTTCGGAACTCTGATCGCTCCTTTTTTATTAAAGTTATGAGCTTTGCGTAGATACTTTAATGGGTTAATTCCTTTTCTATTAGCATGGTCTAAAATGCTTTGGGCAACACTGGTATAGGTAGCAGCATCCCACTCACTTATGTACTGTTGAATCTCTGCCGCCTCTGCTGAGGTATAGCTTTTTAATAACTCTATCAAAAACTCGTCAGAGATAGGTTCTTTCGACATATATCCATTAAAAACTAAAACCACCCTTCCTCGTTTATCAGGACAGGGTGGTTTTAGTTTATGCCAAAACAGGGTAAGAGTTATTATTAACTAAATTGCTCAATAATTCCGCCACCTAACACTTTTTCCCCGTCGTACCACACCGCCGCTTGTCCGGGGGTGATGCTGAATTGGGGTTCATCAAACACCAAACGCACACGAGAGTTTTCCAACGGAATCACCGTCACTGGTGTAGCGGTTGAACGATAGCGAATTTGCACTTCGGCATGAATTGGGGTGGATGGTTGGGCAATGGAAACCCAGTTTACCCGTCCGACAGTGCATTCTGGCTGAGTTACCTTGGTGCGATCGCCTACTACTACTTTATTATTGGCTGCATCTAATTCAATCACATACAACGGTTCGGCAGCCGCAATCCCCAAACCTTTGCGCTGGCCAATGGTGTAGTGATGGACACCATCATGCTGTCCTAAAACTTTGCCTGTAGTATCTACAATATCGCCTGTTTTGGGAGCTAAATATTTATCCAAAAATGCCCGCATGGAACCGTTACTTTCCACTAAGCATAAGTCTTGACTTTCTGGCTTGTCGGCAGTTTTCAGTCCGTATTCAGTCGCAATCCGGCGCGTATCAGTTTTTTCGAGTTCGCCGAGAGGAAATATCGTTGCTGCAAGTAAATCTTGAGACAAATCATAGAGGAAGTATGACTGGTCTTTGTTGCGGTCAACAGCCCTTAATAATTGGTAACGTCCAGTTGCTTCGTCATAGCTAATTCGGGCATAATGACCAGTGGCGATGCGATCGCACCCCAATTGTTCATGAGCATACTGTACCATTGGCCCAAACTTCACTGTTTTATTGCACTGAGAGCAAGGTAAAGGCGTGATTCCAGCACTGTAACCAGTCACCAGATAATCGACAATATGCGTCTGAAACAGATCCCGAATATCTACAATCTGATGGGGAACACCCAATTGTTCACAGAGATCAGCCGCGTCGATCATACCTTCAGAGCAACATTGACCTTTGCCTTTCATTAGCCAAAGAGTCAAACCAATCACTTCATAGCCCTGATGGTGCAGGATAGCTGCGGCGGTGGAACTGTCAACGCCACCAGAAAGACCAACGACGACTTTTTTCATACAAAGCACGACACGATAGCTGCGTGGTTGTCCAATTGTAGCATACACTCTTAAAAGCCTTGCTACTAAAGCACTTCAGTTTATGAAGAAGCAAATAAATATTGTTCTTCACTCCGTTATCATCCAAGAGAACTGGGAAGCCATTCTTCTCTCCCCCGCTCCCCCTGCTCTACTCCTCCATCACCCTTATCTAAGATTAATTACATCTGTATTTTTTGCCACGCAGATGAGCTAATTTTACGTTAACGCTATATAGTTGCTACAACGGTGAACTAATTAGTTCCTGATGGAAATTGTCTAAAAATACTTTGACTACTTTCTAAGTACTATGTCGAGAGGAATACCAAGTAAATTTACCCCATTTCAGATGCTGTACCGAAGTTCTGAGGGTTGGAAGCCCACTATCCGACTTCTCCCCCTGTTAGTAGGAGGATGGTTAGTGCTGATTTCTGACTTTACCCCAGCACAAGCACAAATCCACAACAGTATGCTACTGGCTCAACAAGGAGGTGAAGCTTTACCACCACCGCCAATTCCTTTTGGTCAACAGCCATCACCGCAGTTACAACCAGCAGAACTAGTGGAGGACAATCAATCCGATCTGAACTTTCAACCCCCCCAACCATTACAAAACAATCAATCCGATCTGAACTTTCAGCCCCCCCAACCTACACAGTTTAGTCAATATAACCAGAACTTTGAGCGCTACTTAGTTTACGTAGATAGTAGTGATTTCCAGACGCTACAAGCAATCCGCCGAATTGAACCCAGTGCTTACATTCGCCAGTACCAAGGAAGGAATGTTATTCAGTCAGGTGTTTTTAACAGAGTATCTAACGCCCAACAACGGGTGAATGAGTTACAGTCACGGGGAATATATAGTGCCCGGATTCTCAGCTTTGCTAACGGACAGGAAATAGATATAGGTAATAGAGGCTTTGGAGGCGATCGCAACAATATAAATCCTCCCAAGCAAGTCTCTAGATATTATGTCGCTATTCCCACCACTCAAGAACAGTTATCTGCGATCGCAGAACAAATTAGGCAGAATCTAGCCCGATTTAGTCAAGATTTAGGACGATCTGGCGCAGTCCTCGAAAGGACGCAACCACGAGGACCACACGTGGCAGTAGGGCCTTTCTCCGATCGATTCCAAGCTGAGGAATGGAATAAGTATCTGCGAAATATAGGATACCGAAATGCCAGGGTTTACTACGGCAAATAAATTCGATTTTAGATTTTAAATTTTGGATTTTGGATTGAAGGAGAAGTCTCAAATCTAAAATCCAAAATTGAATCACTTCCTCAATTCTTAACGCAGGGATTCAATAATTACCGCTATTGTAATTAAACACAACAGAATAATTCCCACGGGAAGCAAAAACTGTTGTAACAGGTACAGCAGTATGGGGATGATTTGTAAGATCCCTAAACCACTGGATAGGACGTAAGCGATCGCAATCCCAAACAGCGCTAACAAAAAATATTTCAAAGACTTAGAAGCAAAGCGAAATAAAAGCGTATCCTCATTGGTGTCCATAATTTTACTCACGAAAGTAGCTGATTTTTTAGCAGTGAATATTCTTTTTGATTTCCCATTTTTCATTTACAAAACGGAAAATGGGAAATCCTACCCAGGATGAAGATTAGTTTTACACGTGGATATTTACCTGATTGGGTGAATTATTCAAAGACTGTTGCTGCCTTTGTGGATTGCTTTGCTTTTCATAACTAACTAATAGTTGAAACGAAATAAACAGGCTCAACAACAGCAGCAAAAACGAGCCGAAACCAGAGGAATACTTATTTATTTCTCGTTCAACACCACATTTGAGACAAACATATCTATTAGGATTACGTGTATCTTGGGCAAAAGGGCACTGATTTTGATTGCAATCATGATGACAATCTCTGTCTAACATCATTGAACCTCCTGTAGGATAAAGACTTACATACTTAGTTGTAAATACGCTCTACAGAATCTAGTTAGTTAATACCCACTGCTGTTTAGTAGACATCACTTTCATGAGTCATTAATATCGGACGGTAACAAGTAATATCTGTGATTTACTAATCTTGCAGTAGTAGCGCTGGTAAAATCTGTCCTCAACCACCTTATTATTGGCGCTTAACTTAACTTCGCCTGTATTAATTACAAGAGTAATACAGACCAGAATGCTTTGCAGTCGGATAAAGTAACTTTCCTACCGAGTAGGAAAAAGTATTTTGTAGTATGGTAAGTATGAAGAAGTAGTAAAAATATGGTTATAATAATTACAAATGATACATCAAGTTAGGAAATGGGTGTAGAAGAAGCCTTAGAGTTTTTAGATAACTTGGTTTTTCTTGAGACGGGAGAACATCTAGATAAAACTCAAAGGATTATCTTGCGTAATTTGTGGGAGGATGAAAAGCGGACTTACCAGCATATCGCTAACAGCCGTGGTTATACAGAGGCGCATTTAAAAGCAGTTGGTGCAGACCTTTGGCATTTACTTTCCAAAGTGCTAGGCTCGAAAGTCTCAAAATCTACCTTCCAAGGCGTGGTTCAGGGATTTAGAACAACCCAACAGTCGCAAAAAGCTTCCCAGATACCAAATTTAGCAACGAATGGGACTAAACCCCAAGATTTAGATTCTAACTTTGTAGGGCGCGATCGCCAAATAGCCGAACTCCACACCCTAGTCAGCCGGGGAGAAAAAGTTATCCTCATCCAGGGTGAAGGTGGTGTTGGCAAAACTAGATTAGCACGCAAATATTTTAAAAGTCAAAAATTTAATTTTGTTCTAGAACTGTGGATGGCCACAGAAATCCAAAACCTTACTCCTGTAGAGAGTGTAGTTGAAGAATGGCTACGGCGATACTTTAACGAAGAACCGGGAGGAGACTTTGGTATCAGCTTAGAACGGCTACGGCGCAAACTCCGAGAACAAACTTCTAAAATTGGGATATTTATCGATAATCTAGAAACTGCTCTCGATAAAAATGGCAAGTTCCTAGAATATCGTCGTCCTTATGTTGAGCTATTGAGAGTATTAGCAGACTCGGATGTACATTCAATTACTTTAGTAACAAGTCGTGAGCGTTTGCGGGAATCTAGCGTAGAGGTTTATCTTTACCCACTCGGAGGTTTAGATGATGAAGCATGGCGAGAGTTTTTTAGCAGATGCCACATCAATTGTGATTGTACTATTCTCAATGAAATGTGCAGAGCTTATGGAGGTAACGCCAAAGCAATGCAAATTCTCCGAGGAGCAATATTGACAGATTTTTCTGGTGATATACACGCCTATTGGCAGGAAAACTGTACAGATTTGTTAATAGAAAGAGAATTAAAAGATTTAGTCACCAGTCAATTTACCCGTCTTCAAGAAAATGACTTAGAAGCCTATCGCCTCTTGTGTCGTTTAGGATGCTATCGTTATCAAGATATTCCTTCACTACCTATTGAGGGAGTTTTATGTTTGCTTTGGGATGTACCAGAACAAAAACGTAGACGTGTAATTAAATCTCTGCAAGATTTGTCTTTAATAGAAGCGAAAAAAGGACAATACTGGCTGCATCCGGTAATTCGTGATGAAGCGATTAGTCGGTTAAGGTTAGTCAGTGAAGAATGGGAATTAGTAAACCGAAAAGCTGCCGAATCTTGGACGCAACGAGTTACAGCTATCAAAAATATCACAGATGCTTTAACTGCTTTAGAAGCTTATTATCACTATGTAGAAATTAGTGATTTTGAGCAAGCTGGTGATGTAATTTTACAAGGGCGAGGTAAACAGTGGAGTATAGGTTTGCCTTTGGGTTGCTCATTTTACCAACTGGGACTGCTCCAGAAAAATTTCTCTGTAATTCAACGGATAATAGATGATATAAAATCGCCAGAAAGGCTAATTAGACTTAACAATATACTTGGCTATACATATCGAATAATCGGGTGTATTAGAGAAGCTATAGAATGTTATGAAAAATCAGGGAAAGTCTTAGGCACATTAGATGTCAAACAAACAAAAATATCTATTTTATTTAATACAGGGCTTTGCAAACTTGAATTATGGGAAATAGAAGCAGCCGAAGATTGTTTCAATTCTGTTTGTAGCCTTGCTGAACAGAATAGCAACCTTGATGATTATATGACTTATGCTCAATGCTGTCTAGCTTTGATAAAATCACGCTCTGGTAGCAAAGAAGATGCTTTTGGTCTTGCTGAAGTTGCCTTTTATGCCATGTCATCATCAACTAGAGTAACTTTATGGGGAATAGGACATAGTTTAGTAACTCTCTGCTTAACTTATAAAAATTTAGGTAATCTAAAAAAATCCTTTGAATTGTGCCAAAGAGCTATATTTCATTCTGAACAAAACAACTTTACCCAAATTAAGGCTAAGGCTATAAGTTGTCTGGCTGAACTTTTTCGAGAACAGGGAGAATTTGCCAGAGCAATTTTTCATCATTCAGAAGCGATAGAAATTCTTGATAAAATTGGTGCTAAATCAGACTTAGCTGAGGCTTATTATCAGTTGGCATTGACTCATAAAAAAATGGGTGAAATTGATCGAAGTAGGGAAAGTTTTGTGCAAGCGATGTCTGCGACGGGCTACGCCTACGCACTTTTTAACGAAATGCAAGCACCCAGGCAAGTTGAGAAAGTTCAAATAGCAATGGAGTGTTTTGAAAAATAAGCAATAATATTCGATTTTAATGCTTATATTTTTTCATCTTTAGTATAAGAGGTTGTTTGAAAAGTGGTCGGCTGTAATTTTAGGAACTTCTAGATCCCCCCTAACCCCCCTTCAAAAGGGGGGAACCGGAATTAAAGTCCCCCTTTTGAAGGGGGATTTAGGGGGATCTAAAACGTTTTGCTACCGACCAAAAAACTTTTCAAACATCCTCTAAATACCCGTTACAAAACTGTACTTCCGACTTGCGACTTGGCTCCTAAAGAGGTCTGTTGTCTCCATAATATAGATACAAGGCGTGTGATAATTAGAGGTTTTTATGTCCCTAACGCTTGAAGACTTGGAACAAATGCAGCAACAGCATCCCGACTTTCGCATGGAACTAGTTCAGGGTAATATTATTGTTATGAGTCCATCAGGATACGAATCAGATGAAGTCGCAGCTGAAATGGTAGCCCAGTTACGTAACTGGGTTAGACCGCGTAAACTGGGACGAACAGCAGCTTCTAGCGCCGGTTTCAGATTGCCAAATTCAGATTTACGCGCACCAGATGCTTCATTTGTTTTAGCCGAACGCTTGCGTCGCAGTCCTAAGTCTTTTGCTCAATTGGCTCCTGATTTGACTGTAGAGGTGAAGTCCCCTAGTGATAATTTAGAGGATTTGAGAACCAAAATTCAAGAATTTCTGAGTTTGGGAACTAAGGTAGGAATTTTGCTCAATCCAGATGAACGAATTGTTGAAGTTTACAACCTTGGACAAGAAGCAATAATCCTTCGTGATGGCGATATTTTAACAGTTCCCGAACTGCTACCAGGATGGGAAGTACCAATTGCAGATTTGTGGCCTTTAGAGTTTGACTAGGATAGCGATCAAAAAGCAGGAGAAAGGGAACCCCATATTTAAAAATAGGGGTCTAAATTGCCATTACAAAACTTAATTACGTAAAGCCTGCGGCATAGCTTCGCTTAACGCGGAGCGTGCCGGAGGCTCTATTACGAATTACGAATTACGAATTACGCATTACGAATTACGAATTACTTTCTTGAGTTTAAAAACTACCGAAAAGGGGCGTGTTTTGGAATTGAATAGCTTTCGGTCGTTTTCTGCAAGATGATATCGCTCCGGAGTAATTCTTGGTTCTTCAAATTCTTCTACAGAAAAACCTGCTGCTTTGAAAGTTTTCCAGTAATCGGAAAGAGGGCGGTGAAACCAGATAAATGGCGTTGTAAAATGGTTCCAAGGTTCATCGTTGTGTTGTGTTCTTTCAAAATAAGAAGAAGGCCAACCATAAAAAACCGTCCCATCCTCATTTACAGTCGTCGATTTGCCTTGGGGAAAGCAAGGATGTGAGAACACAAGGATTGCAATACCACTAGGCTTAAGAACACGATTGAATGCTCTTATTGCTCCTTCGAGATCGAGCAAATCCATGAGAACATAATTCGAGACGATCATATCAAATTGCTCATCTGGAAGCGACTTTAGTTCAGTGCATGAATCCAAATGAAAATCTATATCTAGATTATTTTGACTAGCTTTGAATTTGGCAATTTCTATCATTTGAGGTGAAAAATCTATACCAGTTACGCTGGACCCTTTCAGGCAAAGCTGGCGTGCTAGATATCCTGTGCCACAACCAGCATCGAGGACAGACAATCCTGCAACATTACCAGCGAAACTCCAGATGACTGGATCTGAGTTCAGAATTCGATTGCTGTCACCATCATCGCCAACTTGAATATCCCAGTCTTTAGCTCTATTATCCCAGAGTTCAAGTATTTCTTGATCGTCAAATTTTGCCATTATTTCTTCAGTCATATCTTCCTCCTGAAAAGAATAACTGAACAGGACTTAATTATTTTCACATAGATATCTGCTGAACTTTATGGTTTGTGGTAGTGCTGTGCCAATACTGTTCGGTTAAGACAAGAGACGCGATGAATCAGACAAGAGACGCGATGAATCGCCGTCTCTACAATAATTTTGTCTTTCGTCTTGACGAAAGATTTATCGCGTCTTTGCGATCTAGAATTTTCATCAAAAAACCTGAACCGAAGCGTATTGAGGCATTCAGCCAAAGTTTATGCGATCGCTTTCAGTGGTAAAACTTTGTCAAAATAAAACTATCAAAATTTGGCAACTGCGATCGCTATTTAGTCGCCGATCAACTGAGGGACGGTAGAATATACCTAATTTATAATTCTCATAGCTTCAAAAGCCTAACCATGACGATGCATCCTAGTCTCCAACGTGCATTTAATAACCGCCGCGTTCTGAAAGTGATTAGCGGCTTGAATAATTTCGACGCTGCTAGCGTTGCTGCTACTGTCAAAGCTGCGGAATTTGGCGGTGCTACTTTTGTTGACATTGCCGCCGATCGCACTTTGGTACAATTAGCTAAAAGTTTGACAAAATTACCAGTTTGTGTGTCAGCAGTAGAGCCAGAAAAATTTGTGCAAGCTGTGGCAGCTGGTGCTGATTTAATTGAAATCGGGAATTTCGATTCCTTCTATGCTCAAGGTCGCCGCTTTAAGGCTTTGGAAGTGCTAGCGCTGACTAAGCAAACCCGCGCTCTTCTTCCAGAAATCACCCTATCTGTCACCGTTCCCCACATTTTGGAACTAGATCAACAGGTACAGTTAGCAGAAGAACTGGTGAAAGCTGGAGCAGACATTATCCAAACCGAAGGCGGTACTAGCAGTAACCCAGTTCACCCTGGAACTTTAGGATTAATTGAAAAAGCTGCTCCCACCTTGGCAGCAGCTTTTGAAATATCCCGTGTGGTGTCAGTACCAGTATTGTGTGCTTCCGGCATTTCTAACGTTACAGCACCATTAGCGATCGCTGCGGGTGCAGCTGGTGTTGGTGTTGGTTCCGCCATCAACCAACTCAATAGCGAAATAGCAATGATTGCGGCTGTACGTGGCTTAGTAGAAGCCTTGGCGACTGCAAGAGTGCTAACTCAGAAGTAAGAAGTAGGGAGTGGGCATTGGGCATGGAAAAGAGACAAGGGAGACAAGGAAGAGGGGGGAGACAAGGGAGAGACTTAATTTTAATAATTCCCCCTTGTCCTCCTTGTCCCCCTGTTCCCCCCGCTCCCCCTGCTCCCTACTCCCTTTCCCCCTCTCCTCCCCTCCTCCCCTCACCCCAAACAATCCTTCAACGCATAAATCACCTGGTCTTGCTGGTGCTGTGTCAATTCTGGGAACATGGGCAAAGCTATGACTTCATGGCAAGCTTGCTCTGCTATTGGTAAGTCTCCAATTTGATAGCCCAGATTTTGATAAACTGGCTGCAAATGTAAAGGGTAGGGGTAATAAATCATTGAACTTACGCCCTTCTCTTGCAATTGATTACGCACCCAATCCCGATGTTTGGCGCTAGAACCATTTCGCCCTTCGCCTGAGATGCGAACAGTATATTGATTCCATACCCCAATACCCCCAGGTAATTCTTGAGGCGGGACGATTCCCGGAATTTGGCTAAGGAACTGATAATAATAGTTGGCGATATCTCGGCGGCGATCGTTCCAAGTATCTAAATAACGCAGCTTAATCTTCAATATGGCTGCTTGGAGAGCATCCAAGCGGCTATTTACACCGATTTCCTCGTGTAAATATCGAACTTTACTACCATGCTCTCGTAGTATTCGCAGTTTAGTAGCGATCGCAGGATCGTTAGTCGTTATTGCTCCGCCATCGCCGCAACCACCAAGATTTTTGGTAGGGTAGAAACTAAAGCAACCAATATGTCCAATACTTCCTACTTTTTTATCAGCCCACATTGCGCCTGTAGACTGAGCGCAATCTTCAATTATTGCCAAATTGTGAGATTGAGCGATCGCCATCAATGATGTCATATCCACAGGTTGTCCAAACAGGTGAACCGGGATAATCGCTTTAGTTTTAGGTGTAATCGCTGCTGCTACTTGCTCTACATCCAAATTAAAGGTAGTAGCGTCAATGTCAACGAAAACAGGTTTTGCACCCACGGCGCTAATTACTTCAGATGTCGCAATAAAGGTGAAAGGCGTTGTAATCACTTCATCGCCTGCACCAATTTCCAAGACTCGTAACGCTAAGTAGAGCGCATCAGTACCAGAATTACAAGCCACACATTGAGTAACAGTATTATAAGCAGCAAATTGTTGCTCAAAGCCTTCGATTAGGGGGCCACCAATATAGCGGCCAGAAGCTAGAACTTCTAAAACGGCTGCACTTACTTCTGCTTCGATGGTGGTGTATTGCTGCTTGATATCAAAGGCAGGGATGGGATTTACACTTTGGATCATGAGTTCTCATTTTATCGGGAGATACAAAGGATGCACTTCGAGAGTCAATTTTTGCTGATTGAATTGTTAATCAAAAAGGAGCAATTAAAAGACTATCGCCTAAGATACGCATCTATTAGGGTTTTTACTTAAATTGTGGGGCGGTAGACTACCGCACATTTAATTTACAGATAGTAGACATACTAGGAGTTTGCCATGTTAAGGTTGTACCATTTTTGAATTTTGAATTGATGAAGATGATATATATCAACCAAGATCCAACACATCGGATCAAAGTTCCTCTTGTGTAGGCTGCTTAGAGAAGAAAATAATAGGAGATAGAGAACCCATGCAGGATCTGATCAAGCTGGATTTCGTGGATTTAGCTATTGCTGTGGGATTGATGGCGATCGCCATTGGTTTATCTGCCTGGGAAAAATTAGGATTAGAGTTGAACCTAGCCCTTGCTACTGGGAGAACCATCTTACAACTTCTTGTATTGGGATACATTTTAGATTTCATCTTGGCTTTAGACAATGCTTGGGCAGTTTTGGCGCTATTAGCAATCATGCTGACAATTACGGCGATTGTCGCACGAAATCGCATTACTCCAAAAATTCCTCATCTGTTGCCTTTGGTGTGGGGTGCAATTTTAATTAGTACCGCCTTGACAGTGCTTTACACCAACTTCTTGATTATTCAACCAGACAGATGGTATGAACCACAGTATATAATTCCCTTAGTAGGGATAGTTTTAGGTAATGCTACCAATGCAGCTGCGATCGCAGGCGATCGTCTTGTCAGCACCATTAATTCCAGCCATCTCGAAATAGAAACCCACTTGAGCTTAGGTGCAACGCCCCAGCAAGCAGTTAGCCAGTATCGCAAAGAGGCTATCAGAGCCGGATTGCTCCCCACTCTCAATCAAATGATTCTCATCGGGATGGTCGCAATACCAGGAATTACCACCGGACAGTTACTAGCTGGTGTGAAGCCTCTGGATGCGGTATCTTACGAAATTTTAATTATCTTTATGGTTGCTTTCGCTAACTTGTTGACGACAATTTTGCTTACTAAAGGGTTGTGTCGTCAGTTTTTCAATTCCGCCGCGCAGTTAGTCAGTTAAACAAGTCTTCAATTAGGAGCCAAGGAAGCTGATACCCAAATCAATAATGGGACTAGTGGTCTGTCAAGAACTAATTGACGGATAAATTCCCTGTAGAGACGGCGATTTATCGCGTCTCTTTAACCGTCAAAATGAATTTGACAGACTACTAGTACGTCACGGCGGAAATAAACCTACCATTTGGAATGTCTGAAACCCTTGCGAACAGTTAATTCCGAATTCCGAATTCCGAATTCCGAATTCCGCCTTGCGGTACTAGTGGTCTGTTCCATTAAATTTGAGGTATAAGAGAACGAACCGCGAAAAGCCTTCTCTGCGCTCTCTGTGCCTCTGCGGTTTAAAAATGATTTTTCGGCGTTGCTTGCGGTGTCAAAGGACTTGTAATATCTGCTAAAAAACCTTTAATTTTAAGCCTATCGGACTAGTTTATGGAAGAATACCTAATCTCATAGAAATTATATATTCCTCCGATCGCATGAGTACAGAATTCTGTAATTTTGGCACACTGGTATCGTAGAAGTCAAAAATTTAATGACTTTTAGAAGTGTCGGAGGTAAATATGAAACGAATTTTTTTGACGGCAGCAGCCTTACTCAGCACGCTATCTTTAGCTGCTCCTATTCCCGTCAAAGCAGAAAACTCCGCCCCTGTCAAGCGCTTGCTGGAAACTAGAGCATGTTTGGGATGTAATTTAGCAGGAGCAAACCTCAAAGGCGCTCATTTGATAGGTGTTGACCTGAGAAATGCAAATTTAAAAGGAGCTAATTTAGAAGGTGCTAATTTAGAAGGTGCTGATTTAACAGGCGCAAATTTAAAGTCAGCTAATCTCACAGAAGCATTCGTCAGCGATACTATCTTAAATAATGCCAATCTCACCAACGTTAATTTGAGTAATTCCCGTTTATATAATACTGACGTAAATGGCGCAGTTTTGGCTAATATTGATTTAAGCGGTGCTGATGTGTTTAACACTGCCATTAGCGTTGGTGGTGAATATTAATGATCAGCCATGATTTCAAAGTGATGAGTTAAGAGTTAAATTCAACTCCTAACTCTGCACTTACTAAATTTTATTCACCGGTAATTGACAGTTCATTAACCCAGACTTTCGGGCAAACTCCCCCTGGCGTTAACTCAGCCTCTTTTTCTACATAAATAATTGACTTTAAGAGTTCCAAGAAATCGCCAGCAACAGTTGCTGACTCAATACTTGTCCTGACACCCTTATTAACTAGCCAACCATCAAACGGCAAAGAAAAGGAACCTTGCAAGGATTTAACTCCTGCGTGGAGAGCTTGTAAATCATCGATAAAAATCACATTTTCAGCAGTGTCTAAACTTAACTCTTCTTCAGGAGTTGCTGTTGTAAAAACGTGATAAAAATTTGGACTAACGCTGACTTTTGCACCAATACTGGCATTACCTGTTGGCTGGGTATTCAACCTTTTAGCAGTGCCTGCACTGTGGAGAAAGCTTGTTAAAACGCCATTTTCAATTAGCGAAATCTGACGAGTCGGAGTTCCTTCACCATCAAAAGTTTCTGCTCCTACGTTAGCTGGGTGCAGTGCATCGTCAAAAACTGAAAGCAGAGGAGAAGCAATTTGCTTACCTAAATCATCAGGAGTAGATAGGCTTTGATTATCCAAAATGCTTTGAGCGTTAAACAAGTTAGAAAAAGCACCCAAGAGACTTAAGAAAGCTTCCGGTGAGAAAACAACTCGATATTTACCAGTTTTGATTTTTTCATAGTTCAAGTGGCTGATAGTTTTATCGGCGGTTTCTTTGATGCAACCATTGATGTCTAGATTATCTAAACTTTGGTTGATTCTATAAGCGCCTGCACTGCGAGGTTTTTTCCCTTCTTCTTCAGTTTTGCTGTAAAGATAAACTGATGCTAAGGAATGAGATTCAGTTCTCACAGCACCTTCACTATTTAGATAAAACCTGTCAATATCTCTTTGCGATAAACCATTATAAGGCACACCTTTAATTGCTGGATGAGCCGCTAGTAATTCTTTTTCAGCTACCAACAATCTTTCTATGAGTGCAGCAACAGGTGCTTGGGGTGTCTTATCTTGGGCTTTATTTGCAATAGGAACAGTAGCTTCGGGACTGAAATCAGGAACATTTTCTTTAACACCAAAGAAACTGGCTTCATAAGCAGTTTTCAAAGCTAATTCCAGTCCTTTGGAATCTACATCTGTGGTGCTGGTGACACCCATTGTATTATCTTCATTCCAGACACGAACAGTAACACCAGAGCGATTTGAAGCTTTAACTTGTTTTGGCTCACCTTGGTCTACTTGCACGCTAGTATCATCTACTGTTGAGCCATAAATGTCAAATTTTTTAATGCCAAGCTTCTCGGCATTGTCCTTGGCAGAGTTTGCAATTTCATTGATATTTGGCATAGTCAATTTTGGATTTTAGATTTTAGATTTGCAGGGATTCTATTTTGAAGATGAGATTTTGGATGTTATTGCTTATATTTCTCTCGAATAATTCTGACTGAATTAACAGTCAAACAATTTGTTCTTTTAAATTTTAGATTGAACCTACGGAATTATCCGAGAGCTTGAGCATTTTGGATTTTGGATTGTATTCAAAATCCAAAATCCAAAATCGTTCGACTGAGCAGAGTCGAAGTCCAAAATCTAAAATTCTTATCGTCCACCGACGGTAATAGAATCAACCTTGATGTGGGGTTGTCCGACTGTGGTGTAAATACTGCCACTGACAGAGCCACAAAAACCTGGGGCAATTTCCAAATCTTGGGAACACATAGAAATTTTATTCATAATTTCCTTAGCTTCACCAATTAAAATTGCTCCCTTTAGCGGTTTAGTGATTTTGCCATTTTCAATCAAATAAGCTTCATCAACACTAAAGTTAAATTGACCTGTAGCACCAACACTACCACCACCCATCTTCTTACAGTAAATACCTTTATCAACAGAGGTAAATAAATCATCAGTGCTATATTCGCCAGAATCAATATAAGTATTACGCATCCGGCTAGCAGCAGCATAGGTATAATTTTGGCGGCGGCCACTTCCAGTTCTGGGGTGTCCGGTACGCGAAGAACCTGTTCTATCTGCTAAGAAGTTTTTGAGAACGCCTTTTTCAATTAATAAGGTTCTTTGAGCAGGCATACCTTCGTCATCCATGTCAATTGTCCCGAAGGCATTTTCAGAGCGCCCTTCGTCCCAGGCTGTCAAACTTTCATGGGCAATTTTTTCGCCTTTTTTGTCAGCAAAAGGAGTGGTATTGCGTTCAATTTGAGTGGTTTCTAGGAGGTGTCCACAGGCTTCGTGGAAGATTACGCCGCCAAAGTGATTGGCCATAATAATCGGGTAAGTACCTGATTCTACGTAATCGGCGTAGAGCATTTTGCCGGCAGATTCTGCTATTTTTTCGGCGGCTTGTTGAGAATCCCAAGTTCTCAAGAAATTGGCATCGCTAGTATTACCCGCGCGATCGCCAATTGAGGTACGATTAGCACCATCAGCACACAATAGGTTAAATCCTACCGACTGGGTGAGGCGAATATCACGGGCAAAAGTTCCGTCACTGGCGGCGATTAAGACTTCTTGCCAATCCCGAAAATAGGTAGCACGGCGCGATTGGACGTGGCTAGCTTTTTGCTTCAGGTGAGCAGTCCCATCAAGGAGGACTTCTCCCATTTCGCGGATAGAGCTACACACTGGTAGCCATGCATCTTTACCTCTTTTGGTGGCGTAATCTCTCAGTAGTTCTAGGTTAATTTCTGGGATGAAAGCTTTAGGAGCAGGTAATTGCAATCCCAGGATAGATAGACCTTTTTCTAAAGCTGCTTTCAAACCGGAAAAGGAAAGGTCATTAGTACTGACGTAGCAATCGGCTTTGCCGCGAAATACTCTGACTCCCGCGCCTGTAGACAGACTTGGTGAAATACTGGTGATAGAATCCTCTTCTGCAAGACAACTAATATAGTTGCGACGTTCTAAAAATAATTCGATGAAGTCAGCACCTGCGGCGCGTCCTAATCCCAGGAGGGTAGCCAGGGGGGCTTCCCAGGTTTCATCGAAACGCTCTGGTGTAGAGGAATATTGTAAGGTGGGAAGTTGATTTGAGAGAAGTAGCGTACTTGTAAGCATGGGTAGCCTCGTCTGCTGGCGTAATTCAGAGATTTGACTGAAAAATCCTGGTGTGTTCACTCTAGCAAATTTACTCAACTACCATCTTGACCAATTCTTTGAAAAGTAGTGTGGATTTCCCTAACCCTCCTTCAAAAGGCTTGTCGTTAACGAAGGCAGGAGGCCGTTTTTGTAACGGGGATTTATGCCCCGCTCCAAAAACTTTTCGCCTTAAAAGGCTGTCTTCGTAGCGGGACGAAGTCCGGTTTTAGACCCGATTGTTTCGATAAAAAAGCCCGGCTTTGCGGGCTGAGATTTTGAAAGTTCGCACCATTGAGGATGACGGCGCAAAATGAGATGCACCTAATATTATGTATTTAACTAGTACTCTTCTCAACGAAGGGAGTTACGAGCTAAAAGATGCTCTAACTCTGGTAAGAATAAAGAAATTTCCTGACGACTAACTCTTACTAAATATGCAATCTTATTTCCTGCAATCTAGACTATCTCTCTCAGGTTTATTTGCGATTTGCCATTTTGAGCGGAATTCTTGCTGTTTCTTGCTCATTGAAAGTCTGACTTAAATTGGAAGTTTCTCCTGTGGATAATAGATTCTTAAATAAGAGCTTCAGGGTTCGAGTAATAGTTTTCAGAATTTTCATTTTGCTGGCAGTTGGCTTTTGGTCATATCTCAAAACCATTGGAACTTCTGCAATTTTTGGCCTGAGTACTTTGGCTTTCAGTAGTAAATCTATCATGCAGGCAAATCCACTTTCAGTAAATAGATTGTCGCCATAATACATATCCAGTTTACTAACAAAATTACGGTTATACAGCCTGTAACCACAAGTATAGTCTCTTACACCAGGTACACGGGCTGCAATTCTAAACAGCCAGCTAGCTCCGTAACTCATTATCTCTCTAAATTTTGATAAACCTATGACTTTAGAGCCTTTTCGATATCTAGATGCGATCGCAATATCATAGCTACCAGCTATCATAGTGTCATACATCTTTATTAAGAGTTCTGGTGGTTGAGTGTTGTCGCAATCCATTGCGGCTAAAAAATCGCCTTCTTGAGAAATTTCTAAGAAAGTCCTGAAACCTGTTTTAATTGCTTCACCTAAACCAGCATTTTTGGGATGTTGGACTAAGTTAAGTAATACCCCCAGTGATTGAGACTCTTCTAAAGCAATCTGAGCAGTTGCATCACTACTACCATCATCAACAAGAATCAGTTTTATCTCCATATTAGAGATTTGCTGCAATGTCTGAAACCTTTTGAACAAGGGGCGAATTGATTCTTGCTCGTTGTATGCGGGTAAAAGAACAAAAAGACTCATAAATACTCCTGATGATTTTTAAAATGAAATCCAATTACTCAAATTTCAAGAATTCAGCAATGTTGATTTCTTGAGAAATTCATCGACCTGTCGCACAACTGCGTTATTGTTAACGCTATCATTGACCAACTGTGAAGTATTGACGACGAAAAAATCTTCGTTTTCAGTACTCACTTTTGGAACAAGGCTGGAATAATTTAAAACTTGTAGTGGCTGCACTTTAATAGCTCGATTTATGTGTGCTGCTACAATGTCATCTGATTTGAGTTCTGGGAACATCAAACGTATACCCTGGAAAAATACTTGGCGCAATTCCTCATCTGGCTGTTTTAGCAACGGGTCAGTGGAAAGGATATATTTTGGGAGAAATGTAATATGATATCCTGCTGTTTCTTGCAAAGAAATTAAGTTGCTCATACCGATGACTCCGGTAAAAGGAATAGTTCTATCAGCGATATTTACTACGTAATAAGGAACTAAAGCTTTGCGAGTAATCAATACCATGCAGATTACACCCAGGTATTCTACTGTTTCACCAGTGTCTGAAACTTTTACCAGTTCATTGGCAGCAACTTGTTGCAAAATATTAACTGGGCCAGTAAAAATGACTTTATCAAAATGTTCTTTTTTACCCTGAAATTCTACCCACATTCCACCGGCTGAATGAGGTGCGATATATTCTACGGCAACCCCTGTGCGGATATGACCTCCAGCCGCATAAATTAATTTTTCTATATGGTCAAAAACAGTTTTGTAACCGCCTGAGACATAACCAAGCTGTTCTTTATTTAATGAAGAATCCCGCGCTGAAAATAGTCGTTTAATATAAGCCCAAATAAAAACTGCTGATATCCGCTTATAGTTCTCTCCTAATTTGGATAGAAGTAAAGGTTTCCAGAGCTTTTCGTATGTACTTTTACCACCAAGTTTTAATAGCCAATCTTCCACTAAAATCTTCTCTAAGCGCCGCCAATTATTAA
The DNA here is from genome assembly GCF_017115105.1 of Nostoc sp. NMS2. Lineage (GTDB taxonomy): Bacteria > Cyanobacteriota > Cyanobacteriia > Cyanobacteriales > Nostocaceae > Nostoc. The sequence goes on from NZ_JABXKH010000056.1 coordinate 37,158, forward strand.
GGCGTGAACCATAGAGGAGAGTAAAGGCTAATCTGATTTTACCTATAAGTCCAAATAGAGGAAAGCGGAGAAATTCTATAGTGTTACTGATAGAATAGAATTTTTTATTGTCATAAAATCCTGTTAAACTTCGATGCCAACGCAGTTTATCACCAAGACCAATATCTCTGAGAAAATTTATTAAATGAGTATCAGAAGGTAGGATAACGTGATAAAAGCGATCCCAAGTAAACAACCCATAATCATGATAGGTGGTCAGCCCACCAAGCTGTTTGTTACTATCGAAGACAGTTACTATATGTCCTTGATGTGCAAGACGTTGGGCTAATACTAGACCAGTTATACCTCCACCAATGATACCTATATTCATAAATTTAATTTATATTTTTGTAGCTATGTTTTTGAGATTTATCTTCAGAGGCTGTTAATAATATCAATAACCTCAATCTTCGGCTCTTTTATCAATTTACAACCAGAACTACACCAGTTATAATAATAGATATTCCTATCCATTGGCTAAGTACAACTCGCTCCTTTAAAAGATAGTGAGAAGCAATCGGTATTAGTGCATACATTAGTCCTAAAACTGGAAATGCTTGACTTAGAGGAATGGTTCGCAATACATATAGCCATAATATAGTCATAAATGCATAGCAGATAAACCAAATCCAAAAGTAACGAGACAATAAAAGATTTATAATAGATGTGCTACCCTCCTTAGTAGGGCTAGAAATATGAAGTCCATATTTTAATGATATGTTAGCCGTTGTTCCGAATAAAACTACAATCAATAAAAGCAGCCAAGTAAGAATGTTCATTTTTCAATAGGTTTTGTAGGATTTACTATAGATAAATTTATATAGACTTTTTCAGAGGAATAACCACTAAAAGAATACCTAGAAAAATAGTGATTACTCCTGCAATTCGAGTTAGTGTAATCACCTCATTAAAAAAGTAGTGTGAGCCGAAAAGTATACCAACATAATTTAAACTAGTCAGTGGATAAGCAATACTCAATTTTACTGAACGCAAAGCCAGTATCCAATTGACTATTCCCAAGCAATAAACACTAACAGCTAATGCTAATTTTTGAATAAATGCCCAATCAAATAGTCCCTCATCTGTATGACTCATGGTATATTTCATCAGCAATTGCCCAGAAATACTAAATAGAATACTGACAAACAAGATGATGTAGGGAATTATTTTAAATTTTGAAATTTCCAATATAGATTTCATCGTACATTTGCCTTAATCCAGATAGTAGGTATGAACCGGACAGTAGACAGCCTATTGTTTTGGATGTTTCTGAATTTCGGTCACACTTTCTGTGCAATTCGACTTCTACTTCATTAGATAGACAACAACATTAAGAAGGCTATCTTGAAGTGACTAATATCAAAATGACCATCGAAGCTATGCCAAGAGTTAGCAACTAAATACTATACAACTTGTAGAACGGTTACTGTATTATTGCAGCATCCGGTATTATCAGCGTAGAGTGCTTGTGGTTGTATTCCCAGTTTGGTTTTACCCAAATGCGAATTGCAGAAGTCTTCCGTATCAGCCAATGCTTCCAGAGTACTTTTAGTGCGATCGCAACATCTGTGTCATAGTTGATGCAGATATGCGAAAATCGAAGGCTTCGTTATCCTCCAAGCTTACATACATATCTTTAACCTGGGCTGGTAACTAAGCCGAATTAATAAAAATTTGTACTCAGCTTAAGTGTATATACGTACTTTTTTTGGACATGGGAACACAATTAGTAATAGAAGTCTGCTTGGCTGCGGAAAATCCAGAGATGAATTAGTCTAAAGTAATGTTTACAGGTTTGTGGGGAATTTTACTTAATGCCAAAATTGAGTTTTTCACGAGACTAACGGCTAATGTAAACTAGCGTTTGGCGATTAACTCACAGTTTACGTTAATTTAAAGATTTGAGATGTTTTACATTTAGTCTTAGGCTTGTTTTATGGTTCTTAATTAATTATATGTAATTTTAACTAGAGATTTACTCTAAATTTATTGTTACATATAACCACTTACTAGAATACCACGAGAAAAGCGTGTTGCAAATTTATCGCCACACTTCATCAAAAATTCATTTACCGAAAATATACTTAAACAAAAACTTCATAAAATCAAAACTTTCCCATATATGAATTTTTATTTTTAATATATTTGTACATTTATGAAGCGCTTTCTGGCTAATAAACTCACGGAAGTAGCGATTTAATATTAGACTCTAGAAGCGTAAAGTTAAGAGTTTGAGAAAGCAGAATTAGCCTTGAACAACAGTGCAGACAACTGCACATATTACGTAGTATACTTAAGCACTAACTAAATTCCGCAAATATCATAGATGAAAATCGATAGTCTGAATTGTTTTTTCTATATTATCCACGAAGATATTAAGTTTTTGTACATCTTAGAAAAAATATTTCTCAGAGTTATCTATGATACCAAGTAAATAAGAAAACCCGATTTCTGAATTTTACGATCAAACTTTATCGAAAACAGAATTCAGCAGTCAGAACGGGCAAAACCCTAGCTATCCGCTAACAGAATCCAGTTGGTGATTCTGACCTAAAAATCATCTGAATAACTGGCGTTTAAGACCCCTATGAAAAATTTAACAAGTTTTGTTGTCAATGACATTACTGGTTTATGTGTCTGATAATTTCCAGCAGTTTAAAGTTGAGAAAAAAATAGTTTGTCGTGGTTGATATTATTTAATTTCTCTAGGTTTTTTTCCTGTAGCTTCAGTTTGTTTGAACTCATTTTTCTGCAAAAGTCTGTTCGTAATTATTAAGACAGTGATTAACAATCCAAACTGAATCTGCCAGGGTGCCAATACTAGACTTAAAATCAAGCTAATGGCTGCAAATACACCTGCAAGATATGCAATTTCATCAGTACTCTTTTTAAATAAGTAGCCTGTGGCTAAAGCAGTACACAGTGGTATCAAGAAAAACAAAGGCATCTTAGCAAACCTCTGAACGAAAAGTTATTGTGCTTATCAAACAAATTGTTTTGGTAATTGTGGTCAATTTTACATCCAATAAGGTTTTAGGCACAACAGTCGAACGAAATAAATGTTATGGAAAATCAAGATTACGCAACATTGCATCTTATCACCAATTGGAATAATTATTGCGATAGATGAAGCACTCAAAAGCTTGACGAATAACCCCTTCATTTGTGGTAGACACTGCGTGTAATGAACTATCAAAGTGGGGGCATTCAGACACTATGCGTAGCAAAATTTAAGTGTATAATTATACATTTTTTCAGTGATACTTGTTCTAGCGCTCTCCCGACTCAGGATAGCTGCGCTATGCTATACAAACTCTCCTTCATCTACGCGGATTAATAGGGTTTAAAACTTACTTGCGTAGGTGGGTTTTGTCTATTTCGCTTACACTCTTGTGAGCAATCATAAGGTAAATGAGCTTAAAACTTTGGCCTTGCGCCAGGATAAGGATCTAGCATATTACCTTTAGAAGTAGCATTTTCATTTTTTTATTTTACACACCTAATGCTGAACATTCCTCAACTACTGGCGACTGAAATAAACCTCAAACCCCATCAGGTGCAGAACGCGCTGGAACTTTTGGCGGAGGGTGCAACAATTCCCTTTATTGCACGTTACCGTAAAGAGCGCACCGATGAAATGAATGAAGTGCAACTACGGGAACTGGCTGATCGATATACTTATTTAACAGAACTGGAAGAACGAAAATCGGTAATTTTAAGTGCGATCGCACAACAAGGTAAACTCACAGATGAACTCAAAGCCAAAATCTCATCCTGCTTACAAAAAACCGAACTTGAGGATTTATACTTACCCTATCGACCAAAACGACGCACCCGCGCCACTATCGCCAGAGAAAAAGGACTCGAACCATTGGCGGAATTCATCAAATCGCTAAACCTCAAAAATGCTGCAACGGCTTCACTGGAGGAAGAAGCAGCTAAGTATATTTCTGAAACCACGGGAGTCAAAACAGCAGAAGAGGCGCTTAAAGGTGCTGCTGATATTTTAGCGGAAGAAGTCGCTGAAAAAGCGGAATTGCGGTCATATATCCGCGATTATCTTTTAGAAGAAGGGGTATTTATATCCCGCATCAAAGACGATTATCCCGAAGGTACAACCAAATTTGAGATGTACCGTAACTATCAAATTAGGGTAAAAAATATTGCACCCCATAATATGCTGGCGTTGTGTCGGGGTGAAACCGAAAAAATCTTAAGCTTTGAAATCGCTTTCGATGAAGATACGGTACTTTACTATCTGGAGTCGAAAGAAATTAAGACCAAAGTTCGGCCAATTCGGGATTTTTATCAGGCGATGTTGAAGGATGCATTTAACCGTTTGATGAAAGTCTCTCTAATGGGAGAGGTCATTTCTGAGAAAAAAATCTATGCAGACATAGAATCAATCAAGACATTTGAAACTAATCTGCGAGAGTTGCTGCTGTCTGCACCAGCCGGAATGAAACCAACCTTAGCGATAGACCCTGGATTTAGAACTGGGTGTAAAGTTGCAGTCCTCGACCAAACAGGGAAATTTTTGGAATACCAAGCGGTTTTTCCCCACCAAGCGGCCGAACAACGTACTAAAGCTGCACAAACTGTCAAAAATCTGATTGAAAAGTACAAGATTGAGTTAATCGCCATTGGTAACGGTACAGCCTCTCGCGAGACAGAAGAGTTTGTGACGCAAGTATTGCAAACAATAGAACGCAAACCCGTTAAGGTGATGGTGAATGAGTCTGGCGCATCTATATATTCTGCGAGTCCTGTAGCACTAGAAGAGTTTCCCGATTTAGATGTTACCGTGCGCGGTGCGATTAGCATCGGCCGCCGTTTGCAAGACCCTTTGGCGGAACTAGTGAAAATCGATCCCAAATCCATTGGTGTGGGACAATATCAGCACGATGTCGATCAGAAGTTGTTGAAAAAGAAATTGGATGACACTGTAGAAAGCTGCGTTAACTACGTCGGCGTAGACTTGAATACTGCCTCCAAAGAACTTCTGACTTCCGTCTCTGGGATTACGGCAACAGTTGCCAATAACATTGTCTCCTATCGGAACCAGAATGGAGCCTTTAAAAATCGCCGCCAACTTTTGAAAGTTCCGAAGTTGGGGCCAAAGGCTTTTGAACAAGCGGCCGGTTTTCTACGGATTCGCGGCGGTGACAATCCATTGGATAATACAGCAGTGCATCCAGAGAGTTATTCTGTAGTAGAAGCGATCGCATCCGATCTAAATGTGCCATTAAATCAGGTGACACAAATTGCCGAAAAACTCAAAAAGACGAACCTGAAGAAATACGTTACCGATAGCGTCGGCGAACCCACACTACGCGACATCCTCAGCGAACTAGAAAAACCAGGTAGAGATCCTCGGGCTGAGTTTAAGTATGCCACCTTCCGAGAAGGAATTAAGGAAATCAGGGACTTAAAGGTGGGAATGGAACTAGAAGGAATCGTGACAAATGTCGCCAACTTCGGCGCTTTCGTTGATATCGGCGTACATCAAGATGGCTTGGTGCATATATCTCAACTTACTGATAGATTTGTAGACGATCCGAAAAAAGTTGTCAAAGTTGGACAAGTAGTTAAAGTGCAGGTGTTAGAAATCAACGAGAAACTGAAGCGGATTAGTTTGTCGATGAAAACAGTTAAACAATAAGAAACAGCAGATGGCAGTTTATCAAGTTCGATTCATCAATCCTACAATTGGATTAGATCGCACCATTCCAGTACCAGACGATCAATATATTCTAGATATGGCGGAAGAAGCTGGTATCCGCCTACCATCTGGGTGTAAACAAGGCGAATGTTCTGCTTGTATTGCCAAACTCATTAGCGGTGAAGTTAATCAAAGTGAGCAAAAATTTCTGCGTCCAAGTGAAATACAGGCTGGCTATGTTGTGACTTGTGTAACTTACCCTTTGTCTAATTGCACTTTAGAAACCCATCAAGAACAAGTCTTGTATAAATCAGCCCTTTACTATCAGCCTGAGTCTGGAAAATCTGATTAAATTATAGGATTTACGTAAAACTTTAGCCAAAACGCTGATTTTTAGGTAGTGGCAATTCATGAATTGCCCTTACAGCGAGTAGTTTTCTCAATAATAGACCTAATGGTAGAAACAAATTCTATCTTCCAAGAGAGGTGAAAGTCTGGCACATAGTTAAAGATGAGATAAGAAGTTACAAACAAAAAATATTAGGTCAAAAAAATGTTGACACCATTATTAACCGCCCTAGCTACAGCTTTGAGCCTGTTGATTGTTGATTTAGTTGTTCCAGGCGTTAATATTGCTAATTTTCCCGCAGCTTTGATTGCCGCTTTAGTAATTGGTCTAATTAACGGTTCAGTTAAACCAGTTCTGTCTGCTCTCTCGCTACCGCTTAACTTTCTCTCATTTGGAGCATTTTCGCTCATCGTCAACGGTTTGTGTTTTTGGTTAGCAGCAGTCCTAGTTCCTGGTTTCTCAGTTAGTGGAATTATTGGTTTCCTTCTTGGGCCAGTGATTCTAACCTTTGCTAACACTTTCATTAACAACTACTTTGTTGAAAAAAATCTTTTAACCGGCAGTGGTGATGTAAAAAGCCAAAATGAATTACCTTCTAGATAAATATTAAAGGGAGTAGAAATAGTAATTTCATCATTTTTCTACTCCAAAGAAAATATCCGAAGGTGGATTTACTAAATCGGCATCTTCAAAGAATGTAACTAAACAAAGTCACAAAAATACAACAAAATCATGAAATTAGTTCGTTATCTTCTAGGTTTTTTAGTGCCTCCTTTAGGCGTTTTCTTGACAGTTGGAGTAGGCCCAACATTGTTTATTAACATTCTGCTCACAGTTTTAGGTTGGCTACCCGGTAGTATTCATGCAATTTGGGTAATTGCCAAGCATGATGAACAACTGAATCGAGAAAGTGGTATTTATTAATACGCAAAATCAATTTTAGTAAATATCAAGAATGGTGCGTTATGGTTTTAACCGTAACGCACCATTTCACTTTTTACCAATTCCAAATTTAACTTGCATAATTAGTGGACAATTGGTTATGTGTCAATACGGTTCAGTTAATAAAAATAGCAGGGTTAGCGCGTCTCAAACCCTATTGACAGAGGGATTATGGCAGAGGGTCTGAGTTTGGGAGAGCCGCAGCCAAAACAGAAAC
>NZ_JABXKH010000098.1 GCF_017115105.1 Nostoc sp. NMS2
CACCCGTCCCATATTCAGGGCGGGCAGGATGCCCACCCCACAAGATGGAATAATTTATTTCTTGGAAGTCCCTAAGCTCTCGGTAAAATGGGTGTGTCGGTAACGAAAAAAAGACGCATCCATAACCAACCTTATGCTCACAACAGCTAACTTTCTTCAGTACACCCAATGGTCAGGTATAGCTACTTTGGCATTCGCTGCCTTAGCAGTTTTGGCTTTTATTCTCAAATGGGGCATCCGCTTTCGGCTGGTGGGTACGACTGGCTTTATGCTGGTGCTGACAGGTGGTTTATTTGCACTGTCCATAGTCCCCTTGAGTCGGGCTGTGATTCCAGGAGCAGCCAAGTATACTCTAGTTTATGACAATGGCTCAACCCAAGCGGTTATTACTACATCACCCAAAATTACACCCACACAATTAGAAGCAACTTTACGTCAAGCTGCTAGTAATCTATTTTCTTATGGTCGTTCCGGTACACGGGAAGACGACAAGTTGACAGTTCGCGCCCGCATCATTATCCACCCGCAAACAGGGGTTTCTGTACCAGTTTACTTGGGTGAGGCCAAGCGATCGCTCGTTTCTCATCAAAATTCCCCAGTCACAGTGGAAATTTACACAGACAAATTCGCCCAATTGCCAAAACCTAACGCTTAAGAAGTAGGGGGCAGGGGGCAGGGGGCAGGGAGCAGGGAGCTGGGGGGGAATTATTGAATAAGTCTCTCCCTTGTCTCCTCACTCTTCCTTGTCTCTTCTTCATGCCCAATGCCCAATTCCCAATTCCCAATGCCCCATGCTTTTTATCAGAATGACATAATTTATTTTGTATTTACCGATACATTAATAGTTATTATTAGATTAATATATTCACACTTTCGTAATTCTACTGTGGAAAAAGATCAATCAGCGTGTCGGTAATGAATACTGTCAGTTGTTATTCTAATTGCCACTATTGACATTTTTACAATTTTTTGCAGTTAAAGGGAACGGCGTGGGAGTGGACATCTATCTGTACACCCTTACGCACCTATCTATAGCTGAAATGACCATCGACGAAGAGGCAGGGAGCAGGGAGCAGGGGAGAAATACTGGGGAAAACTTTTTCCTCTGCCCCCTGTCGTCCCTCTGACTCTTCGTTGAATCCCCCAATAAAAGCTGAGTGGTTTTCGCGCAGGTGGGCTTGAATCCTAATTCTTTTCTATCCCCCTTGCTCCCTGCCCCCTTGCCTCTTTTGCGACAGACGATTCAGTTCTCAATCACTTTTCTTGAGAATCTGAGAGTGGTAATGTTAATTAATTATATGGTTATTCAAAACTTTGATAGTTCGGGATTTCAGGCTAATGGACATCACAGATTCAAGCAACGTCGCTAAATTGCTTAACCAGTTGGCAATTAAATCGGTTAAAACCTAGTTGAGTCAGATGCAAGTTTGTAGCCATCTGGCAACAAGTATCTTTGGTTGCAAGTCTATTAGATTAAGAAATATCAAGGTTTTGGCAAACTAGATTATATGTCTAATCAAATTTCTACTCAACCTTCTTTGTCTACTCAAACTTCTAGTTCATTATTTACGCTCACAGTTGCCCCGGCAAAAGTCATCCGTGGTTCTGGGGTGTTGCACGCAGCCGCAGCAGAGATTGCCTGTTTGGGAAGTCGTCCCTTAATTGTGGCAGGTGAATCTACTCTCACCATCAGCCGAAAGAATTTGCAACCAGTTCTAGAAACGCAACAGTTACATCCTGTTCAAGCTTCATACAGTCCAGATTGCTGCGAAGCTAGCCTGAAATCTTTACAGAAGAAGGCAAAAGAACATAAAGCTGATGTAATTATCGGTGTTGGTGGCGGCAAAGCCTTGGATACAGCGAAATTACTCGCGCAGCAGTTAAAGTTACCAGTGGTGACAATTCCGACATCAGGGGCTACGTGTGCCGCTTGGAGTGCCTTGTCGAATGTTTATTCGGAAGATGGGGCGTTTCTCTACGATGTGGGATTGTCTCGTTGTCCCGATTTACTGATACTCGATTATGACTTGATTAAAACTGCTCCACAACGGACGTTAGTAGCTGGAATTGGTGATGCGATCGCTAAATGGTATGAAGCCTCTGTTAGCAGTGGGCATTTGCAAGACACTTTAATTATTGCGGCGGTGCAACAAGCACGAGTTTTGCGAGATATCCTCTTACAAAAGTCAGCCGCCGCCTTGAAGGAACCAGGTGGTGAAGTTTGGCGAGAAGTCGTAGACGCAAGTGTTTTACTCGCTGGGGTAGTTGGAGGACTTGGAGGGGCGCAGTGTCGCACAGTTGCTGCCCATGCCGTGCATAATGGTTTAACTCATATTTCAGGACATGGCAGTATTCATGGCGAAAAAGTTGCTTTTGGGATTTTGGTACAACTGCGTTTAGAAGAAATGCTACAAGGCAATCAACTAGCAGCATCAGCACGACAACAGTTGTTAAAGTTCTACACAGAAATTGGACTACCCCAAAAATTAAGTGATTTGGGATTGGGCAATATTACATTAGGCGAGTTACAAACAGCCGCCGAAGTTGCTCTAATTCCTAATTCTGACATCCATCGACTACCATTTAAAGTCGCGCCAGAACAGTTGATGGCAGCAATGGTTTCCACCACTGCACCTATAGATAGCAAAGACATGAATCGAGTTTCGCCCAAGGGAATTAGTGACGAGGTTGAAAAATGAGTTTAAATTGGATTGTCCCAGCAGAACGCATACAAAAACTGCCACCTTATGTATTTGCCCGTTTAGATGAACTAAAAGCGAAAGCACGGGAACAAGGGTTAGATTTAATTGATTTGGGTATGGGAAACCCCGACGGCGCGACACCAGCACCAGTTGTAGAAGCAGCGATCGCAGCCTTGAAAGATCCCGCCAATCACGGTTATCCGCCCTTTGAAGGGACTGCTAGTTTTCGTCGGGCGATTACTAATTGGTATCATCGCCGTTATGGTGTGGTTCTCGATCCCGATAGCGAAGCTCTGCCATTGCTGGGTTCTAAAGAAGGATTAACCCATCTTGCGATCGCCTACGTTAACCCTGGTGATTTAGTTCTGGTTCCTTCCCCAGCTTATCCTGCCCATTTTCGCGGCCCCGCGATCGCAGGCGGCAAAATCCACAGTTTGATTCTTAAACCAGAGAATGACTGGTTAATCGATTTAGCTGCCATTCCTGACGAGGTTGCAAGACAAGCTAAGATTCTCTATTTCAACTATCCCAGCAATCCCACTGCTGCCACCGCACCCCGCGAATTTTTTGAAGAAATCGTCGCCTTCGCCCGCAAATATGAAATTCTGCTGGTGCATGATTTATGTTATGCCGAGTTAGCTTTTGATGGTTATCAACCCACTAGCTTGCTAGAAATTCCCGGCGCGAAAGATATTGGTGTAGAATTTCACACCTTATCTAAAACCTACAATATGGCTGGTTGGCGTGTTGGGTTTGTGGTGGGGAATCGCCATGTAATTCAAGGTTTGCGGACACTGAAAACTAACTTGGATTACGGTATTTTTTCCGCCTTGCAAAAAGCAGCCGAAACCGCCTTGCAATTGCCAGATGTGTATTTGCACGAGGTACAACAACGCTACCGTACCCGCCGCGATTTCCTCATTGACGGGTTAGGAGAGTTGGGTTGGGATATCCCCAAAACTAAGGCGACAATGTATCTTTGGGTGAAGTGTCCCGTTGGTATGGGTTCTACTGATTTTGCCTTGAACGTGTTGCAGCAAACTGGTGTTGTTCTTACCCCAGGTAATGCCTTTGGGGTTGCAGGTGAAGGGTATGTACGGATAAGTTTGATTGCAGATTGCGATCGCTTGGGTGAAGCTTTACACCGCTTTAAGCAAGCTGGTATCCGCTATCAACCTGAAGCTGTAATATCTGCTTCACAATGAAAATGTTCAGTTAAGAATTTTTGGTATTGATTTCGGCACGTAGAGACACGACATTAGGGACTTCCAGAAATTAAATTATTCAATTTTGGGAGCGAAGATGCTCGTTAGATTCTTCCTCCCCTGCTTCCCCTGCTTATCCAAACCGTATTGAGCTTCTCTACGAGACGCTAACGTGTATCTACAGAGGACTTCGGACTTAACTGAACGATATTGAGGTATATTTGCTGCGCTGACAAAGCTTTGATCCAACAACGAAGTCAGTATAAATCAAGTTGAGAATTATCCGGGTTGACGGACGAGACTAGTGTAATTACTAAATACAGAGTGTAAGAGAAATTACAACACTAGTTGATTTAGTATAAATAATTTTATGTTATCTAATTTAGATTTAGTTCGAGAGTTTGTAGACAACTCTATCCAGAAAAAAGATATTTTATTGGCAAATCGTTCTTTAACAGCACAAACAGTTTATAACACTAACCATCTATCAACAAAGGCTGAAGGCGTAATTGCCATTGCTCAACTAAATACTACCCCAACTGAATTTTTGATTTTGTCTAACTCATCCCATTGGGAATTATTGAATCAGGCTTTACCAGAATGCAATTATCTCCTTAAAGGAAACATGGATAGTCGTGGTTTCTATCACTATCAATACTGCCAAATCCCTAAAGACTATAGGTTGCAATGTACTAAATCTGTCCTTTTATGGCGAGCTTGGTGGAAATATCGCAAGAATACTTTACAACTAGGAATTCCATCGGATCTTTTAATCCAGACAAGAGATTCATGGTATCCAATCATAGATTTAACTATTAGTAAGGGACTTTTGTATGTCAAAACTTTAGGAAGTGAGATAGAAATTCATGCAGATGACCTAGTGATTTGGTTAAGCAAAACTGAAGTAAATGCTCAAAATTAGTCATTAGCGCTCTTTTATTACTCCGAAAAAATAAAATATTCGTAGGTTGGGGAGCCACTGCGTTGTCCGGGTTTCCCGGCTTGAAGCAAGTGGCGTTTGAACTTTAGTGAAACCCCAACAAAATCAGAGATTGTTGGTGTTGGGTTTCGTTCCTCAACCCAACCTACGCCTAAGTTCATCAAAGTCCTTAAAAATAAGGGTGGATGATTTTTATCCCACGAGAGTCATAAAAGAGCGTTAGTCAAAAACCTTACCCCTCTCTACCCCTCATAAGTCAGTTCCCGATCGCTTTACTAGAAGTGAAGCACGAGTACTTATTTTTCAAAGGTGCCATTCGTCTCTGAGTTAATTATGTCTTTTTGGAGCTTCTAAGGGTTGTAAGTTAGTTTTCAGATCGCTACAACATAAATTCAGAAATCAGGTTTGCGATCGCGCGAACTAATTTAGCTGGCTCCACAGGTTTGGTGATATGCTGCCCAAATCCGGCAGCGATTGCCTGTTGGTAATCAGCCTCACCAGCATAAGCGGTAAGAGCGATCGCTGGAATTGTCCCTCCTTGTTCTGGTGACATCGCTCTGATTTGACGCATCAGCATATAGCCGTCTATTTCCGGCATCCCAATGTCGCTTAACAGCAGATTTGGCTGGAACTGAGGCATAGTTTGTAATGCTTCCACAGCCGATGCTGTCTGAGTTACTATCGCGCCAGATTGCTCCAAAATGAAAGCAATTAACTCTCTGGTATCACGCTCATCATCCACAAGCAGAACTTTCACCCCATTTAGATTGGGTAAATCATCAGGTTGTCTACGCACCTGGTGGCTATTTGGATGAATCTTGATTATCGGTAGCATGACTGTAAAAATTGCTCCCTGTTCTTCGCCTAAACTTTCTGCCTTAACAGTGCCTCCATGTAGCTCGACGATGTGACGAACAATAGCTAATCCTAATCCCAATCCGCCGAATTTTCTGGTAGTTGCACCATCAGCTTGTCGGAAGTAGTCAAATACATAAGGTAAAAAATCTGGGCTAATTCCCTGACCTGTATCACTGACTCGAAGTTGAACCTGAGAACCAACAGATTGTAAACTAATTTCTACCTCTCCACCTTGGGGCGTAAACTTAATCGCATTGGAAAGTAAATTCCAGATAACTTGCTGCAAGCGACCGGAATCACCGGTTACTAGGAATTTGGAATCGCACCTTTGGGGTGCTGGAAGCGTAACTTGGATTTGGGATTTGAGATCGTCAGATTGGTTGTTAAAATCGATAGATTCTAAATTTTCATAAGAATTTTCTAATCCAAAATCGTTCGACTGAGCGTAGCCGTTCGCGTAGCGTTCCGCAGGAAAGTCTAAAATCGTAAATCGCAAATTGATAGATTTTGCTTGGGCGGCGAGATGTACAGTTTCTATTGCAGATGCGATCGCAGTTTCTAGATTTACAGGAGCAATATTCAGACTCAGTTTACCTTGCAAAATGCGAGAGACATCCAGTAAATCTTCAATTAATTGCGTTTGAAGCTTGGCATTGCGCTCAATGGTTTCGAGAGCGCGAGTGGTGGTTGCTTCATCATACTTTTTCGTTTGCAGTAACTTTGACCATCCCAAAATCGGGTTTAGCGGCGTGCGAAGTTCGTGGGAAAGAACCGCCAAAAATTCATCTTTAATCCGATTAGCTTGGATCAATTCTTCTTTGCGTCGCTGTAACGAAGTCATTAACTCGGCGCGTTCTAGAGCAACCGCTATCTGATCGGAGGTTGCTTGCAGTAGGGCAATATCCCCAGAGGTAAAGTGGGTACGGGTGCGACTGGCAAAGGAGAGGACACCAAGCAGTTTTCCCTGAGCAATTAAGGGTTGACCTGCATAAGCTGTGATCTTCAAAGCCTGGAGGATGTGGGCATTTGGATGAGTAGAGTTTAGTACATCATTGACGACAATTTGACGGCGTTCTTGTGCTATTAGTCCGCACATTCCTTGATTAAATTCCAGGTATTCAATTGCTTGAAATACTTCATCATTAATGCCGTTCCAAGCTACTAACCGAAATTTCTGCTGATTTTCGTGCGTCTCAATTAGATAGTGGAAGTAAAAATGCAAATCCATCTGCGCCGAGAGTTTGCTAAACAAACTGTTCATTAAATCCAAGGGACGCTCTGTTGAGAGCAAATCACTGGTGGTTTCAGAGAGCAGTTTGAGTCTTTCACTACGCTTTTGCAAAGCAAGTTCTGCAAGCTGGCGTTCACGAAGGATGCGTTCGCGTTCGGTGATGTCAACTGCAACCCCTCCTACTAGGCGTTGCCCAGACGCACTGGCAATGGGAAATTGATATACCAAAAATTCCCCTAGAGTGCCATCTGTGCGTGGGGCAGACTCGATGGTTTCAACAACCTGATTCATCTGGGCAACCATTCTAATGTTATCAAGGAAGGGTTGAGCGATTTGGGCTGGATATAGGTCAAAAATGTTTTTATTAATCGCTTTTTTTGTTGCTACATCGAATATGCTCAGATAAGTTGGACTGAGGTAAAGTACACGCCCGTCTGCATTCGTAATCCATGCTGCGGCGGGAATATTGTCCATAAAAGCTTGAAATTGCTCTTGACTCTGATTCAGCGCTTTTTTAGCTTGCTTGAGGTCACTAATATCAAGAATAAATGCAACTGATTTCTGCCCAGATTCTCCTAAAAGGGAGTAGCCAACTACAACTGGAACAATAGAACCATCTTTGCGAATACATTCCTTTTCATAAGGTGTACAGGTTCCCTTTACTGTTGCTTCAGTAATAGCCAATTCATCTAAATATTGATACTCAGGAGGCGTAATATCACTCCAGCGTAGTCTGCCTACCTGGATATCTGCTTGGGTATAGCCCACAATTCGCAAGAACTCGTCGTTGGCTTCAGTAATACTACCATTCACATCACCAAAGATAATGCCAACTATATTCGCTTTAACAAAACTCCTGAGTCGTTCTTCACTTTCTTGGACTGCTTTCTCTGCTTGCTTGCGTTCGCTGATATCTGTAGTGCTGCCAACTACGCGGACTGGTTTTCCATCAGCATCCCGTTGCACCACTATACCCTGATCCAATATATAGACGTACTGGTTATCTTGGTTGCGAATGCGATACTCAGCAGTATAGCGATCGCTATTTGCCAAAGCAACTACCGCTTCCTCTTGTATACGCTGCAAATCCTCTGGATGGACAAGTCCACGCCACCAATTACCTGTTGGTTCAGCAATATCGAGGGAATAGCCCAAAATCCGGGTTAACCCATCGGTTCTTTCAACGGTATCCTGTTCTAGATTCCAGTCATAAATGAGACAGTTGACCGCCGATGCTGCTAACTGAAAACGCTCGTTAGCTAACCTCAGACGTTCTTCCTTCTCCCGCAAGATTTGTTCGGCTTGTTTGCGTTCGCTCAAATCAACAACAAAGCCAATCACAGTTTCTTCGCTGTCTTCCACGAGGACAGAACCGAGCAAAACGGGGACTCTTGTGCCATCTTTGCAGATATACTCCTTCTCAAAGGGTTTACATACTCCGGTCGTTCTCAGTTCTTCCACTGAACACTCACTCAATAGAAGATGCTCCGGTGGGGTAATCTCACGCCACTTTATTTGGTTAGCAGACAAATCTTCTCGCGTATAGCCGACTATTTTTAGAAAAGCATCATTGGCTTCGATGATGGAGCCGTTCTTCAGATGGGTAACAATAACTCCAATGATGTTGGATTCTGCCAGGCGACTAAACCGCATTTCGCTATTTTGCAACAACTTCAGGCTTGTCTCTGCCTTGCGTCTAGCAGTTCGCAACTCTGAAGAGAGGGCGGTAATTAAGAAGGATACTAGTGAGAATGTGGTTAATTGTACTAAGACGTTCAGGCTGAGAAAATCGAACGAATAGACTGGCTCGATTAAAAAATAGAGCGCAGTTGTAACAGAAAAAGCGATCGCTAATACTCCAGGTCCCATGCCGCCATACCAGGCGCTGACTGCCACAGCAGCATAAAATAATGTAAATACGCTCGGATCGAAGACTGGCAGCAACAGTCCCGTCAGCAGCAGCGCCGCTATGACTGCCAGAATCATCACACCATAAGTTAGTAACCAAGACATGATCAAAATCTTTTCGGGTACTTTCACTATCATCTTTAAGAGTCCTCCCGTTGCTCCACTTTTAGGAGATACTCGTTCAGTAGCCTTTTACCTGGTTCGCCTATCTTCTGTAACATTTCTTCAATTAGCTTTAGTGCCATCTGTGAAGGCACTGTAGATCCGTTCTCCCAACGATTGACTGTTCGTAGAGAAACTCCCAGCTTGGCTGCAAATTTTTCCTGAGAAAGATCCAGTTGCTGCCGGAGTTCACGGATTAAATCTGAAATTTTTAGTGGCTTTTTTAGTTCCATAATAGGAAGATTAGGACAGGTGTCTCGCCATTTGGCTCCAACTTGAGGAAGAATTTAAATAATCATTAGTTGTTGTCAATTTTATCTTTTGGCGAAATCCCACTATCATTTATTAGTCTTCATTGCTTGCTGTTCAATGATTTAACTCCTCTGCCATAGTTCTGATGAATGTTCACTGTTGTAAAGCAGTGCGACCAAATAAGCTAACTATTAAATAAATATTAAATTATTATCACTGCTTACTTATTCCAACAGGATGATCTCTCTAAACCTTCTTGTCAGTAATGTTTGAGATGCGCTTACCCTGAGTCAGATACCAATGGCAAAACTATAAAGCTATAATGCACTTCTAATCAAATGTTTGCCTGAACTTTAACCGTTTTGATTAATCAACACTCCCAAAACCTCCTCGATCCTCAACTGGGAAATGAACCAGGTGAATATATATTTAGCTGGTTTGATTGGTTTTGTCTTTGGTATCCTCCAGGCTGGCTAATTTTATTCAACCGCCATTGGCAGCACTATCATACCGATACAGACGGTTGGAATTGGCTAGAATATGGATTATTTTTAATTCCTGGCGGATTTTATCTAGCGATGCTGATTCGCTGGTTGCGTCTTGGTTTTCGTTCACCCCGAACAGAACTTGGTGAATTTGATCCCAAATATCAACAAGCTTTTCGCCAAGAAGTTCTCGGCCCCATCGTCAAATACTATTTTCGGGGAGAATTACAACAAGTCGAAAACTTGCCGCAAACAGGGCCCTTGATTGTAACAATGAATCACGCAGGGATGTGTTTCCCTTGGGATTTTTTGAGTTTGGGCTATTTATTAAGTGAATCTAGAGGATGGGTGGTACAACCTGTAGCAAATCCAGCATTATTTGATCATCCTTGGGTTATTTGGTGGCTACCACCCAAATGGTCGCAGGTTTTGGGTGGTGTGCGAGCCGAATCAGATGATTTTAAGGCAGCTATGGCCCAAGATAAAATCATCTTATATGCACCCGAAGGTATCCGCGGCCCTCTGAAAGGTTGGAAAAGACGCTATCAACTAGAAAAGTTTGATGTGAGTTTTGTTAAGTTGAGCGATCGCTATCATATTCCCATTCTCCCAGTAGTTTGCATCGGGAGTGAATTTTTACATCCTTGGGCTATTAATTTCCAGAAATTGCAACGACTATTCAAATTACCATTCTTGCCTTTATCGCCTTTCATGTTTGTCTTAATTCTGTTTCCTTCAATGGGAATTTGGGCAATGAGAACTCGCTTGCATTACTATATTCAGCCTTTAGAATCAGCAGAATTACACAATTCAAACAGGACAGTAGCTTATCAGCAAGCACAAAAATTACGAGAAAAACTGCAATTAAAAATTAATCAGAGACTATTGATAAAGTAAGTAAATCTTAAGTAGGGTGTGATTTTAATTAGACGTAGGTTGGGTTACGCAAAGCCTCCAACGCCACTTGCTACAACGCGGGAAACCCGCGCAACGCAGTGGCTCCCCAACCTACAATTTTTTTTTTTTTTTTAGCCTTGCCGCGCCACTACAAAAACTTTATCGAAATAGAATTCAGGAGTCAGAATGGGCTAAACGCCCCGCTATCGCTAACAGAATGAATTCTGTTCGATAAAACCTATTGAATTAAGGGATGATTCTTGTGGGGTGGGCCGAAAAGCCATTGGTGTCAACTTAAGAGCAAACGCTTATTCCACAGTCATTTTACCCCTCCCCGTGAACGGGGCTACCGTGTACACACAAGTGACTTATTTTGCTCAAAGCGCTCCCAGACCTAACCCCCAGCCCCTTCCCTGCGAGGGAAGGGGAGTAAGATTCAAAGCCCCTCTCCGCGTCGGAGAGGGGTTTGGGGAGAGGTCTGCTGACTTGTGTATACACGGTAGGTGAACGGGGAGGGGAGATTTTGTCGCTAGACAAAAGCGGGGTGGGGTTCCGACGACTTAATTAGTAATTGAGTAGGTCTTGGGTTTCACGTTAAGTTGACACCAATGGCAACATGAGCGCCCGGAAATACGCTCATGTTGCCCTTCCCACAAAAATAGTAAAAATTTCTCAGATTAAATCTCGGATAAAATATATAGTACAAATATACTAATTTGCTGCTAAAATGCCTTAAAAGTCAGCTAGCTTTACTTGAGGTAGTATGAAAAAAATCTCAGACACGGACAAAAAGCCCATTTTGCTGAAAGTCTCGCTGTTGCAGCCTACACCTGTAACTACTGCAATAGTGCCACTGCAACCCCAACAGGAAAAAATCATCAGTGAACGGGAGCGTTTGATAACACAAGTCGAGCGCATCAACCAGATGGCGGCAGAGTTGGAAGCAGCGATATTAGAGTTGAAAGCGATCGCTAACACACTGAATAGTCAAAAACGTTACCCACTCTTGAAGAAGGAGCTAGGTAAACAGATTTGTCAGTATTTCGCAGTTAGCGTCCCTTGGGTGAAACGAAAACCTGACGAATCATTTATTTTGACAACGCGAAAAGTTGATTTATTCCGAGCCGAAAGGGAAGCTGCACTGCTAGCACAGCAACTTCGTCAGCAAACCAAAAAAAGATTAGCATCGCAGCGACACAGAAAAAACAAGAGTGGGGCAAAGACTGACACAAGACACTTGTGCCATTCGGCATTAGTCAACAAATCTTAAAATTATCAACATTCAACGGCAGTTCACGCCTGGAATTGTAACAGTTATGCTGATTGAAGTGGCAGAAGAAACTTCTTCGTTAAAATTGCTAGATACTACACTGCCATTGCTAATCGCTACCAACTATGGTTGCAATTAGGTAAAACTGCCCTAATATTTGCACTTCCGTAAACCAGAGTGCAACATCAGGGACAATCAATCAGCGCACAGAAGAGGTAAAAAGAAGGTGTTAAAGACACTTTTAGTAATTGCCGTTGGTTTTTTACCGTCCCTGATTTCTCTGTGGGCGATCCGCAAAACCCATGCGCGATCGCGTTTACGGATGAGGCAAGCAGCCATGAATTTTTCAGTAGTAGAGGGACGGCAAAACCTTAGACCGATTGAAAGCGATCGCTATTATTTAGAAGGGGTAGGTTATTTAATCGGCGATATCAGCTGCAAATTTAATGCCCGATCCGGCTATATGCGTTGTGCTGTCAATCCCGACGGCCCATGTAACGGTTGCCGTCACTACGAACCGAAAGGATTACCTGGTAGCGAAAAAGGGGTTTAAAAGTACTTACTTAGGATTCAACTAAACTGATGGGGAATGATAAAATCATTACTAATTATAATAATTTGTATTTAGAAGCACTTTGAATATTTGTCTTTGCATGGTGAAATAAGAATGATTTAATAGAATTCGTGCAAAAGTATAAATCTGCGTCATTTGGTTTGCAGATTATGAAAATTACTATGAACTTTTGCCGAATATCTAATAACTACATGATTATTTAACGATGAACAACGCGATCGCTCAGACAACAGCATTATTATCAACTTGCGCTTTGCTACTAACAGGCTGTGGCGGTGGCTCTGTGACAACTACTCCAAATAGGACTCCAAATAACACTACAACTAACACTGCCCAGACAACGACGACATCGGGCGCTATTCCCATCGGTATTGCCTTAGCACAA
Source organism: Nostoc sp. NMS2 (assembly GCF_017115105.1). GTDB lineage: Bacteria > Cyanobacteriota > Cyanobacteriia > Cyanobacteriales > Nostocaceae > Nostoc. The sequence continues at coordinate 12,870 of NZ_JABXKH010000098.1, forward strand.
ACCAGCAACGTAGCATTACTAGGTCAAGAGGGATTTGTGGGAGCCAGAATTGCTGAGAAGTATTTCAATAGCAAAGGTGGTATTAATGGCACTCCGATTAAATTAGTACCCCAAGATACGAGCGGTGATGAAGCTGGAGCAATTAACGCTTTTCAAACTTTAATTAATAAAGATAAAGTTGTGGGTATTGTTGGCCCTACTTTATCACAGCAAGCTTTTAGTGCCGATCCCGTTGCCGAACGTGCAAAAGTTCCAGTTATTGGAGCATCAAATACCGCCAAAGGAATTCCAGAAATTGGTGATTATGTAGCTCGTGTATCTGCCCCTGTCTCTATAGTTGCCCCTAATTCGGTGAAAGCTGCACTCAAGCAGAATCCTCAAATTAAAAAAGTGGCAGTTTTTTACGCCCAAAATGACGCATTTAATAAATCAGAAACAGAGATTTTTCAACAAGCAGTTAAAGAACAAGGGCTAGAATTAGTAACAGTTCAAAAGTTCCAAACTACTGATACCGACTTTCAAGCCCAAGCTACTAATGCAATTAACTTAAAACCAGATTTAGTAATTATTTCGGGGCTAGCTGCTGATGGTGGTAACTTAGTGCGACAACTGCGAGAGTTAGGTTATAAAGGCATAATTATTGGTGGTAATGGTCTGAATACACCCAATGTTTTATCAGTGTGTAAAGCCCTTTGCGATGGTGTGCTGATTGCTCAAGCTTACAGTCCTGAATATCCTGGTGAGATTAATAAGATATTTCGCCAAGCCTATATTGAGCAATACAAAAAAGAACCAGCCCAATTTACCGGTCAATCTTTTACTGCGGTGCAGGTGTATGTTGAAGCTCTTAAAGAGTTGGATAAAAAATCTAAAATCAGCACATTACCTCTTGATAAACTGCGAACAGAATTGAACAAGCAAATACTAGCTGGAAAATATGATACACCCTTAGGTGAGATTGCTTTTACACCAGTAGGGGATGTGATTCAAAAAGAATTTTATGTCGCCCAAATTAAGATGGATAAAGACGGAAATACTGGAAAATTTGTATTTATAAAATAGTTGCAACATGGATATCACTCTATTTCTGCAACAATTTTTGAACGGATTATCTATTGGTAGTATCTATGCAATTTTTGCATTGGGATATACCTTAGTGTATTCAATTTTGGGCATCATTAATTTAGCTCATGGCGCGATTTTTACCTTGGGTGCATATTTCACTTATGCCCTCATGGGTGGTAACTTTGGATTTAATGGCTTGTTAGCTAATGCAGTCTTGCCGATAAAATTACCATTTGCTATAGCCTTAATTTTAGGAAGTACCTTGGCGGGATTTATTGGGGTAGTGATGGAACGGGTTGCTTTTCAACCTTTACGCCGTCAAGGATCTGATCCCTTACTAACTGTTGTTTCCAGCTTGGGGGTAGCAGTGGTAATTGTGAACTTAATCCAGTATTTGGTAGGCGCAGAAAGTTACACATACCCCGCAGATACTTATGGGAATTTACCACCTTCGATTAATTTTGGGACTCCAGAAAAGGAAATTCCGATTCGCACCGTTCAGATAATAATTTTTGCTGTATCAGTTGCGATTGTGGCAATTATTACCTACTTTATCAACCGGACTAAGTATGGTAAAGCAATGCAAGCGATCGCAGAAGATCCGACTACAGCTAGTTTGTTAGGCATTAATAGCGATCGTTTTATTATCCTAACATTCTTCATCAGCAGTTTCTTAGCAGGATTAGCAGGAACCTTAGTCGCTTCTAGTGTTAGTATTGCTGGGCCATATTTCGGCATTGCTTTTGGATTGCGGGGTTTAGCGGTAATTGTCTTAGGTGGTTTAGGTAGTATTCCCGGCGCAGTTTTAGGAGGATTACTCATTGGATTAGTTGAAGCTTTTGTGCCGGCGGAATATTCCGGTTACAAAGAAGCTGTAGCCTACGGAATATTATTTATCATGTTGTTAGTTAGACCCCAAGGTTTGCTAGGTCGTCGGTTTATTCAAAAAGTTTAAAGAGACGTAGCGCGATGAAAACATACACCAAATAAAAATTAACTTTTATTAACAGCTTAATTAAAATATTTTACAATGGCTGAATTTTTCTCTACTTATGAATCACCACTAGTCTACATGGTATTGGAGGCTTTATTAGGATTATCGCTTTATTTACCACTGATGGCTGGACAATTGTCTTTGGCTAGTCCTGGATTTTATGCTTTAGGTGGATATATTGCAGCGATTTTATCTACAAAAGTTTTCCCATCTAGTAATAATTTATTTCCCATTCCGTTACTTTTATTAGAGATGTTGATTGCTGGTTTAATCTCCGGTATATTAGCTGTAATAGTGGGAATTCCGGCATTAAGGTTGCGGGGAATTTATTTAGCGATCGCAACTATTGCTTTTGTAGAAGTATTGCGAGTTGTATCCTTAAATTTAGATATTACAGGCGGTGCTGTAGGAATTTTTGGTATTCCTCAACCCTTCCAAAGCCAAATCGAATATTTGTGGATTGCTGTACCATTACTATTAATTAGTATGGTATTATTTTACCGTTTAGAACGTATTCGCACAGGTAGGGCATTCATTGCCATCCGTGAAGATGAATTAGCTGCCAGTGCAATGGGAATAAACCCCACATACTACAAAGTTTTAGCCTTTACTCTCGGAGCAATTCTTGCTGGAATTGTAGGTGTAATCAGCGCTCATTTTCTCAATACCTGGAATGCTCGACAAGGTACTTTTGATGCTAGCATTACCTATTTGACGATTGTATTAATTGGTGGTTCTAGAACTTTTTTAGGTTCGGTGGTAGGTGCAATTGTATTGAAAGTTTTATTAGAAATTGTTTTGCGAAGAATCGCCGATATAGCAGGATTACCAAATTGGTTAGCCCAATTTTTACGAGATGGCAGATTAATTATTTATGGTATATTAATAGTCTTAGGAACTATATTTTTTCCCCAAGGATTTGTAACTCCAGATATTTTGAAAAAGTGTAAAAAGCAATTGATAAAAGCGGCCGATCTGATTAAAGACGCAGCGCAATGATAAATCACATTGTTTTAGAAGCAAAATCACTGACTCGCCGCTTTGGGGGTTTAGTGGCGGTAAATAATGTATCTTTTACAGTCAATCAACATGAGATTTTTGGATTAATTGGCCCTAACGGTGCTGGGAAAACAACACTGTTTAATTTGATTACAGCTTTTATTCCCCTTTCTAGTGGAGAGTTATGCTATCAAGGTGCTAATATTTCCCAACTACGCCCCCATCAAATTGCAGGTTTAGGTATTGCTCGGACTTTTCAAAATATTCGCTTATTTGGTGAATTGTCAGCGCTAGAAAATGTCATAATTGCCCGACATTTGCTGAATAAAAGTAATCTATTAACAGGAGTTTTGGGATTACCACCAGCGCGTCGGGAAGAGAAAAAAAGCAGGCGAAAAGCTTTACAATTATTAGAGATGGTGGGATTGAGCGATCGCGCTGACGAAAAAGCCAAAAACTTCGCATACGGAGATCAGCGTCGGCTGGAAATTGCCCGCGCTTTAGCCTTAGAACCGCAAATCTTACTCCTCGACGAACCTGCTGCGGGGATGAACCCCAACGAAAAGCAGCAACTGAGTGAATTTATCCGTAGTCTGCGAGAACAGTTTAATTTAACAATTGTGCTGATTGAACACCATGTACCCTTGGTTATGGGTTTGTGCGATCGCATTGCCGTGTTAGATTTTGGACAGTTGATTGCTTTGGGTGAACCATCTGTAGTTAGAAACGATCCGGCTGTAATTGAAGCTTATTTGGGTAATGAACAACTAACTTGAGAATTACAAAATCTGTTGCAATTCTTCAATAGTATTTGCAGTGACAATATTTCGTAAAATTGTCTTTAAACGCTCTAAATCCTGAATCTGGTTAATTTGTGCCATCAATTGTAAACCGCGATCGCTAAATTTCAACTCTAAATTAATTTCAATCGCAGAAAGTATTCCTTGTAGTTCCCCGCTTGCTTTCCCGCGTGCTTCCCCTTCGCGTAAAATTTCTTGATACCAAGGTGACTCACGTAATACAGACATATCCCACCTCATGATTTCTTGAATGAGCGTATTCTCTAAAACAAACGTAGCAAAAAAAGCTAGAACTGTTTCTAGTTGGTTGAGTTGTTCATCAGCACGGAGGATTTGCAATGCTTCTCTAATAATAGATTCATTTTCACCACCTTTGAGAATGGGTACAAATGGCAGTAAGGATGGTAAGGGTTGTTGAAAAGCAATATTGACATCAATTTCCCACAGGTTAATTACCCGATAATCTTGTATTGCCCGTAATCCTGCAATATTTGATGTAAAGTTTGTGGGTATTTCGTTGTTACCAGTTTTCAGAATATTGATGAGAACGGGGTATGTTGGTAAGTTATATTTTTCTTCCGCAAGTGCAGCATAAGCACGCATCCGACGTGGCATGTTGGATTGATAGCGTAATTGCAATTCGTTGAGAAGCAAAAATTCTCCATGTTGCGGACTACTGACACGGATTAAAACATCACTTTCCCGGCTAATCCACTGAAATTCACTATTTAGAATTTCCCCAGCAACAACATCAGGAATCTGCGTTACCCATCTTACCCAGTTATTGGGTGCGAGGCTGATTAATTTTTTGGTACTGACATCAGCAGGCTTCGTCATTAAGGTATAGATGCACTCAGTAAGTGAGATTTATATTAATTTGAAATTGCTTTTAAGTCGGTTGGTGCAACTCATGTAAACAAAATTTGCACGAATTCTTCTAAAGAACTCACTGCGATACCTCCGGTAAGCTCCGCTAACGCGCTATCCATTAAAATTTCTAATTGTTCCACATTCTTGCCCTCAAGCCTGACTTCTACCTCATGGGGAATTTCGCCAAAGCGTTGTTCCAATACTCGGATTAACTGCCGTCGCGCACCCTCTTGAATACCTCTTTGCTCAATTTCCTGATACCAAGGCGATTCTCGCAATACTGCCATATCCCACCTCATCATTTGTTGCACTAAAGGCGTGTCTAAAACAAAGCTAGCAAAAAATGCCAGCAATGATTCTAATTGGTTCAACTGTGCATCTGCTCGTAGCGCCTGCAATGCGCGTTGCACAACTGATACCTCTCCCCCTCCTCGCAGGATTGGCACAAAGGGTAGCAACGATGGGAGTGGTTGCTGAAACACTATTTCCGCATCGATTTCCCACAAATTAATCACGCGATAATCTTGGATGGCACGTAATCCCAAAAATTCCTGTTCGTAACTACTGACAATAGTTAAGGTGGATGGGGGCGGTAAAATATTGATCAGTACTGGGTAAGTTGGCAGTTGGTAGCGTTCTTGTGCCAAGGCTGTGTATGCTCTCATCCGTAGAGGCAGCTGTGTTGTGTAACGTAGTTGTAGTTGATTTAATACTAGAAAATCTCCGTGAGTGGCACTGTATGCCTTCACCAACACATCTGTTTCACGGCTAATCCACTGAAACTCGGAACCGAGAATTTCTTTCGCCACGACTTCAGGACGCTGTGTCACCCACTGTACCCATGCATCGGGAGCTAAATTAATTAGTCGTTTGCTACCAATATCTGCTACTTTTACCACAGGACGCTTGATATATTTATCAGTAATTAATGGTACATCATAAAGATTGCAGTATTCTGGCGTTGGTTTTCAAGGTCAAGCAATGTCTACGATGGGGTACACCTACGCACTGTTTTAAGAAATGTATGATTGATGTATGTTAGGTTTTGAATCAACATTTCTGGATATAAACCGCCGATGAAAGCCGATAGTAGACCAGATTATACAATTTTAGAAGTTCAAGAACTTGATGTAAATTATGGCGGCATCCAAGCTCTAAAAAAAATTAATTTGATTATTCAAAAAGGCGAGGTAGTTACTCTAATTGGTGCTAATGGTGCTGGTAAAACTACTACACTCCGCGCCATCTCTAAAGTAGTTAATCCTAAGAGTGGCGTAATTATCTATAATGGACATAATATTACCCGCCGCCAAACTCACGAGGTTGTACAACTTGGTGTCGCCCATTGTCCTGAAGGACGCAGAGTATTAGCGCGGCAAACAGTATTTGATAATTTACTTTTGGGTGCTTATATTCGCTCCAATCAAGCTGAGATCAAAGCAGATATTCAGCGCCAGTTTGAGCTATTTCCCCGGTTGTCACAAAGACGCAATCAACTAGCAGGAACCCTCAGTGGTGGTGAACAACAAATGTTAGCGATCGCACGGGCTGTCATGAGTAAACCACAATTGTTGCTTTTAGACGAGCCTAGCTTAGGTTTAGCACCTGCGATCGTCCGGGAAATCTTCTCAATTATTGAAAATCTTCGTGCTACAGGCGTGACTATTCTGTTAGTTGAACAGAACGCAAATTTGGCGCTACAAATTGCCGATCGCGGTTATGTTTTAGAAGCTGGTTCTATTACTGTAACAGGCGCAGCATCAGAATTAATTAGTGATGAACGAGTTAAAAAGGCTTATTTAGGGTAAATACTATATTGATGTTTACCGAAAAATTGAGACTCTTAGTACCAGAACTCATGTTTGTCCTCATTGTGGGCACACTCAAGATAGGGATTGGAACGCGGCGCGGAACATATTAGCTCATGGATTGAGTACGGCGGGTCACGTCGGAACTAACGCCTCTGGAGACATCGACGCATTGCGTGGGTGGGGAAACTCCTCCAAGTAAGTCGGGTCGTGGAAAGAGGAAACCCAAGGAGTGATTCTTGGAATCCCCGACCGTTTACGGCGGGGAGGATGTCAAATTATTTAAGGGTTCAACATTTAAAGATTTCCTTTTTAAGGGCTTCAGCCCTTACTACAAACCTTTAATTATTCATGCCTACTTACCCAGACGCTACTGATAAGTTTTCCAAATAATTTATATTATTACAAATTATTACAAATAATGTCCTATATTAATATTTGCAGCCCTCCTTGCAGATATCTATATTTGTTTAGCGGCGAATTCTATTCACCGGAATAATTAAACCCATGAGTCAAATAGTCTGGATCGCAAGACACGCTAACCGCCTCGATTTCGTAAACCCCGATTGGTTTCTCACCGCCGAACGACGCTACGATCCACCTTTGTCTGATGATGGTATGGTGCAGGCACAACAGTTAGCTAGACGATTGAAAAAAGAAAATATTGGTCATATTTTCGCTTCCCCTTTCCTGCGAACCGTACAAACGGCAAACGCAGTTGCAGAATTGCTCAACCTGCCAATTAAATTGGAAGCAGGTTTGAGTGAATGGCTAAATCCAGCTTGGATGACAGAAGAACCCGAAAGACTCTCAACTCCAGCATTAGCAAAATTATTCCCCAGAATTGACACTAGCTATACTTCGCGCATCGCTGCCAAATATCCTGAAACTCACGAAAAAGTGCGAGAACGTTCTGGGCAAACTGCTAGATGTTTAGCTACTGAGTTCTTCCCAGAGGATATGCTGCTAGTAGCACATGGGGCATCTGTATTGGGCGGGGCAATGGGGCTAGTGGGGGAAATTGCCAAAACAGAAGTTAAAGCTTCTTTATGTTCATTGGTAAAAGTGGTACGCGAAGATCCAGAATGGTTATTAGAACTAACGGGAGATACTTCCCATTTAACCCACATAGAAGAAGTTATTCGATTTGCTTAAATCTCTAATCAGGATTTGTGTTCATGGCTTCTGCTACGTTGGGTATATCCTACAAATAAAGTAATTAATCCGCGAATAAGTTCTATGACTTTATTACTAGCAGGAGACATCGGCGGTACGAAAACTATTTTGCAATTGGTTGAAACATCAGATTCACCAGGTTTACATACTATTTATCAGGAAAGTTACCACAGCGCTGATTTTCCCGATTTAGTACCCATAGTGCAGCAGTTTTTGGTCAAAGCTAATACACCAATACCAGAAAAAGCTTGTTTTGCGATCGCCGGGCCCATTGTCAACAATACTGCCAAACTAACCAATTTAGTCTGGTTCCTGGATACCGAACGTCTACAAGAAGAGTTGGGTATCCCGCATATTTCTTTGATTAACGACTTCACTGCCGTTGGCTATGGAATTTTAGGTTTACAAAAACAAGACTTGCTAACGTTGCAGGTTGGTCAATCTAAACCCGAAGCCCCGATTGGGATTATTGGTGCTGGGACTGGCTTAGGACAAGGATTTTTAATTAAACAGGGAAACGATTATCAAGTGTTTCCCTCAGAAGGTGGACACGCTGACTTTGCCCCTCGAAACGAAATCGAGTTTCAACTGTTGAAATACCTGCTGGGTAAACATGATATCCAACGCATTTCTGTGGAACGGGTGGTTTCTGGAATGGGAATTGTGGCAATTTATCAATTTTTGCGCGATCGCAAAGTTGCCCCCGAATCACCACACATCGCCCAAATCGTCAGAACTTGGGAACAAGAAGCCGGTCAACAAGAGAAAAGTGTTGATGCCGGTGCTGCCATTGGGATAGCTGCATCGCAAGGTAGCGATCGCCTTTGCCAACAAACCTTGCAATTATTTATAGACGCTTATGGTGCAGAAGCCGGCAATCTCGCCCTGAAACTCCTACCTTATGGTGGCTTATACATTGCTGGTGGGATTGCGCCCAAAATTCTCCCCTTAATCCAAAATAGCGGTTTCTTATTAAACTTCACCCAAAAAGGCAGGATGCGCTCCCTCCTCGAAGAGATCCCCGTGTATATTATCCTCAACCCGCAAGTGGGGCTAATAGGTGCTGCTTTATGCGCTGCTAGGTTATAACAGCTAGCATCATCAGTGAGATCAGCATCTCAAAAGGCAAAATTTATGACAATTAAAAGTCTGTTGCCATTAATCGCCGCCACCTTTATCTGTGGTGGTTCTATTCTCGTGGAAGCCCGTCAACCTAAACCACCGATAGCTGTCGTCAAACCAACCGTCTCTAAACCCGTGCAGCCACAGTGGAAGTTATACACCGCTCCCGATGGACGCTTTACTATTTTGATGCCGGGAAGCCCCAACAGAAATACAGAATATCAAAAAACTTATATGGGGGAAATTACTTTAGAAATATTTGTCGCTCAACCACCAAAACAGCAAGTAGCATACATAGTTGCTTACAATGATTTTCCTTATAGTTATGGTCAAATAACTGACCCCCAAGCTGTACTTAATAATGCACGGGATATGGCTTTAAAGACTACGAAAAGTAATTTAATTAGTCAACGAAACATTCGTAGTTCTAATAATCATCCCGGCAAAGAAATTGAATACATCAATTCTGGAGGAAAAATCACTAAAAGTAGAATGTATGTTGCCGAAGGAAGATTATATCAAGTAATGGCAATAACTACAAAAAAACAGCAGAAGACATTAGCTAAAACTATTACTGGGTATTTAAATTCCTTCCATCTGGTTTTGAAAAAGTGAAATAACTCAAACTTATACATATTAGCCTTGTAATCAATTATAGGGCTAATAATATGATGCTCTAATGTTAATGTAGCGTGATTCCTCTGGGTAATTGAGCAGACTCGATATAAGTAGGTAGACGCAAATAATTAAAAATAGTGTATAGTCTGTAACAGATTCGTAATGCACCGCAAACCCGATCAAAAATCTTAAATTGTCGCTAACAAGATTTTTCCATTGACTCCTAAATTCTGCTCTATTTTAATTTTTTAAGCTCATATTATACAATTTATACGCTACTCAACCGCTTGCTCAAACATGATTTATAACACTAGGATGTCATGCTATAAATAATTAGCAAAATTACACACAACCGAGTGAAATAAATGGCTGATATTATTGATCCTGCCGTTACCTCTGGTTCTTTTAGTACCCTAGTTGATGCAATCAAGGCTGCCAATCTGATAGATACTCTCAAAGGTGTTGACTCGTTTATCGCCTCTGCATCCACAGATCGGGCTTTTGCAAAGCTTCCACCAGATACTGTAGAGACATTGCTTAACAATATTAATAAGCTCCAGGAACTCCTAACGTATCACGTGGTTTCTGGCAAGGTGATGCCGATAAAGCCAATTGAAAGTTCAAGTTTTAAAATTGACCCTTTCAATAATGTCAGTGCAGATTATAATTCACAGTCTCAAAATCCGATGCTGCTGATGATAACAGTGTCATCCACATCATTATTGATTCCTCGGTAAATATATAGATATATCGATAGCGAATAACATCTGTGAGGTAGACACTATTTATAGCCACTACCTCATTACTGTCTAGATATATTTTAAGTAGCTAAAATTTTATTAAATATTAGACCTCTCTCCTAATGAAGCTTGTGTGTACACACAAGTCAGATCCAGTTTTACGGCAATACGCTTGGGATAATCCAGAAAGCCCCCATATAGAGAGGCGACCTATCGCTTCTGAAAGACTGGCACGTTAGAGAGACGCGATAAATCGCCGTCTCTACAGAGAATTTACTCGTCAATTATTCACAGATTTTGAAATCACGCAAAATCATTTTCACAACTGAATTCAGCAACGCCACTTTCTAATTACAAAATATATATTGGGATGATATCTATGTAATGCAACTATGATTTTAAATTAAGTAAATAATTAGCATGTAACCAGTGTTTGAATTTAGGTATTGTCAAAAGATTGAAATATATAAGATAAATGTATAACGATTGAATTTGACATAAAAATTTATAAATTTGAGAGCATACTCTGGGATTTTGTATAACTTTAAAGCAGTAAAATGCTAGTATCACAGCAAAAGCTATAAGATTGCAGATATTAATAAAAGTTAAAGTTCATGATTTGAGGAGCAGGGTTTTTGTCCTATGGTCAAGCGATCGCTCCAAGCATCACTCACTGGTATTCAAGAGGCTAAAAGAGCATTTGCTCTCAAGGGATGGACTCAAGACAATTTGGCAGCCGAAGTTAACCTCAAGACTAGACAACCGATTTGGCGGTTTTTCAGTGGTCGTCCAGTTGAGCGTCATACTTTTATTGAAATTTGTTCTGTATTAGAACTGAATTGGCGGGAAATTGCTAGCAATCCGCCGGCAGAATTCATGGAACTAGAAGAATACAGCCAATTCCCTGTGCTGGATATTGATGACTTGGTGGAAAAAGTGCGATCGCAACGCTTCGACAAAATTCAAGACCAGTGTGGTATTTTGCAGTTATTGGATATTAGTCGTCCCGTTGCGATCGATGACATATATATAGATGTGAATATTTTGGAGGAAATTGCCAGCCAACAGTGGTTAGAAATCACTGAACTGCAAAACCTAGATCCCAAACAATTTGACCGTTTTGGCTTAGGTGAGGCCAATCAAAACCAGATACCTGGTACACAGGCAGTTGAAACATACTCCAAGCTCAGGGTACTAGGCAAACCAGGAGTAGGTAAAACTACTTTTTTGCAACATCTCGCCATTCAATGTAACCAAAGCGCATTTGCAGAGAACTTAGTTCCGATCTTCATCACACTGAGAAATTTTGCTGAAGAATCTAAAGTTACCAACGAGTTCAGCCTATTAAAATACATCCGCCAGGAGTTCCTCACATCGGGAATTTCAGATCCGTCAGTCATTGAAACGTTACTTAGTGCAGGCAGAGTCTTAATTTTGCTTGACGGCATGGATGAAATTCTTAACCAACAAAGCAATGCTGTCTTAAGCGAAATTCGCAGGTTTTCAGAAAAGTATCACAAAAATCAGTTTGTGGCAGCCTGTCGAACAGCATCTCAAAAACTCAGGCTCCGAGGCTTTACCGATGTTGAGATTGCCCCATTTACCTCAGAACAAATCATCGCCTTTGCTCAAAAATGGTTTGTGACATTTACCAAAACTAACATTCAAGACGGTCAAGCGCTGTCTGTTCAGTTTCTTGAGAAGTTGGACTTAGATGAAAACTGGCAATTTCGCCAACTCGTAGTTACACCCCTATTTCTGCATCTTGCTTGCTGGGTGTTTCACGGTCAAGAAAAATTTCCGACTAAGCGGACTGACTTTTATAAGCAAGGTTTAGACCTTCTATTGGGCAAATGGGATGAAGCCAGAGGCATTGAACGGGATGAAGTTTACCGAGGGTTTTTATTACCACAAAAGCTCAAGTTATTGAGTCAGATTGCAGCAGCGACATTTGAGCAAGGTCAGTACTTTTTTGAGCAACGCATCGTTGAGCAATACATTGGTGACTATATTCAGAATCTGACCAAGGTGCAAATGGATGCCGAAGAACTGCAAATAGAAAGTGAAGCAGCGCTGAAAGCGATCGAGGCTCAACATGGGCTACTGGCAGAACGGGCGCGGGGAGTTTTTTCCTTCTCCTATCTGGCCTTTCAAGAATACTTCACAGCCAGAAAAATCGTTGCCAGCCATAATCTAGAGGCATTTGGGCAAGCTTTAGAAGGATTAGTTAGTCACATTACAGACCCCCACTGGCACGAAATTTTCTTGTTAACAGCTACCATGCTCCGAAGTGCAGACTCTCTGGTACAGTTGATGAAGCAACAGATTGATGCACTCGTTGCCGAAGACTCTTATTTACAAGAGTTTTTGACGTGGGCCAGCCAAAAATCTCGCACTATTCCCACCCAACCAAAAGAGGCGACAATTCGAGCATTTTACCTTGCCTTGAGTCGGACTCCTAACATAGCTTCTCACTTTGCCCTAGCCAGTAGCCTCGACCAGGGAATGTTTCTGGATGCGGCTTTAGATGACCTGCTGCTCGAATGTGCAATTGATGGGAACCAGGACTTTGCCCACATCCACGCCTGTGGTGATGCTCTCTCAAACATTTTGGGCATAGTTTTAGATGTTGGACTCCATAAATCTCTGCAACAACTCTCTGACCAATTGCCAAATTCTCGCCAAAGTCAAGAACGGTTTGGGCTATGGGGGCAGACGAACTATTCAGCCTGGGCTGAACAGTTAAAGATGACAATCGTTAATTATCGCAATATTAGCCACCAGTGGCAGTTTAGCGCTGAACAACAGCAAGTTTTGCAACGATATTACGATGCCAATCAGTTACTACTCGATTGTCTGCATAGCAATTGTAAAGTGACGGCTGCTATCAGGCAAGAAATTGAAGCCACCTTATTGTTACCTCAAAAGGAACTTGAGGACAGGGAATGGCAATAATTATTTTGGTTAATTCCTCAAAGATATTTGTATTGCAAAAATGATTTTGATGACATTTTATATCGTAGTTAATCAACTCATTCACAAAATCAAACAATACCAAGTTTATATGTCAAAAATCTGGATTTTCGCTATCAGGATTTTCATATGGATGACTACAATCAGGTAGACAAAAACAATTTGCTCTATCACCGCCATCAATATTTGGGTGAATTCACACCCCAGAACCTTGTATTCAATGCTAATCTTCAGGAATTTTCTCAAAGCGTTTGTTACATCTTCGATCTACTGAGTAGAGAAAAACTTTCTTCACGGGAGTGCTACGAGGAGATTGAGTTGCTCTGGCAGCAGTTAACACAGAGCTATAAGGCACTAGAAATTGAGAAAAATGCAATTGAATGATTTGCTGTTGAGAACAGTTGTGTATCGTTAGTAAGTATTGGCGCGGCAAGGCTAAAATAGTACATTAGACGTAGGTTGGGTGAAGCGGAGCGTAACCCAACATATATCAGAATGTTGGCTTTGGTAAAGTCTCCAACGCCACTTGCTACAACGCGGGAAACCCGCGCAACGCAGTGGCTCCCCAACCTACAATTTTTTTGCAACATTTTAGCTTTGAAAAGTTTTACCACGTTTTGTGTCGTAGTTAATCAACTCATTTAGGAAATCAAACAACACCTGCTCATAGTACAAAAACAGAATCTAGTAATCTTAACCATTAAGTGGTTGTCTGCTACTTTTTATTTGACATATCAAGTTGTCTCGTCTCTTTAAGAGTAGGGATTTTTCCAATCGCTTTGCACTTAAATGCCTAATCGCAGGTCTTGTTATGAATTTAATCAATGGCTTTTGCTTGGCAGCTGGGATACTCAAGGGTGTAAAAGTACTCGTTGTAGACAACGATCGCGATAGTAGAGATTTGTATGCATTTTTACTCAAAGGCCAGAGCGCAAATGTAATTACTGCTGGTTCGGTAAAAGAAGCTTTAGAAATCCTGAGTTGGTTCAGACCAAATATCCTAATCTGTGAAATTAGGTTCTTGGGTGAAAGTATTTATACATTACTCAATACATTGACTGCGATGGAAGCAGACAATGGAAATCATATCCCAATCATCGTAACTTCAACATCTACCACAGGTACTCACGATCTAATTCCAAATGTAGAGTTTGAAGAATATTTACTTAAACCATTCGACCTTGACAAATTTGTTTCTATGATTAGGAATCAAGTAGAGAAAGTTATGGTGGAAAATTCTTGCCCAGATTTAGTTGCCGGAAGTTTGCCTACCTCCAGTCATTACTAAGTAAGTCGGCGAGAATAAACAAAATTATGTCAAGCAACGTAAATAGGCTTAAAACCCTTATAGCGGTTCTCGCTTGAGTAAGGTACAAGAACCCCTCCCCGCTCTTGGAGCTACGGTGTACACACATCTTTCTAGAAAACCAAAATCGTTGAAGATCCCCCTAAATCCACGCCACTTGGGGAGACCCCTGTTCCCGCAGTGGCTCCCCTTAAAAAGGGGCTTCGTCAGCACTTCCTACTGCATCGATCGCAGCTTCTAATGCGATCGCTACATGAGTCCAATGAGTCCCACCCTGGCAATAAACTACATAAGGTTCACGCAAAGGCCCATCAGCCGATAATTCCAAAGTACTCCCCTCAATAAATGTCCCCCCAGCCATCACTACTTTGCTCTCATACCCCGGCATTTCATCTGGAATAGGATCTAAGTAAGAACCGATGGGAGAATGCTGTTGTATAGCTTTACAGAAAGCAATTAGCTTTTCGGCAGAACCAAGTTTAATTGCCTGAATTACATCACCACGGGGAGCAAAGGGAGCAGGATTCACTGGATAACCGAGTTTGTCAAATACATAACCAGTTAAATACGTCCCTTTCATCGCCTCTCCGACCATTTGCGGCGCTAGAAATAAGCCTTGGAATAGCAGGCGATTTTGGTCAAAAGTAGCGCCGCCATAACTACCGATACCGGGAGCAGTGAGCCGACAGGCCGATGCCTCCACTAAGTCGGCGCGACCGGCAACATAACCGCCAGCGCTGACAATGGTGCCACCAGGATTTTTAATCAGTGACCCCGCCATTAAATCAGCACCTACGGCTGTAGGTTCCTTTGTATCAATAAATTCGCCGTAGCAGTTATCCACAAAGCAAACAGTGTTCGGATTCTGCTGTTTGACTAAGTGGACGATTTTTTCAATATCGGCAAT
Organism: Nostoc sp. NMS2; assembly: GCF_017115105.1. Classification (GTDB taxonomy): domain Bacteria; phylum Cyanobacteriota; class Cyanobacteriia; order Cyanobacteriales; family Nostocaceae; genus Nostoc. The sequence continues at coordinate 28,248 of NZ_JABXKH010000098.1, forward strand.
TGATAAACTAGGTCGCCAAGAATAGCCACAAGAACGCTGAATTAACACTAAACGAGTGTTTTCAGTCACATTAGTACTTAAAGCTTGCCAATCTATAGTTCCTTCGGAGGTTAGCTCCAATTGGCGGTAATTTATGCCAAACTCGATCAGAGAGCCTTGACCTTGACCCCGTAAACCAATGACTTCTTCAAGCGTATCGTAGGGAGAACCAACCACGGCTAACATTTCATCTCCGGGACGGAGAACACCAAACAAAGCACAGGCGATCGCATGAGTTCCCGAAACGAACTGCACCCGCACAGCCGCAGCTTCAGCACCCATAACTTCGGCAAAAACTTTATCTAAAGTTTCTCGTCCTAAATCATCGTGACCATAACCACTTACACCAGCAAAGTGGTGTGCGCCCACACGGTGATTACGAAAAGCATCCAGCACTCGTTTTAGATTATGCTTGACCTGAGTGTCAATTCCAGAAAAAATTTCTAATAGTGCCTGTTCTGCTTGCCGCAGCTGTTCTAAGCTGTTCATCAGTTCCTCGTTCAAAAAAAATTAAATTATAGATATGCGGATTTCAAAATCGCACATACTAGGCAGGAAAATTCAAATTCAGGTTATCGCATGACAATTGCTACCTCAACCGAACCTAAAATTAACTGGGTTAATACCCTGTTTTTCATTGGACTGCACATCGGCGCTTTATTTGCTTTTGTTCCTGGTAACTTTAGCTGGACAGCAGTTGGTGTAGGTTTCTTGCTGTACTGGGTGACTGGCGGTTTAGGCGTTACTCTAGGATTTCACCGCCTTGTCACCCATCGCAGTTTTCAAACTCCCAAGTGGCTAGAGTATCTCCTGGTTTTCTTCGGGACACTCTCCTGTCAAGGAGGCCCAATTGAGTGGATCGGGACACATCGCATTCATCATTTAAATTCTGATACCGCCACCGATCCCCATGATTCTAATAAAGGCTTCTGGTGGAGCCACATGGGTTGGCTGACTCATTATTGTCCCGCTCACGCTGATGTTCCTCGTTTCACCAAAGATATTGCCGAAGACCCAGTTTATCAGTTTTTAGAAAAATATTTCATTTTGATCCAGGTTGCTCTGGGTGTATTGCTTTTGCTTCTCGGTGGCTGGCCCTTTGTGATTTGGGGAATTTTTGTTCGTATTGTCTGGGTTTACCACTGCACTTGGTTGGTAAACAGCGCTACTCATAAGTTTGGCTATCAGAGCTATGATTCTGGCGATCGATCGACTAATTGCTGGTGGGTAGCCGTACTAGTTTTCGGTGAAGGCTGGCACAATAACCATCATGCCTTTCAATACTCGGCTCGTCATGGGCTGGAATGGTGGGAAATCGATTTAACTTGGATGACTGTTCAATTGCTACAAGCGGTTGGTCTGGCTACTAATGTAAAGTTGGCCCCAGCAAAAAGTAGTTAGGAGTACAGACGCGATTAATCACGTCTGTTAGGAATTACGTTCAATGTGAATCAAGCTGTGGAATTTTTATTTTGCCGTCGATTTTTCTCAAACCCTGATTTTGGGTAGACACAGAAATCCTTATGGCACTTGAAGCATTTCTAATTCACAGCCGGCGTGAGTTGAGAATCTAAACTCCTAACTCATCACTCCTAACTCCTAACTTTTCAAAAGTCTATTTACGGGTGCGCTTGTGTCTGTTAGGTTGCTATAATCCGAAGCGCTAATGTTAAGAAGTTTTGCGGCAAGTTGCTTTTTAGTGACTTGGGTGGAGGAGTTTGTTGTTTTTCAGGTGTTCATGACTACATCAATAATTAACAGCCAAAAATTAAGTGACGAGCCTAGTAATTCCGACTTCCGGCTCAAAGATATTATCAAAAGCCTGCCACGGGAATGTTTTCAGCAGAACCGTCGCAAAGCTTGGACACAAGTAATACTCAGTGTCTTGGCAGTTGCCTTGGGTTATTACAGCCTGATGATCACTCCTTGGTTTCTTTTGCCCCTAGCTTGGATTTTTACGGGCACTGCTTTAACAGGTTTTTTTGTAATTGGCCATGATTGCGGTCACAGGTCTTTTGCTAAACGTCGTTGGGTAAATGATTTGGTCGGGCATTTCTTCATGATGCCGTTAATTTACCCCTTTCACAGTTGGCGCATTAAGCATAATTATCACCATGCCCATACCAACAAGCTGGATGAAGACAACGCCTGGCATCCAATCAGACCAGAAGTGTTTGAAAATTGGGATAAAACCCGGCAGTCTGCTTTTGAACTGTTTATGCGTAAACGCTTCTGGTGGGTAGGTTCCATTGGACATTGGGCTGTGGTGCATTTTGATTGGCGGAACTTCAAAACTAAAGACCAATCCAGCATCAAGCTTTCTGTGGCTGTAGTAGTTGTGTTTGCTGCGATCGCTTTCCCGATTCTCATCGCCACAACTGGTATCTGGGGATTTGTCAAGTTTTGGCTAGTACCCTGGATGATTTACCATTTTTGGATGAGTACTTTTACTATTGTCCACCATACTGCCGCAGATGTTCCTTTTGCGACAGCGAACAAGTGGAACGAAGCTATAGCACAGTTATCTGGCACTATCCATTGCGATTATCCGCGTTGGGTAGAAATCCTATGCCACGATATCAATGTTCATGTCCCTCATCATATTTCTACTGCTATTCCTTCTTATAATTTGCGGCTAGCTTACAGCAGCATCAAAGAAAATTGGGAGCCTTATTTGCATGATGAGTGTCAGTTTTCTTGGCCTTTAATGAAGCAGATTACAGACGAGTGTCAACTGTATACAACTGACGTTGGTTATAAGACTTTCAACGAACATTATACAGGGCAATAAATAGCCTTGTGATTACACTCACGCTCTTCAACCAACGAGAGCGCTTATCATCCTGTGTTTTCATAAAATCTGGCAATTGTTTACTGAATAAAGTTTTAGATAAATTGCCAGAAATTATCCTCTTGTGTGTTAGCGATCGCTAGTATCATGGGCATCCTAAAAATGAGATTATCTTGTCTCAATTAAAGTTCTGATTTATATCCAATCAAAAGAATCCAGTGCCATCAAACATCATTACGTTCAACAATCCTCTTGGCTCTGAAAAGTCTGAGGATACAACTAAATTACCTTTCACACTTGGGGATTTAAAAGTTGCAATTCCTGCTGAATGCTTTCAGCCCAATGTGACAAAATCACTTTTTTACTTCTTTCGTGACATCCTGATTATCGGTCTGCTTTATGCAGTTGCTTCTTACCTGGATTCTTGGCTTTTCTTTCCGATTTTCTGGCTAATGCAAGGAACGATGTTTTGGGCTTTGTTTGTAGTCGGCCATGACTGCGGACACCAATCTTTTTCTAAGCATAAATGGCTCAATGATTTGATTGGACATCTTTCTCACACACCAATACTTGTTCCTTATCATGGTTGGCGAATTAGCCACAGAACCCATCACAAAAATACTGGCAATATCGATAACGATGAAAGCTGGTATCCAGTAAGCGAATCACAGTATAAGGAGATGCCTTTAGCACAAAAGATAGGCAGATATTATGTTTTTCTATTGGCCTATCCTGTGTATCTGTTTAAGCGTTCACCTAATAAAGAAGGCTCCCACTTTTTGCCCGGTAGTTCGCTTTTCAAACCATCGGAAAAATGGGATATTATTACTAGCACTGTCCTTTTGATTGGGATGGTAGGTTTGCTGGGTTTCCTCACCTACCAATGGGGTTGGATGTGGTTGCTGAAATATTACGCTGTCCCTTACCTTGTATTCATAGTTTGGCTAGATTTGGTGACATTCTTGCACCACACTGAGCCAGATATACCTTGGTATCGTGGAGAAGATTGGACTTTCCTCAAAGGTGCAATTTCTAGTATTGACCGTGATTATGGTTTGGTTAATCATATCCATCACGATATCGGTACTCATGTTGCTCACCATATATTCCTTAACATCCCTCACTACAATTTGTTGAAGGCAACTGAGGCAATCAAACCAGTGATGGGTGAGTATTTCCACAAATCGGAAGAACCAATTTGGAAGTCATTATGGAATTCATGTATCAGCTGTCATTTTGTACCTGATACTGGTAGTAAGGTTTACTACACATCCCATAAAAAGTTAGCTAAAAACTAACACTAAAATTCCCGACTTCTTTAAAAAAGTCGGGAATGTTGTATTTCCATCAGCCTTTTCTGACTATTTAAGGTTGAGCATCCCCTGATTTAGATAAAAACTGCCTTTTAAAGATTATCCAAATACCTTAAAAAACCTACCTTTTGAGGTGCGTTGGCGTAGCCCGCCGCAGGCATCGCATATTACATTATTAGTCTGCCAGTATTTGAGCGTCCTAAGACTGCGATAACTCTCAACTTTCTGGCTGTAAGGTTTTAAAACCCAGAGGTAAAATAAAAATAGATAGATGATGTTTGCGGATTCTTGCCCCTGACTTGGCAGTAAGATTTATTTTACCCAAACTCTTGCTGTCTTGGTGGGTAAAGATTAACATATCTGTGGACAGAAGCAATATATCATCAAACCAACCCTAACAAACAGTGAAAAATCCTTTGGCTGTCTACTTTGAATCCGGTTTAGCACCATTTAACTTTATCTGCATGTAGTGATTTAAAACCATTACCTGCTAGGGTTATAAATTAGCACAGACTATACTAAAGACAATTTACACAAAACTTTTCCCATCTTTAAAATCAGAGGTATCAATGATTATAACTAATTTTAGCAAACAAAGAAATGAATTTAAGGAACCTAAAGTACTCAAAACTAAACCACATTGGCAAGGGCAAAATTTGAGCGATACTACGGTCAAAAGTAAAGAGACCAAAGTACAAGATAATACACTTGATAGTTCGATTGTCAATAGCTTAAATCGTGGTCGAGTTGCTATTTTTATTGATGGCTTAAACCTATTTCATACAGCTTTACAACTCGGTATAGAAATTGACTATGTTAAATTGCTTTGTCATTTAACTAATGGTTCAAGACTGTTGCGGGCTTTCTTCTATACTGGGGTTGATATGAGCAATGAAAAGCAACAGGGTTTTCTATTGTGGATGCGTCGTAATGGCTATCGTGTGGTAGCTAAAGATATCATGCAACCAACAGAGAATTTCAAAAAATCAAATCTGAACGTAGAAATTGCTGTAGATATGATAACTTTAGCTCCTTATTATGATACTGCGGTCTTAGTCAGTGGGGATGGAGATTTAGCTTATGCGGTGAACGCTGTCAGCAGAATGGGGGTTCGGGTGGAAGTGGTGAGTCTACAAACTACTACTAGTGAAAGCTTGATTGATGTTGCTGACTGCTTCATTGACCTCGATAGTATTAAAGCACACATTCAAAAAGATTCTAATCTTGGCTATAGTTATCGCACCCCGTCAAATTCAAACCTTTAATCCACTCTGGCAAAAGTTTCTCTGAATACGGTTCGGTTAAGATCCCTCCGCCTGCGGCGACCTCCTAAAAAAAGGGGTAAAAGAGGTTAAAAGCCCCCCTTAAAAAGGGGGGTTGGGGGGATCTTGAGACATATTAGAACGTTAACCGAACCGTATTGAAGTTTATCTATTTTGTAACAAGGGGATTTTTCCCCTTGTCTGCTCCAAGGCTTGTGATTAATTGAAATGGATATTTTAATAGTTGAAGATGAAGTAGAAATTGCTCATTTAATCCAATTATCTTTAGAAAAAGAAGGATTTTTTTGTCGTATTAGCCGCGATGGGATAAATGCTTTACGAATGTTTCAGGAGCAACCACCTGATTTAATCATTCTAGATTTAATGATTCCTGGTTTGGATGGGTTGGAAGTTTGCGCCAGAATTCGCCAGAAACCAGGTGCAAAAGATCCTTACATTTTAATGCTTACAGCTAAGGGTGAAGAAATCGATCGCGTGATTGGTCTGTCTACTGGTGCTGATGATTACATGGTAAAACCCTTTAGCCCTAGAGAGTTGGTAGCTAGGGTGCGGGCATTATTGCGGCGTAGCCTCCGCCAAGGGGGACAAAATCAAGTCAATCGTACCCAACACTTTATCGTCGATGTAGACCAGCGCACTGCCAGTCGTCAGATGAATTTTGAGCAACCGGAAATTTTGGACTTAACTACCCTGGAATTTAACTTACTAACCACTTTTGTTAGCAATCCTGGTCGAGTTTGGAATCGGACTCAACTAATTGATAAACTTTGGGGAGATAACTTTTTCGGCGATGAACGAGTGGTTGATACTCATGTAGCTCGGTTGCGAAAAAAGATTGAGCCTGATTCGGCAAGTCCCACTTTTATTAAAACTGTTGTTGGTGTGGGCTATAAATTTGAAGATCCTCCGGTAACGTAAATATTATGAAAATGGGGCTGAGAACGCGCCTATTTTTCTCCCACTTAGTAGTGATGATTGTGGGGGTAGCTAGTCTGGTGAGCATTAGCAAAATCTCTTCTCCCCGCTTATTTGTATTGCATTTGGAACGATTAGAAAATCAGGGGTTCGACTTAATTGATGTTCGGACTGAATTGGTTACAGGATTTGAACTTGCTTGGCAGCGAAGCACTATTTGGTCAGTTTTAGTCGGCACCACCGCAGCCGGAGGATTGAGTTATTGGGTGTCCAGACGAATTATGCAGCGCTTGACGGAGATGGAACAAATCACCCAAAAATTTGCTGCTGGTCAGATGGATGCACGACTACCTATGTCTGATATTCCAGAACTGAATGGACTGGGTGCGAGTTTCAACCGGATGGCAGCCAGTTTAGAGGGGGTGGAAGCGCGGCGGCGAGAGGTAATTGGAGACATGACCCATGAACTACGGACGCCGTTAACAGTTGTGCGTGGTTACTTGGAAGAACTGGCTGATGGGGAAATTGAAGCGTCTCCTGAAATTTATCGGCGTTTAGCTAAAGAAACTAGGCGCTTGGAGCGGCTGGTGAACGATTTACAGGAATTATCTAAGGCAGAAGCTGGTTATTTGCCAATTAATATCCAACGGGTAAATCTGCGTCCGTTGTTAGAGTCATTAGTGGAGAAATTTACCGATCAACTGTTGGAAGATGGGCCAGTTTTGCTCTTACAATGTCCATCTGTGCTACCTCTTGTATTGGCAGATATTGACCGCACAGAACAGGTGTTGGTTAATTTACTTGGTAATGCGGTGCGTTACACTAACGAAGGTTCAATTACCATTCGTGTTGGGACTGAAGCATCTCAACTTGGAATTGCGGTTATAGATACAGGTATTGGTATCGCTCCAGAAAATTTGCCTCATGTGTTTGAGCGTTTCTGGCGAGCCGACCAATCGCGCGATCGCCATTCGGGAGGTACTGGTATTGGTTTAACTATTTCCCGTCGTTTAATTGAACTACAAGGCGGTCAGATTCAGGTAGAAAGCGAGTTGGGAGTTGGCAGTACATTTCGGTTTTTTCTGCCTTTGGCTTAAGTTGAGTCAAAACCCTTGAGATACAAGGCATTGACACAAGGTAGTCACGGCTGTGTCATACCCAATTGCTAATTTGAAAGTATCTAACCAAAATCTTGTTTTTTTGATGGGTGTCGAGATTTTGGAATTGTGTGGAATATAACGTTAATTTGGCATTTGGGTAGAATTTTATATGTCTACTTTTGTTTTGGCTGCTTTTTTGGTTAGTTTACTAAGTATTTCGGGTTACGCTGCGATCGCCTACCTGTTCCCTCAAAATCGTTCCCAAGACTGACCAAATCACAATATCTTGCTATTTTCAGTTTACTATTGCGATCGCAAAGCCATCATATCCTTTGCTGCCCACGGTCTGGATTGCCGTAGCGCTGATGCGTGGCTCAGAGGCAAGCAATTCGTTGAAGCGACGCACCCCTTGAACGCTAGGATCGCTGCTGGTGGCATCAATTACCGCTCCATTACGCACGACATTATCGGCAACAATCAGGCTGCCGGGACGGGAAAGCTTGAGCGCCCATTTGAAGTAATCGGGATTGTTTGGCTTGTCAGCATCAATGAAGATCAGGTCAAATGGACTGTTACCCTCGGCGGCAATCTGGGGTAGGGTAGAGAGTGCTTGTCCAAGACGTAGGTCAACGATATCGGACAGACCAGCATGGGCGATGTTGGCGCGAGCGACTTCGGCGTGCTTTGGGTTAGCCTCCAGCGTAATCAGACGGCCATCACTGGGTAGTGCCCGCGCCAGCCAGATAGTACTGTAGCCACCCAGCGTACCAATCTCCAGGATGGTTCGCGCCCCTTGAATTTGTGCTAACAGTAGCAGCAGCTTGCCTTGGTTGGGCGAAACGTTATGTGGTGGCAGTCCGGCCGCAGTGCTAGTCTGGAGAGCCGCATCCAGCGCGGGGTCGGGCCGCACAAACAGATCGGTGAAGTAACTATCAACCGCAGTCCATTGCTTTTGAGTCATAGATTCTCACTTTTTACCCCATCTATAAAATCCTACGCGGTCTTCTCCAAAGGAGAGAGGCTTTGCTAACGCGGAGCGTCTTCCCCATGAGCAACTGCCAAAAGACAAAAAGAAAGAAAATTTGGCGCAGCCTCACAAAGAAATAGTATCAATATCTGACTGTAGCAGCCCCTAATCAGCCATTCATTAGCAGAGCATAGAAAGCAGAGAATCCCTAAGGGACTTCCAAGAAATAAATTATCCAATCTTGTGGGGCGGACATCTTGTCCGCCTATAGACAAGGGCGGACAAGATGTCCACCCCACAAGAAGTAGTTGAGTATTTTTTTATTTGGAAGTCCCTAATAAGGATTTTTTTTGATCAATTGCAATCTTTTTCCTACCGTTTCCTGAAAGCAGAGGGTTTAGTTTCAATCCCTAATAGGGATTTTGATGAATTGCAATTAGTAACACTTCTTACTTTAACTTTAATGATTTAAAAGCCCGTTTTAATCCCTTTAGGGATTCTACTATGTTCGTTTTTTATCCTTAATTCTTTAAATTTTATTTTCTAACCGCTTCTCTTTACTCTAAGTCTATTTACTAATGTATTGAAAGTAACTTAGCAATAAAATAACCATTCTTCAGTGAAATTACCATCAATAATCACCGATAAATTTCTAAAAGATGTAGTAATTTTCCTGATGTAACCTGGTAATTGCCGTATATAGATCGCTTTGCTTAATGAAAAAATTAATATAGCTTGTTTGAAACTTTATCCAAACAATATCTGTCTATTTAAATAATCCGAATTTTCACTCTGGTGCATAATTTTAAGTATACAAAATACCGTGTTTCTAATAGCACTGTATGTTTAGTCTAAAAATCTAGTTATAACAAGCCCCAAGCAATTAAATGTTTCCAACAAAGGTGTAAATAATGACTTGCATCCTGCGATCGCACAAAAAAGCTTAGAAAAGAAAGAAGTTTCGACACAAAAACTACTGCATATTTCACCCCAATAAGCCTGAATGAATAAATATAGGATGAATGAGGCGTCAACTATGAATCGAATTCGTGACGTTGTACAAAAAGCTTTAGCAACTGGCTATTTGACAGTAGAAGCTGAAAATCAACTACGACAATTGTTGACTACCCCGTATGACTTGGAAGATTTAAATGCTTTCATGGCTTTGCAAGAAGCTGCGATGACTGGTAAGGTCAAGCAGGAGTCTAGAGAGCGGTGTGGCATCAAAAAGTAGAGACTTAGCCTGCTACGTCTCACCGACGGGAGCGTTTATCATCATCCTCAAAATCCTCATCATCATCAAAAAATTCCCAATCATCGTCATCCGCTTGATTAGTAGTCGGCGGCTGATAAGGGGGGATGATTACTCGGTAATCGGCATCGTAAACGGATTCAGTTTTTCCCACAGCCGTATTTTTTGGCTCACGGTAGCTGTAGGAGTAAACTGAACCAGACTGAGAACTGCTTTTAGCTTCTGATTGACGTTCGTAAGTTTTAGAGTCTTTAGCAGGTTGAGCTTGAGGATTAGGGGTAGGCGCTTCCTCGGACTTTTCATCAAAGTTCCAATCATCATCTTTACTGCCATTTGTCTCCCAATCATCAAATTCATCACTAGTATCTTCTTTTTTACTAGCTGGTGGAGGAGTGGTAGAGCGAGATGTAGATTCTTCTCTTTGAGTTGCCTTTGCACGAGGCGAAGTTTTACTTCGGCGGTCAGGAGTTTGGCGTTGTCCTGCCACAAAATAATTGGATAAGTTAAACAAGGTAGCAATCAATATAGATGTGAAAGCACCTGCGGTAGTACTGAACAAAATCCATATCGCTAGTGGTAATGGTTTAGTTCCCACGCCCAAAAATACTAGCGATAGGACAGGCGACCAATTTTGAACTAACAACAGCGTTAGTCCTCCCAGTACCGCCACCAATAGAATTAAGCGAATTACAGCCATAGCAATTTTGTCAATTGTCAATTGTCAGTGGTTAGTTGTCAGTGGTGAGTGGTTAGTCATGAGATAAGGCAGAAAGCAGAGGGCAGTTTTGCTGGAGGAAAGAATTATGATTGATTATTTTCCTTATCTACCAGAGGCTGCGCTAACGACAAGCTCAGGAACCATAGTTCTGGGTTATTATCCAGTTTAAAAAGAAGATACTGCTTCAATCCCATATTTTTAAACGTGGTTTACTTCTACCTCCTGCCTCCTGCCTCCTGCCTCCTGCCTCCTGCCTCCTGCCTCCTGCCTCCTGCCTCCAATTACTGTTCACTGACTACTGACACCATCAGCCATTTCTATCATTACCCTTTTAGGACTATTGTGAAATTTCCGATGAGTCCACTGAGGGCATTAGCGACGACCTTCCCACCTTTGAATTGGGATGCAGTCAATATCTAGTTGATCTAAAGCACGGGCAACTACAAAATCAACTAAATCCTCGATGGTTTGGGGATGATGGTACCAGGCGGGAATAGCGGGGACAATTCTCACTCCAACTTCAGCTAAAGAGGTTAAGTTACGCAGGTGGATGAGGCTAAAAGGCGTTTCACGAGGGACAATGACCAGCTTTCGCCCTTCTTTGAGTTGGACATCTGCTGCCCGTTCTAGTAAATCGGAACTCAAACCAACCGCTAGCTTTGCTACTGTACTCATGCTGCATGGAATAATTATCATCCCCAGAGTGGCAAAGGAACCACTGGCAATCCCGGCTCCAACGTCACCCCAAGGATGGCAGCGGAGTTTACCCGAAAGGGCAACTCCAGCTTGCTCTCGCCAAAATTGTTCTTGTTGAATTGGTTCTGGTGGCATCCGAATTTCCTGTTCTGACTGCCAAACCATGTAAGTAGATTTAGAGGCAACCAATTCAATACTATAATCCGCTTCTAGCAAAAATTTGATCGCGCGAACAGCGTAAATCAGACCAGATGCGCCCGATACGCCTAAAATTAGAGGTTTAGTGTTATTTGACACGTAAGGTTTAGTTTATAAGAGGCAGGGGGCAAAGGAGCAGGGGGAGCAGGGGAAGCAGGGGAAGCAGGGGGAGCAGCAGGACAAGGGGGAATTATTGAACAAGTCTCTCCCTTGTCTCCCCCCTCTTCCTTGCCTCTTCCCCCTGCTCCCTGCCCCCTTGCCCCCTCCCCCCTGCTTTTTCTACTTTACTCATCCTCAGAGTAAGGATCTAGGTCATCAGGCTCCATGTCATTTGGTAAATATAGGTCTGAAAGCTCCTCGTTGGAACCATTACCAGTTAACCCTTTAACTAGACCATCGCTGCCAACAGTTACCAAATCAATTTGTTGACGGTAGTAATCGACACTCTTAACTTGGACGGCGACGCGATCGCCTAGTCTATAAGAAGCGCGATTTTTACGACCAAACAGTGCCTGTTGTCTGGCGCGATATTCATACCAATCATCTTTGAGAGAACTGACGTGTACTAATCCCTCTACCCTCAAAGGCACACCAGGATTACTGCTGGATTCTACCTCGGCTGCTGGGACTTCAATTTCCACAAAGAAACCGTAGGATTGAACGCCGGTAATCACACCTTGAAATACCTGACCGATGCGTTGCTTCATCAGTTGGGCTTTTTGCAGTCCGGCTAAATCAGCTTCAGCTTCTTGGACTTCTTTTTCTCGGTCGTTGATTTGGACAATTACCCTAGTTAAATCGCTTTGAAGTTCTTGTTGCAATTCTGGGGGTAAAACGTTCCAGTTAATTTCCTCGTGGCTGGAGGAGTGGCGCAGGTTAACGCGCTCTCTCACACGGGTATTGCGGCGATCGCGTCCGTTTTCGAGTAGCGTGTAATACACTCTTTGCATCAGCAAATCTGGGTAACGCCGCAAGGGAGCGCTAAAGTGAACATATTGCGGTAATGCCAGACCAAAGTGAGATCCTTTGGTGGTGCTGTATGCCGACGGCTTGAGGGTATCTTGCAATAAATAAGTAAGAACTTGCTCAGAGGGAGATTCCGCAAAAGCTGTGGTCAAATGTTGATAATCTAAGGGTTGGATATCGACTTCTGGATCTAGTGTGAGGTCAACGCCTAAATTGACTGCCAATTTCAGCATTTCCTGAACATCTTCGACATCGGGTGTGCCTTGGACTCGCCAGATGGCGGGAACACCAAGAGCATTTAAGTGAGTTGCGATCAGTTGATTAACTAACAGTACCAACTCCGTGAGTAGCGATCGCACTGGTAAATCATTCACCACCACAGTGCCGAGAATCCCCTCATCATAATAGGCGTTTTGGCTGGGCGGCAGATTCAGCTGGAGGCTACCACGAGTCAACCGCACTTGTTTTACGCCTGTTTGCAAGGCTTGGAGGTCTTGCAGTATTTGGACGACCTGTGGAGATTGATTGTGAGCTCCACCTGTGAGAATTGCTTGGGCAAGTTCCGTACTCAGTGCAGTTTCTACGTTAATTACACTGGGTTGAATTTCCCACTCCAACACTTCACCAGATTGGGGATCAATGGTAATTAAAAAAGAGATCGTTAAGCGATCGCTCCCAGGTACTAAAGAACAGCGTTCTGCCACAGTTGGGGGCAAAATTGGCAGTACTAATTCTCCCAGATACACTGATTTACCCCGTTTGAGGGCTTCTCTATCTAGGGCTTCGTCAGGTTGGACATAGTGAGAAACATCAGTGATATGAACGCCCAAAAGCCAATTTCCGGCTAAGTTTTTTTCTAAACTAAAAGCGTTTTCTATAACTTTGGTGTCACCATTTACCCCTTCAATGGTGAGAGTAAACAAATTACGCAAATCCAACCGATTTTTTAGGTCTGCTTTGAGTAGCTTTTTGGGCAACTTGGCGGCTGCATCTAGGACGTGATCGGGAAAAGTCCGGGAAAGGTCGTGTTTGCACGTAACTAAATCTATATCAGCAGCAGCTTCAGCATCGCTACCAAGGATTTGCACTACTCGACCAAGGGGAGGATATTGTGCCAACGGGTAACGCAAAACTTCCACATGAACAAGGTGATCGATCGCTTCTTCCAACTTTACCTCGTTAGGTTGGATCTTGAGTTCAAACAGCAATCGATCGTCTAAAGGCACAGCCCGGAAACCAGTTTCCACCTGCTTAATTCGTGCCAATAACGTGTGGTTGGAACGTTCTAGAATCAGCTTCACCTCTCCTTCAGGAGAGCGACGGCGGCTGCCTTCCTTAAGAACTCTTACCAAAACGCGATCGCCATTCCAAGCATTACTCAAATGACTTTCGCGGATGTAAATATCCTCAGCGCCTTCTACATCTTGAATAGCAAAGCAAAAGCCTTTACTAGAACAACGCAGTTTTGCCTCAATTATTCCCTCTTCTGAAACACGACGGTATTTGCCCCGTTCTTTGACTAAAATACCGATTTTTTCAAGAACATCTAAGGCGATGTGAAGTTTTTGTAAACTTTTTTCATCTTCACAACCAAGTTTCTTTTCTAAAACCTTCCGAGCTACCAATTTATCATCAGTGAAATTGGCAAGGAGTGTAGCGATTGAAAATTCCATGCAGTGAACCGACCTTTGGTCAAAACATCATTTGTTGTTTAATCTGGTTCATTCCCGTATACCCTCACGGCTTACAGAAACAAGCTGGAAACGAATTGCCCAGAGGCAAGGCTTCCTAAGTTCCAAGGAAAGGAAACCCAACCCATCAAGAGCGGGAACTACTCCGGCAGTTTCGAGCAAAGGAAGCCTACCCACGGACAACTCTGGGCATCTACGAACTTCTCACTGCACGATGCTCTCAGAATTCGCCTGCGTTCAAGTCCCTTCACCTAACCAAACTTAAGATTGCACGCCTGATTTTCAAATTTAGCCCCGCTAGTGAATTACGCGACGGGTTTTTGAGAAGTTGGGTTTAGAGAATCCATACTGCCCAAAAGCGCCATGCAGAGGAGCCACTGCGGTGAGGCAGCCCCCGTCTTGGCGGTTCCCGTCGTTCGCGTATCCCGGAGGGAACTTGAGGGACTGCCTTTCCCGTTGGGTCTTCTCCCAAGGGGAGACGCTAAAAACGATGGGGTTTCCCCCTCTGGGTTCGGTAGTCCCTCTTTGTTGGGACAACAAGACCGGGCTACCTCACCAAGTGGAGCAAGTGGCGTGGAAACTACAGGTGTTTGATTGTCTAGAGTGAAGGTAATTTTATGCCATTAGAATCTGATTTTTAACTAGGAGGAACTGCCGGTGAACCCAATTTTCCCACATGTAGAATCGGTAACAATTAGGTGAGCAGCTTAATAAGCAGTGAAGGCGAACCTTATCTCCATTATTGTAGATTTAGAGCGCACTTCCAGAAAATAGTTCTAGATATCTGGTTGGGTAATCAGTATAGCATTGCATGCAAGACTACCCAGATAAGTTAGCACTAGCAAAAAATTTCGTCAAAAAACAGCTACTGCTACAATTGGGACACTAGATAAAGCATTAAAAGGAACTGGGGATTGGGCATTAGGGATGAGGATTAAAATAATTCTTTCCCCTGTCCCAGTCTCCAATCCCAAGTCCCCAAAAGATTTAGATTGGTAGTAGTATTATGTTGGCTCAATTCCAGAGCTTGTATCCCAAGGGCAGTCTGATTTCTGAATTAGTGCAAATTTTTCAAGGAAAATATATTGTCCGGGCAAGCGTGCAAATTGAAGGCGTAACCCGTGCGACGGGTATGGCAGCAGCAGAAACAGTAGAAGCAGCAGAAGACCAGGCCAGAACTAGGGCGTTGATAGTTTTGGGTATTACAAATGCAAATGCGCCACCAGAATCAGTGGCATTTAGCTCAAATTCAATTTCTCCAGCGCAGCTAAATCCCTCCTTGGATACCAAAGGTGGATTGAGTGAATCTACTTATTCCTCTGCCAAAGATGGGGATTTTGTTGGTAGTCAATGGCCAGCAGTTAACGACAAAGAAATATCTATACCGCCTTCCAAAGTCCGCAACATCAAACCAGAAGTATTAACAACCAGTAACGAACAGTATGAATACAGTAGTGCTGCGCCCTTACCAAGCGATACCTATAACCAAGATTTAGGTCAAAACTTTTCTGTGACTGCCAACCGGGAGCTAGAATTTGATCCTCCAGTGGAAAACTTGGAAATAACGTTTAGTAATGAGCCAGAAAATCAAACCTTTCCAGCAATTTCTGCTAATAATGTCACACCATTTACACCTCGGAGTTACAGCCCTCAAGAGGATGTCGCCACCCCGACTGTGACAGGAAAGAGAAAGAAGAAAGCTGAACCCGTGGATTTATCGGATGTAATTGCTAAAACAGATGTCGAACTTCAGCGTTTAAACTGGACACCAGAACAGGGACGGGAGCATCTGATTAAAACCTACGGTAAACGGGGGCGGACTTTGCTAACTGAAGAAGAATTACACGGATTCCTCCAATACCTTCAATCGCAGCCAGACCCAATAGCGGGATTTTAATTTGTCATTTGTCATTTGTCATTTGTCATTTGTCATTTGTCATTTGTCATTTGT
>NZ_JABXKH010000082.1 GCF_017115105.1 Nostoc sp. NMS2
GTTTCTGTTTTGGCTGCGGCTCTCCCAAACTCAGACCCTCTGCCATAATCCCTCTGTCAATAGGGTTTGAGACGCGCTAACCCTGGTTATTTCATATATCTACTAAAGTGCCAAATATCCACTATCATACTTTTACTCGGATTAAAGAGGCTCGTGAAACTGGGGCAGATTGGGAATGGTGGATTTTATTTCCTCAGAACTATGTACGTTTCCGCATTCAGGCGAAGAAATTATCAACTGATGATAACTATGACAAAATAGCCTATGCTAATAAGCATGGTCTACAAATTCATAAGTTTTTAGAAGATTCTAAGCGAGCTAATGCAATTTCTCTTTATGCACTCTATAGCCCAGCTATTAACTATGAGATGTGCAATAAAAAACTGAGCAATCAAAATGATGGAGTTTTTCTGGCAGGTGGTCAGCAAATCCATAACGCTTTTATTTTAGGTTATCCCCTTAAAATCAAAGCTACTGACATTCTCAAGCTCTCTAGACCATTTTCTTGCTTTGCTTGTTGTCCCTTAATTACAGCAAATGGTGGTGGATTACAGCACTATTTAAAACAATATTTTCAACTTGAAATGACATCAGTATCACCAAATTACAATAAATTTAGAGGTCTTCATGATGAGCTTCCAGAGTATTTGCCATTATTTATTGACCAGGCGCAGGTTGGTGTTCCTGAATGGTGGGAAAACGAGTTTCAACTTGAAATGCGTGATTTCAATGCTCTTTTAGTCTACGATTTTCGTCACCAAATTTCTGATTACCAAGACACACTTTTTTAACGAACTACGAAGGCATCAGAGTTTAACCTAATCGCTATATTTAATTATGCTATTCAGAAATAAAAACTTAAATGTCAATATCGGCGGCAAAGTTTTTTAAATTATCCTGTCGCCACTTAGCATCTGCTTTGCGATTTGTCTGCACCTCCAAAACCCGAATTCCATTAGCTGGAAGTGGGTTTAATCTTTGCTGCAACTGCTGCCAAGAAGTAATCAATTCATGCTCGACATTATAAGTAGCACACAACTGAGCAAAATCGATATTCTGGGGAGTGCCGAAAAACTCTTCAAATGGTGGGTCAAATTTGGCAATAGGTAACATTTCAAAAATACCACCGCCATTGTTATTGATTAACACAATCGTCAAATGTCCGACAAATTTATTGCGGATTAAAAAACCATTGGTGTCATGCAACAGCGCTAAATCTCCCGTTAACATCACACTACTTTGCTGGCGATGGGCAATTCCTAAAGCTGTGGATAATGTGCCATCTATACCATTTGCACCCCGGTTAAAGTGCGATCGCACTCCTAAATTATTTGGTTTCCAGAAATATTCCACATCCCGCACAGGCATACTATTAGCAAGAAATAGTGGCGTTCCTGGCGGTAAAATCTGAGAAATTAACCAAGCTGCTTTACTCTCAATTATTTCATTTATTTTCCCCATCGTCTGGTCAACAGCGAACCTAACCTTTGCTTCCACATCACACCATTGCTGCAAATAGTCTGAGGAGAAAGATAAATTTCTTTGCTCTACCTTTATGTCTTCTACAGATATCCGTAAATGCGTCGTCCTCCCATGCAAAGGATCGAGGTTTTGGTCACTAGGATCAATTACCCAGCGTCGGGGTTGGGTTGCATCTATCCAAGTACGCAGTTCTTTACTTGTAGGCATTTCACCCACCTGAATAACCATTTCAGGCGCTAATTGCTTTGCCAGTTGCTGATTTCGCAAAATCAGATCATAAGTGGAAATTAAATAAGGGTTGAGTTCGGCATAATTTCTGACTGGAGAAAGTCCCTCAGCTAGCACTGGCCATTTGAGAGTTTGGGAAAGGTGCGCGATCGCTCTACAATACTCTTCTGGTTGCGACGGTTGGGCAACACCTGCAATAATGATGCCGCGATCGCATTCTTTCCATTCTTGGAGAATGGGGAATGGAGCATAGGGCATGGGGAATGGGGTAGTACTTGCTATTCCTGCAAAAAAATCTTCTGGTTGAAACTGCGATCGCAAATAACTCAAGTCAATTCCATCAGGAAGAGGCGCTAAGGGATCGCGAAAGGGAATATTTAAATGTACTGGTCCCTTTGTAGGAGTTTGCGCCCTTTCCCAGCTATGAATTACCATTTGTCGCAGATAAGCTAGCATTCCCAAATCAGCAGAGGGTAAGGCTAACTCTGTTTGCCAATTTGGGTAGTTTCCATATAATCTCAACTGATCTACAGTTTGCCCAGAGTGACAATCTCGCAATTCTGGCGGTCTATCGGTGGTTAATATCAACAGTGGTACGCGACTATATGAGGCTTCAATGACTGCTGAATAAAAATTTGCTCCTGCTGTACCAGAGGTGCAAACTAACACCACAGCGCGTCCGGTTGCTTGAGCTTGTCCCAAGGCGAAAAAGGCGGCGGAACGTTCATCGAGAATGGAAATCGCTTCAATCTCAGGTACTTGTTGAGCAAAGGCTACTGCTAAGGGTGTAGAGCGCGATCCAGGGCAAATGATGGCACAAGTCAATCCCAACCGCTTTAGCGTCTCTGTTAAAATGTAAGCCCAAAGTTGATTAACATTCCTAAAGGCGATCGGCATTAAATCAAACATAGCTATAAAACAATCTGAAATTTTAGATTTTGTTTAGGGAAATTTAATTTAAAATCCATCTGGGAAAGTTTGGTGAAGAGAAGTCCGAGGGAGGGAAGCCGATCCTCGACACTTTGGAATCACCTTTGCGTCAGGGTGGGTTGCAAACCAACCCTCACAAATGTGGTCATGGAACCCAACATCCCGACGTGAGTTTGGAGGAAAGAAAATCTCCAAGCAAACTTGCTCCACTTTCTACAAAATGCCCAATTTGCTCTCAAACTTTTATGGACTGCATTCATTTAACGGGAATTCGCTGCTACGGCTACACTGGGTATCTACCAGAAGAACAGGTGCTAGGACAATGGTTTGAGGTGGATGTGAGGTTATGGTTAGATATCTCCACAGCGGCCAAGACTGACGCGATCGAAGACACTTTAGATTATCGCAGCGTCATTAGCTTGATACAACATCTGGTCAAAACGTCTAAGTTTGCTTTGGTGGAGAAATTGGTAGCAACGATCGCAGATTCTATTCTCCAAGAGTGCGATCGTGTAACACAAGTCCAAGTCATCTTGAGCAAACCTGCTGCACCTATTCCAGATTTCGGTGGCAAAATTAGTATTGAACTTACTAAAAGTAAGTCCAATCTCTAAATCACAAAACGTGTTTTTCTTGTCAATATCTATAAACTAGCAAAAACAGGGGGTTTACATGGAGCGCGGAAATATCTCACAAAGAGAACCTTTCCTGCCATTGCCCCCAGCACTTGCTCTTTATCAAAAAACACTAAAAAATCATGTTATTTGCTGATGAGCATTTAACTTGCATATTTTCAGTTAAAAGAATTTATAGTGATCCGCTTTGATTATTGAACTGACTTGCATAGGGTGGGAGTAGGGAATAGGGACTTGTACTGAGCGACTTGTGCCGAGCCTGTCCTGAGCGTAGCCGAAGGGCGAAGTCGAGGTAAGCCGAAGTAGTGGGGAGTAGGGAATAAGCCTTTTTGATTGGTACTTAATTTGTTCAAAAATTAAATCGGAGTCCTATATTATTAAGTATTAACTCAAACCAATGAATACTTTTAAGTAATACTCTTTCATTAACAATTCAAAGTTTCATCCCAATTCTTTGTGAAACTGTACAAAATCAAGATTACTTGGTGAAACAAGGCGCAATATCTCCTTGTTCTTATCATGTTAGATACAACATACTATATTAATTTTTTCAATTTACTTGAAAGTAATATACTGTGATTTAATTAACTTTTATCGAACAGAATTCAGGAGTCATGATGGGCTAAACCCTAGCTATCCGCTAACAGAATACAGGAAAGGTATTCTAAACAAAAAAGCGGATGAATAATCGGCGTTTAAGACCCCCACAAAACAAGAAAATTTGGTGGTACAACAATTCAGAACTTCGGCTACGCTCAGTAACCATCGCGCGTCTGAATCCCCGACTGATAGCGAGTCCGCGTCCTCTTACAAAGAAGCAAGCTAGCAAGAGCGTCTCGTAGAGAGCGTCAAGATTCCTGACTCCTGTTAGCGGATAGCTAGGGTTTAGCCCATTCAAAATAGCTGAATTCTTCTTCAATCTTGATTAATTTTGACATAAATACTATACTTAATATTTATTTTATTCAGGAGAATGATTGCTTGCATATTGTTGAAAATAAATTTTGGATTGCTGGTAATTATATGATAATTTGCATTTTACGTTAATGGCATGATATTAGCTGCATAGAGTAATTACAATTAGCTTTGACAAACACAGAAATTATCGGAGGTTAATAACATGATGCTATTTGCTCATTAGTAAGTATTTATATCAAGCAATACTACAGAGTCGTAAAAGATTGTTTATGATAAAATAAGAACTTTTGTATTGAGTTGACACTGACAACAAAAATCTGAACCTTAGCAAACAGGTTGTTTCACCATGTTCGCCCGCAAAATCCTAGTTGTTGAGGATGAAAACATCATAGCCTCAAATATTAGAAAAAGTTTACAAAAATTAGGTTATTCCGTATCAGAAACCACTAAGTCTGGTGAAGAAGCAATAAAAAAGGTAGCAGAAACTCATCCACATTTAGTATTAATTGATATCTGCCTAGCAGGGGAAATCGACGGTGTACACGTAGCAGATATCATCCAGAATCACTTCCATGTACCTGTAGTATATTTAACAGAGTGTTCGGAATATAAAACATTATATAAAAACCAGCTAAGTGAGCCTTTTAGTTACATAGTTAAACCATTTATTGAAAGTGATTTACATTTTGCGATTGAAATGACTCTATACAAACATCAGAGCAAAAAGATATTATACGAAGAAAAACAGAAGCTGGCAGCAATTATTAATAGTATGGGCAGTGCAGTGATTGTGACTTATGCAAATGGTTGTATTCAAATGATGAATCCCACAGCAGAACTAATCACGGGGTGGAAGCAAAGTGAAGCATTCGGTAAAGATTTAGTAGAAGTCGTTAAGTTAGTTGACAAAGATGTAGGAGAAAAAATTGAAAATTTAGCCACAGATGTAATCAAAACAGGTAAAATTTTGGATTTCCCAGAAAACTGCACACTGATTAATAAAGATGGCAAAGAGATAGCGATTGGGGATAATGTTGCACCCATCCGCGATCGCAATGGTAATATTACTGGTGCAGTTTTAGTTTTTCAAGATATCACCAAACGTAAGCAGACAGAGGCGCAACTGATCCGTAATGCGTTTTATGATGGGTTGACAGCATTACCAAATCGTGTTTTATTTCTAGATCGGCTCAGACAAACAATTGAGCGCAGCAAACGCAGAAGCGATTATTATTTTGCAGTTTTATTTTTGGATTTAGATGGCTTCAAAGAGATTAACGATCGCTTTGGGCATGGAATAGGGGATGATTTTTTAGTAGCGATCGCTAGACGTTTAGAGTCGTGCTTACGTGGTGGTGATACTGTAGCGCGATTTGGTGGTGATGAGTTTACAGTTCTTTTAGAGGATATTAAAGACATTAGCGACGCTACCAATGTTGCCAAACGGATTCAAGAATCCTTGCGATCGCCACTTTATCTGAACGGATGTGAATTATCTACTACAGCTAGTATTGGTATTGCTTGGAATTTTAGTAGTTATGAAGAGCCTGCAACTCTGCTACGGGACGCTGATATTGCGATGTACCGAGCTAAACGGCAAGGAAAAGCCACTTATGCCATATTTAGTTAATTATAGGACTTACATGCACAACTGAAAAGCCTCATAAGTTAGTCATGGAAAAAACCGAAAAACAGAAAATGCTTGCAGGCGAATTATATCTGGCAGAAGATCCAGAATTGACTGCCGAAAATAAACGAGCTAGTCGTCTGTTGCGAAGGTACAATTCTACAACTGAAGAACAACAAGATCAACGGCAGCAAATTTTGCAAGAGTTATTTGGAAAGATCGGTGACAAAGTATTAATTGTGCCACCATTTCACTGTGACTATGGTAGTAATATTTTTGCTGGCGACAAATTTTATATGAACTATGGCTGTGTAATTTTAGACTGCAATACTGTTCACATTGGTGAAAATGTTTTGTGCGCTCCTTATGTACAAATTTATACTGCTTATCATCCTACAGAGCCAGAAATTCGCCTTTCTGGTAGAGAATTAGCTGCGCCAATTAACATCGGTAATAATGTTTGGATTGGTGGCAGTGCAATTATTTGTCCAGGTGTGACTATTGGTGATAACACAACCATTGGTGCTGGCAGTGTAGTTGTCAAAGATATACCTGAGAATGTTGTCGCTGCTGGTAATCCCTGCCGCGTCATTCGATATTTATCCTAAAATTTTAGAAAACAGAATTCAGGAATCAGGAGCCAGAATAATGCCTCCGGCACGATCCGCGAACAGAATTGAATTCTGTGATGGCGGACTGCGGCGAACGCTGAATAAATAGGTTTAAGTCTCCCACTAACGCTCTTTTATGACTCTCGTGGGATAAAAATCATCCACCCTTATTTTTAAGGACTTTGATGAACTTAGGCGTAGGTTGGGTTGAGGAACGAAACCCAACACCAACAATCTCTGATTTTGTTGGGGTTTCACTAAAGTTCAACCCAACCTACGAATATTTTATTTTTTCGGAGTAATAAAAGAGCGCTAATTGATTCTGAATTCTGCATTCTTCTTCAAAACTTATATCCTCTGGCAATCCAATAGAGCCAGTCTGCGATCGCTTCTTGAGTTTCGCTGTCAGTATCAATGGCTGTTATTTCGGATAACTTTGCAGAAAATACATCATCATCCTTACCATTAATATAAGCCACTTCTACCAACATATCTTTTAAGCACTCATCATCTGGGGCCATACCCAGCACTTCCACTTGCTTCTCCTCCGTAGAGCCTGATTTGCGTGACTTCTTAGTCCATTTAGCCATAAAGGGAAAATTCAGAGTCTCTTCGAGGTAATAGTACCAACCCATTGCTCGGTCTTCTTTGTCTTCAGCATCTACAAGGATCTCTGTTTTAATGCGATGCTCTCGGTTTTCGTCGGCTTCAACATTAGGCATAAGATAACGCTTTACGTGTATAACATTTTGATAATATTAGCAAAGTCTTGGCTAAGAATAATTTTTCTAAAAGATAGTTAAGTATATAGGACTTACGCATAATAGATCCCCCAACCCCCTTTTTAAGGAGGCTTTGAGAGTTTTTCCCTTTTTAAGACGGGTTAGGGAGGATCTAGATTTTAGTTCTCAGTGCGTAATTCCTGGTATATCTAGGTTATACAAAAAAACCGCTTGTCATTGACAAACGGTTTTCTAGTTATTCCTCTCAAAGGAGAACTTATTTGTTGCACCAAGATGCAAGTTATTTCTTCGCGCTTGAGTGCGAAGCGTTAAACAAGTCTCAAATCAGGATAATTTGCCAGTACATCATCAGATGTCAGCGTATCATTTTCAGCTTGCGGAGTCCAAAGTACTTCAATTGCCAGAAGTTTTTCGCCAGGGATACTACCAATTTGGCGCAAAGCTTGACGCAAATCATCAGCACTGTTAATCGCTGTGGGGATTTCAAATTTGCCTAGTGTTGCCGCCAGCAAGGTGACGATGATATATTCTCCAGCGCCTTCAGTAAATAGGCGAGTGGGGTTGTCTAGTTCACCAGCCTGGGGTAAAGCTTCTTTGGCAAGGGCTGCTTTTAGCTGGTTGTTGACATTAGAAAGAGTTTCTTCGCTAAACTTGCTGCGTTCTGCCAGTGACAGCCGATTAAATTGACTTTCAGCTGAATTTAAACTGGCTTGTTGAGTGCCACCACCTGCATATACAAAGTATTCGGGATGGCGGAGTAAAGCTAGGCTGGCTTCTTGCAGAATTTCTGCTCTTCCCTCTGGGGTGTTAGTATCAGCAGTTTCGGCAATGTGGTTGAGTTCATTTTGCAATTCACGGGCTTGAGCTAACAAACCTACTTGCAAACGAGTTACAGAAACAGGAGAGTTACTGCTGTAATCTGCTTCTGGAGTTTCACCGCCAGAGACGCGGCGGAAAGTTTGCAATAAGAAATTAGCGATCGCAAAGAAGATTAAGATGCTAAATAGACCACCAAATCCTCCCCCAATACCCCAGAAGGGAAGTAGGAAGGGAAAGCCAAAACCACCACCAAAACCACCGCCAGGATAGTATCCGCCCCCACCAGGAGGTGCATAAGTGCGCGGTGTATAGGTGCGGCTGGAAGGCGCTCTAAAGGAGCCACCACCGATCCGGCCCCCACTGCGGGCTGCTAATGCTCCATCGGCGTGACTAAGAGCCAAAGCTAACACCAAACTTAGGGCTAAGAAGGTTTTTAACAGTGGTTTGATGATTTGTTGTAGTTTTTTACGCATAATACAATCGCTTGGAAAACAGAATTTTTATGATTTCTCCCCATGTTGGTAGGAGTTTTGCGGTTATGTCGCTGACGCTAGTCTGTAACCAGCAAGCTTTGTAGCATTCATTTTTAAAGGCTACATATTCAATTTACCGCGTCTTATCTGGCGTAGGCAGCGATCGCAGGGGGGATTTCTCGACTGGGGAACCGTACCTTAAGATATGTTCATCATCACAGAAATTTGCGCTCGGCCAATTTTGGCTACGTCTTAGACGGGCCATCTTCTAGGCTACAGTCTTGGATTATACAGATGATTCTCATTTTTGATGATTATTTTGACTAATTTTTTAATACTTCACCCTACTTGTTCTGTCAGAATACAAGAGGAAATCTCTTTATTTCAAGTGATATTAGTTACAGCTAGACACCTTCGTATTACGTGTATATGATAGTGTTAAAAGTGGACGTAATGCTTGTCAGAACGACTAAGCAGACACAGATAGTTATCAAATACTTATCTAAACTTTTGGCATTTTGGCACAACAGTTTAGACTATTCAGTATATTCTAGTGAACGTAGGTAAATTTCGTAATTTTTGCAACAGTTCTCCATTGAGAAATTTGACTACATTGGACTACAAGTGCTAGATTTTATTTATTGTCCATCATGCACAGAAATTCTCAAATGTTGAGAAATTTGCTGCAAAAATAAAATCAACACAATAAAAAAATAATCTTACTGGCTAATCTTCTAAAATGCCTTCAAGATTGTCTACCACATTCGTTTTAAAAGAAATAAAATAATAATTATGGCTTTGAAAGTAATCCTAATTGTAAATAAATTCAAAATTATTTGAAGTAAATTTATCAACTTGATTATGGAACATATTTCTCAACTAACAGCCGAAATCAGAGACAAAGCTGCATACCCAGATATCCTAGTTATATCGCGGATATTCTTGCCGAAAGAAGCTGTAATTGGAGAATATATGTACAATCGTTGTCTCCAAGATCCAGAACGAGTTATTGTGCTGGCGGCTAGTTGCTCAGGAGATAAAGTATTTGATGAAAGTCAACAGTTTCCAGTGTATCGCTGGTTTTATCCTAGATATTGGCGTAGTGGCTTTGTGGGAAATATCCTGAAGCCTTTTGCGAATATTGTCTGCTCATTTGTGCTAGCAATCAAACTCTATTTTCGCTATCACTACCGTTATATAGAGTGGGGCCACGGCTATGATTTTCCTTCACTGTTGCTATTGAGTTATTTCTTACCTATTCGCTTTTTTATCTATCTACACGGTAATGATTTTCTTTCTACTTTACACAATCCTGTGCTGCGATCGCTATTTAAATTAACACTTCATAGAGCCGAAGGTATTGTTTGTAACAGTTCTTATACACAAGACTACCTCAGAACTGCTTTACGATTAGATACTCCTACCCACATCATTAACCCAGTAATCAGACCAGAAAAATTTGGTAATAATGTAGCAAGTCTCAGTAACCTTGATGATTTACGTGTGCGCGTGCGTCAGGCACATAACATTCCCGATTCAGCAATAGTTATTCTCTCCATAGGAAGGCTAATAAAACATAAAGGTTTCGACCGAGTGATTGATAACATCCCACTATTGCTAACTTTTGGGGTTGATGTCCACTATATAATCTGCGGTCAGGGGCCAAGTGAATCGGAACTGAAATCTCTGGCGCATCGTTTGCGGGTAGATAAGCGCGTCCACTTTGCTGGATATGTGCCGGAGCGGGAATTGGCAGGTTATTATGCCGCTTGCGACATCTTTGCTATGCTGACTTTATTGGATACTAAACCTAATAATATGGAAGGTTTTGGTATGGTTTATTTAGAAG
Source organism: Nostoc sp. NMS2 (assembly GCF_017115105.1). Classification (GTDB taxonomy): domain Bacteria; phylum Cyanobacteriota; class Cyanobacteriia; order Cyanobacteriales; family Nostocaceae; genus Nostoc. Next base: position 10,316 of record NZ_JABXKH010000082.1, read on the forward strand.
CAAGTTACTTCGGTAAACCTGTAATTGCCCCTCGTTTAGGCGGTGTTCTAGACACAGTTGAGCATGGAGAAAATGGCATACTGGTTAATCCCAATTCTGGCTATGAAGTGTTTCAAGCTTTCAATCGGTTGTGCAAAGACCAACAGCTACGTGAGCGACTCGGCCGCAAAGGTAAAGAATTAGCCAAGCGTAGAACCCTTCATCGAACGCTTTACAAATCAGAGGGAAGAAACGCGATTTTATAAAATGAATGTGCATTGACTAGGGGCGAACAGCTATGTGCCCCTCCGCAAATGAGCAAGATTACAGTGTAGAATCTCGTTGTGATTTTATTAAATATGTAATGAAAAATATCTTGTTTCTGATGTGGCAATCTCTTCAGCGTTACCGAATGCAAGCTATTATATTTCCACTCATTGGATGTGTTGCTGTATTGAGTGTAATTAGCTTTGGAACAATGCATATTCTGGCTCAACCGGCTTCAAACTCATCTGAACTCCCTGCTGTTAAAGGGCCAAATTTTGGGCGACACTTTCAAGAATTTGGGCGTGAAGGCTCAATCTTGATTTACGACTCAAAAAATAATCGCATCTATGAACATAATCCTCAGCGTAATGTAACTGCGATTGCTCCAGCTTCGACATTCAAAATTTTTAACGCGCTGGTAGCTTTAGAAATAGGTGTAGTTCCTGATGATGTGGCGGTTCTCACTTGGGATGGAATTCATCGAGAGATTGATGCCTGGAATCATGATACAAATTTGCGTCAAGCCTTTAAAGATTCAACTGTTTGGTTCTATCAAGTACTAGCGCGTAAGGCTGGATATGGACGAATGCAGCAATTTATTAACAAAGTAGGTTACGGGAATCGTCAAATTGGCATCGCCGCAGACATTGATCGTTTTTGGCTACAACAGCAGCTATTGCAAATTACACCCAAAGAGCAAATTAAGTTTTTGCAACGGTTGTATCAAGGCGATTTGCCTTTCTCCCAACGGACAATAAATCTTGTCAAAGACATTATGGTACGCGAACAAACTCCAGACTACACACTGAGAGGAAAGACGGGATGGTTAACGAGTATTAAACCAAACGTTGGTTGGTTTGTGGGTTATTTAGAGCAAAACCAAAACGTCTACTTTTTCGCAACAACCCTTGATATGCAAAAATCGGAAGATGCACCCGTCCGCATTGAGATTACACGACGCAGCCTCAAGGATTTGGGCTTGCTAGCTCAAACTAACTAACCACCACCAACAATAGTTACCACTTCTAAGCGATCGCCTGGTTGCACTTTTGTTTGCGTCCAAAACTGGCGATGTAAAATTTCGCCATTATATTCTACAGCTACCAAGCGGGGATTGAAACCCAATTTTTGGAGCAAATCGGGTAAAGAAGTTTCAAATGAGCAGCTATGGGTTTCCCCATTGACCTGAATCGTAATCTCATTAGACATAAATGTGGGGAATTGGGAATTGGGCATTGGTTACTCACTTTGGACAAATGACAAATGACGAATGACAAATGACTATTTTAAAGTTCTGGTTTAATGCGATTGAGTTGGGAGAGCAAATATTGTGTTACTAGGGTAGGCTGTTCAGCTTGCATGAGCGATCGCACTACCGCCACCCGTTCGGCTCCGGCATCGATCACATCGTTGATATTATTGGCATCGATTCCGCCAATGGCAAACCAGGGAATTGAGCAATTTTTCGCAGCATAGCTGACATATTCTAAACCTGTTGCAGCTTTACCTACTTTCGTGGGAGTTTCATAAACTGGCCCCACGCCAATGTAATCTACACCTTCAGCAATTGCTCCTTGCATTTCTTCTTTATTTGTGGTAGATAGACCTATCAAACGCTGGGAACCGAGTAATTGCCGAGCAACAGCAATAGGCATATCTTGTTGTCCCAAATGCACCCCATCTGCATCGACAGCTAAAGCTAGATCCACGCGATCGTTAACAATGAACAAAGCGCCGTAGATGTGGCATAACTGCCGTAATTTTCTGGCTTGTTCCAGACGCAAAGAATCATCGGCGGTTTTGTCGCGGTATTGTAAAAGCGTTAATCCCCCTTTGAGTGCAGCTTCGACGTTATTCAACAAATTTTCACTAGGGGAGGTAACAAGATACAAACGCGATCGCCATAACAATTGATGGCGCTGATGACCCATTAAACTACTTTCTAGGGTATAAACCTGATAACGCATCTGCTTACAAGCTTTAGACATATTTGGCTGATAAAGCTTGCTGTATTCTTCCAAGACCCGCAAGGCTTCTTCGACACGGCAAAAGTTAGCCTGCAACACCGATTTTATACTAGCTCGTTCTTCTTCTTGAGGATGAGTTAACTCAGTCCCAGGATCGCCTGGTGTATCTCGCGCCACCCGTAATTCCGAAGTATGCCACTTAGCTACTTCTTGTCGCAGTCCCTTGCATTCAAGAGCTAACTGGGCATTATTCAAGCCAAAGCGACACCATTCTTCAATAATTCGCAAGCCTTCACGGGCACGGTCTAAATTGGCATCTAAAATGCGGTAAACAACTTGCTGGACTTTCTCTTTTTGGCTGTAAGGCTCGACCATTACAACAACCCCGTTAGTGCTTTCATCAAAATGCGAATTATCATATCTCTTAGTAACCATAAGTTAATGAATTTGCTTTTTTTTACTCAATTTTTGCTGAATCTACGCAAAAAAACGTATTAGTGAGGGTTATGATAAATTATCCCATGTTCTCATAGGCAGTGATAAGGGTAGTTTGAGGCTACAGTTTTGCACTAAGGTTAGTCAAGTATTTTAGGGTGAACAACGAGCTTACAAAGGACTAGCCGAAAGGGATACATCAGAAAATCTCCAATGGGCAAATTAAATTGAGACTGCATAGATACTATTTAGAGGGTATTTGTCTTTTGAGGAAGATTTTTTGCGTAAGTCCTGTTCTTGTTTAGTCCTTTTTAGGACTTACGCAAAAGTACACGTGTAGGCAATACGGTTCGGTTAAGCCAAGAGACGCGATAAATCGCCGTCAAGACGAAGAATTGATTATTGTAGAGATGGCGATTTATCGCGTCTTTGTGATTTAGAATTTTCATCAAAAAACCCTAACCGAACCGTATTGCACGTGTAGGGGCAATTCATGAATTGCCCTAAGAAGAAAATAAAGGTTTGGACTATTTTTTGCGTAAATCCTGCTTTTGAGAAGAATGCAAGCTATCACCCTTGGAATTCTATTTTGAGGCGGGGATCGTCAGATGTGAATAATGACAAGCTCTTTTCGGTGAGGGTATTTTGGCGGACATATTGTTGAACAGACACAAGATCATTTATTACCCTGTATTAAAAATCGCTAATCGGTCAATATGTGAGTAATATTATCGACATAATATTCTCTAAGAGTATAAGAATTTATTGTTACTTCTCAGGAGTTATGTTAAATATGATTCACTATTGTGTGTTTTCTAAGTACCGTAGAGTAGATATTATGCTTGCAAAGCTGAAGTTTCTGGAATCAGCAAGACTTTTATTTTTTAGTTTATCAGTATTATCTTTTACCGTAAGTGTGGGAGCGACAAGTATGGCGTTCCTGGGTAGTGCCATCGCTCAGATCCCATCAACACCAAATTCAGCACCTCTAGGTGAGACAAAAAATTCTCAGGCTAACGTGCTGTTTGTCAACCCAAATAGTGGAAATGACAGCGCAGGTAATGGCAGCGAATCCACTCCTGTGAAAACTATTACCCATGCGTTGCTATTAGCTAACGCCAATACTGTAATTATGCTCTCCACGGGCACTTATAGCGCCGAGACTGGAGAGGAATTTCCCTTAATGTTGAAACCGGGTGTTTCAATTCAAGGCAACCCTAGCAATCAAGGTAAGGACATTATCATTCAGGGAGGTGGTGATTACCTGAGCCGCAGCTTTGCCGGTCAAAACGTCACAATTGTGGGAGCAAGCAAAGCTTTGCTCACTGGGGTGACGGTGACGAATCCCAATCGCCGGGGTTACGGTTTATGGATTGAATCTAGCGATCCGGTAATCGCGGAAAATACATTTACCGGCAGTACTCAAGATGGGATTTCTGTCAGTGGTAATGCTGCACCTACCATTAGCAAGAATTACTTCGATCGCAATGGAGCCAATGGCATCACAATTGCCGGGAATTCCAGCCCTCAAGTGAAGGAAAATGTTTTTCACCAAACGGGTTTTGGGATTAATATTGCCCAAAATGCCGCTCCGATAATCATAGGCAATCAAATTCAGAACAATAGATCGGGAATTGTAGTGCAAGCAAAGTCCCACCCGATTTTACGGAATAATATTATTCAAGATAATAAAGAAGATGGTTTAGTTGCGATCGCGCAAGCAATGCCAGATTTGGGTAGTGCATCGGAACCTGGGGGTAATCAATTTCAAAATAATGCCCGCTATGATATTAACGCCAGCGCTGCTAAACAGGTGATTTCTGCTGGCGGAAATAATCTTGTGAGCGATCGCATCACTGGCAAGGTAGATATTAACGGGACAATAGCACTAGCAGCACAAAATTCTCAATCGGCTCCCAACAATGTATTACAAGAAATACCACCAACTGGGGAAATCACCTTCTCATCTCCCGAAATCTCTGAAACTACTAATGGGCAAATCAGCAACAGCATTTCAGCAAAGAATCCTGTTTCTGGACAATTAAACAGTCAACTACTGCCATTAGTGCCAGCCAATGTACCACTTGCCACGCCTATATCCAATCAACAGCAACCCACATCTAAAGTTGCCGGATTTCCGACTCCTAGTAGCTTGTCGGCGAGACAAATACCAACTGACACTCAAATTGCAACTTCCAGTCCAGTACAGCCGCCTAATACACCACAGTTGAATTATATGCGGATTGATCCTAATACGATTGAATTTACTGCCCCTAAGTACCCATCCAATTCAGTTGCCAGCATGAGGAATCAAACACAGCAGCCATTACCAATACTAGAAGCTACTGCCCCAAATGCGTCAGCACTTTTACCACTTCCTGATAACAATATTGCCATTAATAATACTCGCAATATGCAAACAAGTTCTGCAATTATTCCTTATGGCGGTAAATCTGCAACACAATTTGGTATCCGTTATCGCGTAGTAGTACCACTCTTCACTGATAGGGATCAAGATTTAGTGCGATCGCTTGCTCCTGGTGCGTTTCCCACAGTTTGGGAGGGTCAAAGAGTTATGCAAGCAGGAGTATTTAGCAGTGAATATAACGCTAAAGAAATGCTCAAGACACTCTCTAGCAATGGTTTAAGAGCCATTATGGAACCGTTGAATTGAGTAAGGCATGGGGCAAAAGAGGCGGAGGATATTGGGAGCATCCCGTTTTGGCAGATCGCCCTCAGACTAGAAGTCTGGGGCTATACAAACTAAACCCGCCTGCGCGGGTTTCAGAGAGTCCGCGTAGGCGGACTTCGTTTGTGTAGCCGCGATTTCCAATCGCCCAGTGTTTCTTGCCATTTGTGGATGCTCCCAGGATATTTCACAAGCTTCGATCGCTCCTAATGCTTTGAGTGTCACTTTTTGAGTCTCAGCAATCCCCATAACACCAGCGATACGCGTCAGGCGATCGCGCTAGATTTGTCATAATAAAGCTATCGTCTATTCTATATCTGATAGCAATCGGTAATTATCTTACCCTAAACAATATTACAGTCACTAACAAAAAGCATCCAAAATAAACTAAAAAAGTAATAATTGCTGCGATGATTACTCCTTTCATTACATAAATTTTGCCTTTGTTTTTCAGCCATAAACATAGTGGAATAACATATATAAGCTGCCAAAGGAAAAATCCGTATATTCCATAAACTATAATATTACGAGCTAACTTATAACCACTAGGATTTCTTCCTATCATAGAGGCAATTCCCAAAGCTAAAATAGCGGCGACTATATGGAATATTATTAGCAAAAAAAATCCAAAAATTATCCTTTTATTTCCTCTTCTTTTTAACATACTTATAGCCCATACATTGAATTAAAAAAGGTCAGATGTCAACAGTTAGTTGTTTTTATTTAAGGGAAGCTCAGATTAAAATTTCGATTACATTACTGTTATACTCGTTAAAATTTTGGATTGAGTAGAAAATGCGATCGCCTAGTAGGGACAATAGGTAAAGGCATCACCGTGCCAGAAAAGGAAAATAAGTACGCTAAGAAATTTAGTAAACCACGACCGCGCAAGACAGCAGCAACTATGATTGAATCAGTCTTACTAACCTAGTTGGCGTAAACGATGACAGATATCTCCCAAACCTCTCGACTTCAACAGGCGATAGATGTTGCAGAAGCCTTATCGTTAGAAGAACAGCAGTTATTGCTGGAAATTTTAGCAAAACGGTTGCATAGTAAACAACGCGAGCAGCTTTTGGAAGAAGTCCAAGAAATTCGCCAAGAGGTTGCAGAAGGCGCAATCAAATACGGTTCTGTGAAAGACTTTTTAGCGGAGTTGGATGCTTGAGAGAAATTGCCTGGAGTTCAAAATCCCTGCGTGCTTTTAAGCGCATGGTGCGTCAAAATCCTCAACTACGCTCCATGATTGAAGAAACCCTAGAACAACTTGGCGCAGATCCTTTCCATCCCACGTTGAAAACTCATAAGCTTTCAGGTGAGTTTGCTGGAATTTGGGCTTGCTCAATTGACTACAACTATCGCATTCTTTTTGAATTTGTAGCTCACCCAGAGGAAGGCGAAGAGGCAATTCTCCTGCTAAATCTCGGCAACCATGATGATGTGTATTAGAAACGGTTCTTTTATCGATTGGCAATTTTTCCTACTCAAAGGATCGGCCTCGGCACAGATCAAGCTCTCCAGATTCAACTTCTTGACATAGAGGAAACTGGCAAAAAAACCCATCTGCTTCATCCCCACTCTCTATCCTGGCTTATGATCCAAACGGGTAGCTTGCTCTAGGGCGGATTTTTCTTTGGCTCGGCGGACATAAGGTTGTAATTGGGTGCGATCGCAACCTGTTAAAATAATCAGGTTTTCCAAGGTGATTCCCCGCATTAGCATTTCTACGCGCCAGGTTTGTTGAGCCTGAGCGATCGCAGGCGCTTGTCCTTGGGGAGTTAATAGTCTCTCACTCCATACTTGCCAGCGTGTCTCAAGCTCTGATTCTGTCATGGGTTTACCTGTTTCATTCAAAAACATGGCTGTTTGAGCATCTTTACGACTTTTCAGCCATTTAATTAAAGGATTATTGGTAAAAGAACCGTAGCGTTTGCCCAAAATCCACTGATTTACTGGCACTTGACGGACAAATCCGGGGATTGTAATTTGCAGGAAGTGCCCTTGAGGATCGTAGATTTGGTGCGATCGCTCCAAGCGAATTATTTCTGTGGTGGATAACCCAGCCCCGAATAACACATAAGCTAAGGCATAATCTCGGATTCCCGAAATCCTTGCTTGTTGCAGAATTTCGTGAACTAAACTAGCTGGTAAATCCGCTACTTCTGTGCTGCTGAAGCCTCCTTGTAAGCAGTTTATTGCTGATTCTGCTGAGGATGACATAGCTCCATGTAAAAACAACTCCACCAAATTTTCGAGAAAATCATCCCGATCCTCCCAAAGTTCATGAAATTCGCTGGTGAACTCAATTACGGCATATCCCAAGATCATCCCATTTAGCAAACTAGCTAATTTTTCTGCGGGTAAATAAGTATTTAGGTGTCCTTGCTGGATTACAGTAGCTAAATACTGAGCTACATAACGGTTTGCCTCTGTGACTCCCCTGCCTAGTGCGCGGCGATTTTCTGCCGGGAATTGGTCGGCTTCACCTACCACAGACCGGACAAACTCTGGTACTCGTTCTAATGCGTGCAAGCTATCACTTGCATAATCTTTCAAAGCTTGGTAGACATTGCCAGGAGGCGTTGCCCGCCGCACCAGGGATTCACCTAAATCCTTAAAGGCTGCGGACTCTTCCAGCACAGCTAAAAGCAGTCCATGCTTATTGCCAAAATTCCGAAATAGAGTCACTTCATTGACTTCGGCTTTTTCAGCAATTTGCCGGGTTGTGGTAGCGCTAACTCCCTGAGCAGAAAACAACTCAAGTGCAGCTTGAATTAGGCGTTGACGAGTGGAGATGAGGTGAGACGACATAGAAAAATGCAAGTGGCACTTGCAGGGGTATCAGAGTTCTGCTAGCATAACAAATGTAAGTGATACTTGCTTTACTCTACCCTACGGGTTCACCAGTCGCTAATGGGGGAAACCCCCAAGACCGCGCTGGTTCACTGTAACGAACTAGTATACAGAGCGGGTAAATCCCTTGTGGGGTGGCATCCGAGAAAAGGCAAATTGCTTCATCATCCATCAACAGGAATTTTTATGACCGCAAATTTTGGGGCGATCGCCCCTGAGAGAGGCAACTCACCTCAACTCAGTTGGACAAATGTAGTATTTTTTGCTACATTTCATGCCTTAGCACTTCTGGCTCCTTGGTTCTTCTCCTGGCCAGCATTAGGTTTGCTAGTGTTTCTCCACTGGTTATTCGGGAGCATTGGTATTTGCCTGGGATATCATAGACTACTGAGCCATAAGAGTTTCCAAGTCCCCAAGTGGTTAGAGTATGCGATCGCCCTCATTGGAGCGCTGGCCTTGCAAGGTGGGCCAATTTTTTGGGTAGGTGGACACCGCCAGCATCACGCCCACACAGAAGATATCAACTTAGACCCCTACTCTGCTCAAAGAGGGTTTTGGTGGAGCCATATATTGTGGATTTTCTACCCGCGCCCAGAATTTTTTGACTATGACACCTATAAAAAATATGCCCCTGATTTAGCCAGACAACCCTTTTATTGCTGGCTAGATCGCTACTTCTTGCTGTTGCAAATACCCTTCGCACTACTCCTATATGCTTTAGGAGGATGGCCTTTTGTATTCTACGGAGTGTTTCTCAGATGTGTCTTGCTTTGGCACTCAACCTGGTTTGTCAACTCAGCATCACACCTGTGGGGTTATCGCACCTTTGATGCTAATGATGGCGCTCGTAATCTTTGGTGGGTATCTCTCGTCACTTATGGAGAAGGATGGCACAACAACCATCATACTTATCCCCACATGGCAAAATCTGGGTTGTCTTGGTGGGAAATTGATGTTACTTGGTGGAGCATCTTAGTATTGCAGACTTTGGGTTTAGCCAAAAAAGTTGTCTCGCGTCCTCCTCAAGGTGCAACTCACGGCTAAATTGCAACTAAATTATCAGGAATTTGTTATGCCGATTGCTTCCCGCAGTCGGCTTAATAATTTTTATCAGTAGTATTTCACGGTAAAATCTAACCGTTTAAATCACCGTAATACATCAAGCGTGAAAACTGACAGCATTTTTTACCGCTTTTTTCAAGAACTTCCTGGCATCTTTTTTGAATTAATTGGTAATCCACCCCAAACGGCAGAGGGTTATAAATTCTCCTCAATTGAAATCAAGCAAACTGCATTCCGTATAGATGGTGTTTTTTTCCCAACACAAGGGGAAGAAAATCCAATTTATTTTGTTGAAGTCCAGTTTCAAACTGACACAGAAATTTATTCACGCTTATTTTCCGAAATTTGTTTATACTTACGCCAAAATAAACCTAAAAATTCTTGGCGAGGAGTAGTTATCTATCCGAATCGCAGTCTAGATACAGCAGATATCAAGAATTACAGTGAATTTTTCACTAGCAAGCGTATCAGTCGTATTTATCTTAATGAATTAGGTGAAACTGCATCATTGCCAGTTGGAATTGCTACGATGAAATTAGTGGTCGATGAAGAGGAGACAGCAATTACAGCTGCTAGGCAGTTAATAGACAGAACTCAGCAAGAAATCAACATTGAACCACAACGGCGGCAATTACTAGAATTAATAGAGACAATTTTGGTTTATAAGTTTCCGGCGATGAGTCGAGAGGAGATTGAAGGTATGTTTGGGCTAAGTGATTTGAAACAAACACGAGTTTATCAAGAAGGCAAGGAAGAGGGTAAACAAGAGGGCAAGGAAGAAGGCAAGAAAGAGGGTAAACAAGAAGGAGCGCGTGAAGAAAAGTTTAGAATGATACCTTTGTTATTGAAATTGGGATTGAGTTTTGAAGAAACAGCAAAAGAGTTAGGTTTGAGTTTAGAGGAAGTTCAGCAAGAAATGCAAAAACAGCCTCCAAGTCAGGATACCTAACCTACAATTACCACTGCTCACAGATACCCCTAAATATTCCTGTTATTTTCCATTCCCATAATTCTTAATTTTTTATATGATTTCGCTCTCTCCCATTCTTCAAGCTAGACTCTCCCAACCCTTAAAGATTGGCTCCTTTGAGGTAAAAAGTCGGGTTCTCCAGTCGCCTCTATCTGGGGTGACAGATATGGTGTTTCGCCGTCTCGTGCGTCGCTATGCGCCAGATTCGATGATGTATACCGAAATGGTGAATGCTACGGGGTTGCATTATGTTAAGCAGTTACCCAAAATCATGGAGGTAGATCCCAACGAACGCCCAATTAGCGTTCAACTATTTGATTGCCGTCCAGATTTCTTGGCAGAAGCAGCAATAAAGGCAGTGGCGGAAGGTGCTGATACTGTTGATATTAATATGGGTTGTCCGGTAAATAAAATCACTAAAAATGGTGGCGGTTCTTCGTTGTTGCGGCAACCAGAAGTAGCAGAAGCAATTGTACGCGAAGTGGTAAAAGCTGTTGATGTACCTGTGACAGTCAAAACCCGTATTGGCTGGAATGACAACGAAATTACTATTCTCGACTTTGCCAAGCGGATGGAAGATGCTGGGGCAAAAATGATTACAGTCCACGGACGAACCCGCGCTCAAGGATACAATGGCAATGCTCGTTGGGAATGGATTACTCGTGTAAAAGAAGTGCTTTCTATTCCAGTAATTGGGAATGGAGATATTTTTTCCGTTGAAGCGGCGGTGAAATGTTTAGAGCAAACTGGTGCTGATGGTGTGATGTGTTCCCGTGGGACTTTGGGTTATCCGTTTTTGGTGGGAGAAATTGATCGCTTCCTGAAAACTGGGGAGATATTACCAACACCTACTCCGATTCAGCGTTTGGAATGTGCAAGAGATCATTTACAAGCCTTATGGGAATATAAAGGCGATCGCGGCGTGCGTCAAGCCCGTAAGCACATGACTTGGTATGCTAAGGGTTTCGTAGGTGCTGCCGAACTCCGAGGACAGCTAAGTTTGGTTGAAAAGGTAGATCAAGGTTTGGCCATGCTTGACCAAGCAATTGAAAAACTGGCTGATGGTTATGAATTAGAAGAAGAAACTCAAGGTAGTTTGGTGATGTTTTGAAAAATTTATCGAAACAGAATTCAGGAGTCAGGAGTCAGAATGAGTTTTATACGACTGGCGCATAGCGCAGCGTAAAGCCTCCGGCATGGCTTCGCTTAGAGCGAGTCTGCGAAGTCTGAAGAATCGGCATTTTGCATCCTTCTACTTATTTATATGAGACTCTGTGATAAGTTGTTTCAATCCCTAATAAGGATTTTGATGAATAGCAATTAGTCGGATTTAATATCTCCCCTTTGTTTATTAGTTTCAATCCCTAATAGGGATTTTAGTTAATTGCAATAATGACAAAAGTCAGTTTTTGTCACATCACGCCCAAAGTTTCAATCCCTAATAGGGATTTTGATGAATTGCAATATAGCGCTTTCGTTGAGCAGAGGTTAATTTTTTTGTGTTTCAATCCCTAATAGGGATTTTGATGAATTGCAATCATCCCACGCTCATGTGGTAGAGGTGGGATGTCATGTTTCAATCCCTAATAGGGATTTTGATGAATTGCAATTTGCTGAGTCGCTAATTCATCATGATAGATTTGTGTTTCAATCCCTAATAGGGATTTTGATGAATTGCAATCTCTGCCCAGGTATTGCTTTGTTATTACCTAGTAGTTTCAATCCCTAATAGGGATTTTGATGAATTGCAATGAATTATTAATAACTTAAACAATATTTTAGATGTTTCAATCCCTAATAGGGATTTTGATGAATTGCAATCAAATAAACGATATGAAAGCAGCGATAGAGTTGCGTTTCAATCCCTAATAGGGATTTTGATGAATTGCAATTATAATGTAGGTATAGTTTATAAATAAAATATTATGTTTCAATCCCTAATAGGGATTTTGATGAATTGCAATTCTATATTAAATACATACAACATAAACACTAATGGTTTCAATCCCTAATAGGGATTTTGATGAATTGCAATAGTAACCTTAGCACCCACGCCAATAACATCTGATTGGTTTCAATCCCTAATAGGGATTTTGATGAATTGCAATCATTAACTGCCAGAATAAATTAGGGTCAACTTGTTTCAATCCCTAATAGGGATTTTGATGAATTGCAATCCAAACACCACTTTGACCATCCCATCCAGCAGATGTTTCAATCCCTAATAGGGATTTTGATGAATTGCAATCCATCTGACTCTCATCATAAGTATGGTTAAGCTTTTGTTTCAATCCCTAATAGGGATTTTGATGAATTGCAATGTAGCCCAAAAACTCTAATACCCCCAGGAACAAGTTTCAATCCCTAATAGGGATTTTGATGAATTGCAATCTGCTCTGGATATTCTAAATGTATTTCAGAGACGTTTCAATCCCTAATAGGGATTTTGATGAATTGCAATTCGTTCCTAAAGAGAACTAAGTTTGCGTATCTTGTTTCAATCCCTAATAGGGATTTTGATGAATTGCAATCTCAATTTCATTGGGGTGAATGGGTGATTTAGTCCTGTTTCAATCCCTAATAGGGATTTTGATGAATTGCAATCATCAATCACCACTTCCAATTTTTTGTTTCCGTTTCAATCCCTAATAGGGATTTTGATGAATTGCAATTTTTTCCGGCTGGATGGGGAATCGCAAGATTCGTTTCAATCCCTAATAGGGATTTTGATGAATTGCAATTTTACATACACGTCATCGTCTGGGTATACTCTACGTTTCAATCCCTAATAGGGATTTTGATGAATTGCAATCTGGCACAGGTACTCTTACCTTGCGTAGGCTTGGTTTCAATCCCTAATAGGGATTTTGATGAATTGCAATCGCCGGTGTCTAAAAGCCCTGCTGTATTTGGTTTTCAAGGTGCAGTTGCGCGAATGAGTGAATCATAACACAGCAAATAGTAATAGCACAAGATACAAATCGCTGAAAGCCAGTCCCCGTAAGGTGCGCGGATGGGTTGAAAATACTATTGCCCTGAAAGCATTGTATAGATGGAGCAGCAGCCATTTTTTGCCCCTTCTCATTTTGTACACCTACCCATCCGCGCATAAGGTAAGAAAATTAGTCTAATTACCGATCGCTACCTCTATCAAAATAAGCGATCGCCTAATACTTGCACACCTTAATTTACCAAATCAGGGAATACCTCTTGCACAGCCGGATGCACTAAGCGATGATTCTGCACATTCACACCCTTCGCTAAAGCTGGGTTAACTTCTAGCGCCATAATTCCCAAGTTCGCCAACTGGACGATATAAGGTAATGTACTGTTATTGAGTGCCTGAGTTGCTGTCCAAGGTACTGCTCCTGGCATATTGGGAACGCCATAATGTACCACACCCTCTTCAACATATACCGGATTTGTGTGAGATGTGGCGCGTAAAGTTTCTATACAACCACCTTGGTCAACAGCTACATCAACTATTACCGAACCAGGACGCATTTGTTTAACTAATTCGCGCGATACTAATGTTGGGGCCCTACGTCCTAACACTAAAACTGCACCGATGAGTAAATCGGCTTCAATGACTGCGGCTTCAATATGAGCAGAGTTGCTGTAAAGCAATTCCACCCTAGAGCCAAACAAGGTTTCTAGGTAAGATAAGCGATCGACACTCACATCTAAAATCTGCACGATCGCACCCATACCCACAGCAATTTTAGCTGCTTCTGTGCCGACAACGCCGCCACCTAAAATTACTACTTTACCTGCTTTGACTCCTGGGACACCGCCTAAAAGTAATCCTTTACCACCTTGCTGACGTTCTAGAAATCTGGCCCCAAATTGTACTGCTAACCGACCGGCAATCACGCTCATGGGGGTGAGCAAAGGAAGTTTGTTTGCACCAGGTTGTTCTACAGTTTCGTAAGCGATCGCAGTTGTGCCACAATCAATTAAATGCTCTGTCAATTTGCGATCGGCGGCTAAATGTAAATAAGTAAATAATATTTGCCCTTTCTGCAAAAATTTATACTCAGATTTCAACGGCTCTTTGACTTTCACAACCAATTCCCGATTCCAAGCCGTTTCTGATGTGGGGACAATCTCGGCTCCAGCACTTCTGTAGTCATCATCTGAGAATCCAGCACCATTACCTGCTTGTGTCTCTACAAAGATGCTATGACCATTTTCTCGCAGCACCCGCACACTAGAAGGACTTAACCCTACACGAAATTCTTGATCCTTATTTTCCTTTGGAACGCCGATTTCCATATATCGCCTCTGATAATTTTTTTGTTTAACTCTAGCCTGCGAATCTCAAGCTTGCTACTGATCTATTGCAGATAGCTGTATTACAGATAGCTAATCTCGGTTCTAAGTTTCTGAATTTAATTTGAGTAGCCCCAAACTTAAGCCCTTGACTATTACCCCAGTATTTATACAATATATAAAGAATAGTAACAATTTATTAAAAGAGCGATTGTATAGCTCCCTACTAAGAAGCTTTTGCTGAATTGATCGAGTCATCTTGGCATTCAAGCACTGCAATTAGCTCATAAGTTACCAAGTTTAGGGTAAAGGTGAAGGGGAAAAAATTGGGAGCATCCACAAATGGCAAGAAACACTGGGCGATTGGAATAGAGCCTCCGGCACGCTGACGCGCTAAGCGAAGCTATGCCAAAGGCTTTACGCGGCTACACAAACGAAGTCCGCCTACGCGGACTCTCTGAAACCCGCGCAGGCGGGTTTAGTTTGTATAGCCCCAGACTTCTAGTCTGAGGGCGATCTGCCAAAACGGGATGCTCCCAAAAAATTAGTCAATTCCTTTAACCTTTACCGCTTATACCTGACAATTACTGTGAAGTCAATACAGTTCGGTTAAGATCCCCCCGCCTGCGGCGACCCCCTTAAAAAGGGGGTAAAAGAGGGTTAAAAGCCCCCCTTTTTAAGGCTACCGTGTACACACAAGTGACTTATTTTGCTCAAAGCGCTCCCAGACCTAACCCCCAGCCCCTTCCCTGCGAGGGAAGGGGAGTAAGATTCAAAGCCCCTCTCCGCGTCGGAGAGGGGTTTGGGGAGAGGTCTGCTGACTTGTGTATACACGGTAGCTTTTTAAGGGGGGGTTGGGGGGATCTTCAAAAGATTAATAACGTTAACAGAACCGTATTGCCTGTGAAGTCTCATATCAACTCCCGTTTGCAAAAAAAGGTTTCTTAAAAATGACACAAACACAACCAACAATTACACCTAAACTACAAGAGCCGAAGTTTGGCTTTAACGAATATGCTGAACGCTTGAATGGTCGAGCCGCAATGATTGGCTTCGCTTTGATGCTGGTGATTGAATATGTCACTAATCAAGGGGTGCTATCATGGCTGGGTCTGAAGTAGTGCCACCAACCAGCACAAGGTGCAAGTTGTAAGCTAGTAGTTAAAAGAGTTTCAACCAGCTGGAACAACCAGTTGGTTTTGACTTTGGCAATTGATAGCGAAGGGCTTTGCACTAGAATGTAAGCAAGAGAGGAATCAAAATACCTATTTGTGATGGAAATATCATAGACTTGCAACTAGTATATGCAAGGCAATTAATAAGTATACTTCCTCCCCTACTAAAGAAAATCATAATTAGTGTCTGCCTTAGATGAGAAAGGCAAATTAAGGGTGAGGTATTCTTGGTAAATATACACAAAAGCTGAACTGGAACCAACCAAGCTGTGATGAATGCTGTATTACCTCGTTTTTTGAAGTCAACCTACCGAAAAGAGCCACTAATCAGTGTATTGGTGACGATGGGCGCTATAGATGCCCTGATTGGCGGATTGAATGATAGCTGGTCGTTGTTCGCTTTTGGTTTGGGAACAACAGGCATAGCGCTAGCCTTTAAGTTGTGGCGTTTCCAGCAGCGCCGTCCTCTACCAGAGGAACCTGTGGTGCAACATTATTTGCCCTCTCGTTCTTCTAGTGCGCCTTTACCAATGTTAAGCGTTTCTAAGAAAAAACCACCTCTTTAAGAGTGCTGTTAGCGGATAGCTAGGGTTTAGCCCGTTATGAGTTGATAATTCATAGTTCTAAGTGGTTTGTTTGTATATAAAAAGTGAGGAAAAAGTGTGAGTAGTGAGGGAAGAGGTGGGGATAATTTTCTGCGTCCGTATATTATCTTGTCATTTATGGCAGCCGTCGCCCTTCCAGTGACTATCTGGGAAGGGTTTTACATTCATCAAGCTCATGCTGCAATTGAGTTAACACCAAACTCCCAAACTACTAACAGCTTTGCTAATGCCCAACTGCTTTACACACTCACAGGACATAAGGGAACTGTTAAATCTCTCGCTTTCAGTCCAGATAACAGAATTCTTGCGAGTGGAGGTGCAGAAAATGAGGGGATTATTCGCCTGTGGAATCTAGCAAATGGCAAAAAGTTGGCGGATATTAATAAAGCACACAAAGCAGCCGTAGAGTCTTTAGTGATTTCACCAGATGGACAAACCCTCGCTAGTTGTAGTGATGACAACACGATTAATCTCTGGAACCTGAAAAATTTTAAATTTAGCCGCTCTTTTGTCGGACATACCAGTAATGTATTATCTTTAGCGGTGTCTCCTGATAGTAAAGTTCTCATTAGTGGAGCTTTGGATGGGATTCGGATATGGGATTTACTACAGCAGCGCCCTTTAGGGACTCTAGTACGCTTCGATAATTTGATTTATACTCTAGCCATTAGCCCTGATGGACAGACTTTGGTTAGTGGTGATAGTAAGGGTGTAATCAAGGTATGGAGCTTGAGTACTGGTAAATTAATCAGTGAATTTGTCGCTCATTCTAATGTTGTTAGCGCTGTCATGTTTACACCAGATGGAGAAACATTAGTGAGTGCTAGCCGCGATCGCACAGTCAAACTGTGGAATATTAATACTGGAGAATTAGTCCGCACCCTCACAGGACATAATAACTGGGTAAATGCGATCGCCATTAATCCCGATGGACAAACCCTTGCTAGTGCCGGCAAAGATGGGATTAAACTGTGGAATTTAACCACAGGTGAGTTAATAAATACACTGAATGGACATACAGACTGGGTAAGTGCGATCGCTTTTAGTCCCAATGGTAAAATTCTTGCCAGTGGCGGATTCGATCAACAAATCAAAATTTGGGGAACTCCACAAAAACGTAAATAAATTCTTCAATTTCTCTTCTTCCTTCGCGTACTTCGCGTCTTTGCGGTTCGTTCCTTTATCCTTCAAACTTCGGTTGACAGACTGCTAGCCTAATAACGACTTTTATACAAAAGAGCGATTAGCACAAGGTATTGCAAGCATTTACCGTGTTCGCTAAACTTTTGTCTTGCCTTTTTAGAGTTTTTATAGTAAAAAATCAAGCAAAGCTCAGATTAGATTTTGCCAGAACTACCCAAAATCAGTCATTGTAGCAACTAAGAGCGATGTCTACGACGGGCTATTCGGTATCGCCAATTGTTGAATAACTATGAATACTTGATGAAAATACAGCCGAGCTAATATCTTATCCAGCAAATTACTGTAAGTATAAACATAGGTAACTTCAAATCATCTATGCAGCTACTTGCCCTCTATAATCGGAACAATTTCTGAACTTAGACAATCTTAGAACTGGTCATCGTCAGTAAATGCACTCAGGTAAAAATTACTATCTTGGCTGAAGCAAAGGTTTGTAGCGTTTAAGCGCTATTTGAAACGTAAGATAACTTGCTACTTAAATGATGTTTAATTTTCCCGAACTGCTTTTGATCCCCATTTCGATAGAATGACTAGGCAGAACCCTAAAACTAAAAACCGCTTTTGACTGCGACGCACATGAATCAACTGAACAATGGTTTTACGATATTTCTAAGTCTGCTAGTCGAGGCGATGCCTTTTTTGCTTCTTGGGGTTTTATTCTCCAGTTTGCTGCTATTTTTTGTTGATGAGCGCAAATTAGTAGAAAAAATGCCCAAAAATCCGCTACTAGGTGCTTTAGTTGGTAGCATGATCGGCTTTTTATTTCCGGTGTGTGAGTGCGGGAATGTACCGGTAGCGCGGCGGTTCCTGATTCAGGGAGTACCCACACCAGTTGCCATTGGTTTTTTGCTAGCAGCGCCAACAATTAACCCAATTGTAATTTGGTCAACTTGGACAGCATTTCGAGATCAGCCAGAAATAGTGGTCTTACGAGTCGTATTTTCTCTAGCAATTGCCACAATTATTGGTTTTGCTTTCAGTTTTCAAAAGGACTTAAATCCGATAATCCAACCTGCGATCGCTCGGTATATGAAGTTTAATCCACCCGCGCAGCCTGAAACCAAACGCCGTGGTAAACGTTACCAAGTAGAACAGCAAGAAGCGATACCAAATATCTTGCAATCCGGGACTTATATCTTAGGAGGAAAAGCAGGTGTACCTCTGCGGATAGATGCTAATTTTGTACAGGCGACTACCCCAATTTCTAATACCAATAAACCCCTTGCAGATAAACTGCGCCTAGTGGTAGATAATAGCGTCCAAGAATTCAGGGAATTGGGCGGAGTGATGATTTTAGGAAGTGCGATCGCTGCTGCGATTCAAGTATTAGCTCCCCGTGAATTAATTCTCAGTTTGGGTGCTGGGCCTATTAGCTCGATTGTGGTCATGCTGATATTAGCAGTAGTGGTGTCAATTTGTTCTACAGTCGATTCTTTCTTTGCCCTATCTTTTGCCTCCACCTTTAGTAGTGGCTCATTGTTGGCATTTCTGGTATTTGGCCCAATGATTGACATCAAAAGCGTTGGTTTGATGTTATCTATTTTTAAACCAAAAACTGTCTTTTACTTATTTGCCTTAGCAGCACAATTAACATTTGTGTTAACTCTTTTCCTCAACTTGCACGTTTTTTAAAAAAATCTTTGTCATTCGTCCTTCGTCATTCGTTCTTTGTCCTTTGCTAATGACCAATGACCAATGACCAATCACAAATGACCAATGACAAATGACCAATGACAAGTGACCAATGACTAAATCTAAAATCCCAAATCTGTTACTTTCTTGGCTGGATGCCCTAGCAATTACATCTTGGGGCATTTTGATGTTGAGATATTGGCTAACTAACAAGCTGAATCTGTTGATTCACCCCAATTACATTTGGTTCGTGGTTGTGACTGGTATCAGCTTGATTGTTATTGGTTTCTTCAAGATGCAGGAACTTTGGCAGCGCCGTCGCCGTGATGTTACGTCAAACCAGCATATTAGTTTATTTCCCCCTGGTTGGGGTAGTTTTTTATTGTTGATTACAGCGATTCTAGGTTTTATTATTACACCGCAAGTTTTTGCTAGTGACAAAGCCCTCCAAAGGGGTGTAACGGCTGATTTATTAGGAGCTACACGCGTCAAACCTCAAGCTTTTCGGGCTACTGTTCGTCCAGAGGAGCGATCGCTTGTAGACTGGGTACGCACTGTCAATGTCTATCCAGAACCCGATACATATACAGGTCAAAAAGTCAAAGTTCAGGGATTTGTCATCCACCCGCCAGATATAGGAAAAGAATATTTATTCTTAGCCCGATTTGTCTTAACCTGCTGTGCAGCAGATGCTTACCCTGTGGGATTACCTGTCAAAATCCCAACCAATCAAGAACCTTATTCCCCTGACACTTGGCTGGAAGTAGAAGGACAAATGATGACAGAAAATTTGGCAGGTAAACGCCAACTTACCATTGCCGCTACTTTTCTCAAAAAGATTCCTCAACCCCAGAATCCTTATAGTTATTAGCGCTCTTTTATTACTCCGAAAAAATAAAATATTCGTAGGTTGGGGAGCCACTGCGTTGTCCGGGTTTCCCGGCTTGAAGCAAGTGGCGTTTGAACTTTAGTGAAACCCCAACAAAATCAGAGATTGTTGGTGTTGGGTTTCGTTCCTCAACCCAACCTACGCCTAAGTTCATCAAAGTCCTTAAAAATAAGGGTGGATGATTTTTATCCCACGAGAGTCATAAAAGAGCGTTAGTTATTTATTGATGACAAATGACAAATGACAAAATCTAAAGCATTTATCCAACCACTGGATCGGATAGCGATCGCACTGATGCTACTGCTAAGTTTGCTGATTGGGTTAATCATATTGCAAGGTGATGTGGTAACTGCTCGTGTGCGGGACTTTACCTGGCAAAATCAACAGATTGGGGCGGAAGATAACTCCTTCACCCTCACCTTCAGCCGCCCAATGGAAACAAAAAGTGTAGAGGATAACTTAAAAATCGAGCCACCCCTAGTAGGTAAATTCAGTTGGGCAGGGCGGCGAATGGTTTATACGCTGTTAACACCAGCACCTTATGGCACGAATTATAAATTGCAGTTACAGGGAGCCAAAGATAAGTTTGCACAGCAAGAGGGCAAAAATCGGTTGATCCAGCCTTTTACAAGTAGCTTCCGCACACGCGATCGCGTCATTCTTTACATAGGAACCAATCAAGAAGAACAGGGGCGATTAGTTCTATACAACTTAACCCAAGAGCAAAAAAGGGTACTTACCCCCAAAGACTTGATAGCAATGGACTTCGAGTCATTTCCAGATGGAGAGAAAATTTTATTTTCGGCTCGCGCCACCAAAAATGAAGACTTACTTTCTGCTCAACTGTACACAGTGACAACAGGTGTTTCTAGTAAATCTGGACAAGAAGCACAACCAGGAGGCAAAGTTGACCTAGTTTTAGATAGTAAAGATTATCAAAACCTGAAATTTGATTTATCACCTGATGGGCAAACTATTGTCATCCAGCGCGGAAACAAAACAAATCCCGGCGACTTTGGACTGTGGTTCATGCCAGCAACCAGCGACGGTTCAGCAGAAAAACCCACCCCTAAACGTCTGAAAAGCCAACCAGGGGGAGACTTTATGGTTACGCCAGATAGTAAAGCCGTAGCAGTTGCCCAAGGACAGGGAGCAGCAATCTTACCACTGCAAGGTGATGCCAGTAAACCTTTAGATTTTCTGCCGCAGTTTGGTTTGGTACAGGCTTTCTCTAAAGATGGCTCTCAAGCAGCGATGGTAAAGTTTAATACAGATTACACGCGAGATTTGTTTTTAGTGACAAACCAAGGTGTACAGAAACAACTATTAAAAACTACAGGCTCAATTCTCAGTTGCCAATTTGACATCGCCTCACCCACCCTCTACTGCCTGCTGACACAGCTAGTATCTAAGGAACAATACATAGAACAGCCTTATGTGGTGGCAATTGATCTGAAAACCGGGCAACAGAAACCCCTGCTAGTACTGCCTCCCGCTCAACGGAATGTGCAAATGAGTTTATCTTCTGACGGTTTAGGCTTGTTATTTGACCAAGTAGTCCCGCAGACAAACCCCCCAGCGTCATTACCCACAAACACTTTAAAAACTGATGATGGAGATGTTATTGCTACCAGTAGCCTGTGGTTAATGCCTCTGTTGCCCATCGCTGATGCTGCGACTGTTGAAATTAGACCAGAACAACTCCCCTTAGCTGGATTTCGTCCCCGATGGCTACCTTGAAATAGAGGCAAGGGAGCAGGGAGCAAGGGGGATAAAACAGAGTGGTTAAGAATTTTTCATTATTTTAGTGACGACGAGGATTTCGCAACTTTGGAAATAGCATCAACCGCAAAATTGAGATCAGCCCGCGAAACATCCAAATGAGTGACTGCCCGAATAGAATGACCAACGGCTCCCATTTTCACACCACCCTGTTGTAACAGAGTGAGAAACATGGCGTTGTCGAGTCCTAGTCTTGAAACATCAAAGAAAACAATGTTTGTCTCAGGTTTTGGATCTCGAACTGTAATTCCTTCGATTTCACTCAGTCGTTGAGCCAGATAAGCTGCGTTGTCGTGGTCTTCTTGTAGACGTTCAACATGATGGTCAAGTGCATAGAGACAACCTGCTGCGACAATGCCAGCTTGACGCATTGCGCCACCAAAAATGTGTTTATATCGACGTGCTTCCGAGATGAATTCCCGTGTACCCGCAAGAACAGCACCAATTGGTGCGCCCAGTCCTTTAGTAAAGTCAATCCACACAGAATCAACACAGGCAGCAAAATCTTTGGCTGTAGTTTGAGATGCAACAACTGCATTTAAAAGTCGTGCCCCGTCCATGTGGGTAGCTAAACCTTTTTGACGGGAGAACTCGCAAACCTCACGTAGTTCATTGAGCCGCCAAACCGAACCCCCTCCAAAATTGTGCGTTTGCTCAACACACAATAAGCGGGGAATTGCAGAGTAAAGGTAAGGAGCAGTTGCGACTCTTTCAAGTGATTGAGCCAGAGCATCGACTGTAAAAATTCCTCGATCGCTAGCGATCGGTTCCATGAGTACACCAGAAGTCATCGCTGCACCCCCCGATTCAGCTCGAATAATGTGTGCCATCTGTTCTACTAGCACCACATCAGCAGGGCGAGTATGGGTCTTGATTGACACAAAGTTGCAAATGGTTCCACAGGCAAAGAAAAGAGCGGCTTCTTTGCCTAGTAAATCTGCAACCCTTTCTAGTAATTGGTTAACAGTCGGATCTTCTCCTTTTTGTTCATCTCCAACTTCAGCAGTGGCGATCGCCTGTCGCATGGCCTGTGTCGGCTTTGTTTCAGTATCGCTTGTCAGCAGAATCATCAGCACTCCTAAAGCAGGTATATAGTGGTTTACAGTTGCACAAATCAGAGATGCTCATTTAGTCTAGTTGGCTTCATCAGAAAAGTTGTGTTCTACTGATGTCAAAAGAGGCAGGGGAGCAGGGGGCAGGGGGCTATTCTTGAGAGACTGAGACGGAGCTTGGACTCGCGGCTTGCGTCAAATCGCCCTTCCAGGGCGGGGCTTCGTACCCATGCTCCCCCTTCATTCCGCGCAGAGTGTTGGGCTTGCTCCCCCGGCTAAGAGCTCCCTTCCCCTCTGCTTCTTCGGTGAAAACCGCTATCAATAACACAAGATTGCCTTTACAATACTCGAATGAAAAGGCAATCCTGATGAGCGTGGTTATTTTGTAGCACTTACGCAAACAATAGCCGAAAAGAAAGATTTTATGCTAGGGGCAATTTAGGAACTGACAAATAAAAAAATACTCAACTACTTCTTGTGGGGTGGGCAATTTATTTGTTGGAAGTCTTTTATGTAGACGCAAAGCGGTGAGCGAGTCCATTGCCCCTACCCCGTTTTGCGTAAATCCTATTTTGTTCTAATCGCATCCAGAACTTTGGCTGACTTTTCTCCAACAAAAGTATTATTCAGCATCGTATGAGAATCATCAGTTGGACCTACATCAGAATCTGGATGATAGATAATGATTCTTAAGGAATTATCAATTGCACTGAAGCTATGTAACTTGTTTTCTGGAAGACAGAAGACCGTTCCCATCTCCATTTTGAACGTTCCTTCCTCCACTTGACAAGTTCCACTACCCTCTGCGACAAGCCCAATCCGCAATGAGGGATGGGTATGGGGAGTTTGCGATACACCAGGAGGAACGTAGAGGAAATTCAAGCATGGTTCTCCACGTCTTAAAGGATTAATCAGAACCGTTGAAGAGCAGCCATCAATATAATTCAATCGCCCTAATGGTTCAATAGGCCCCCCAATTGTGAAAAGTCCAGTGTAGTTGAGTCGCGTTGCAACTAACACTTGGGCTTTACCATCTAAAGAAAAATTCCCTGGAACTGCGGCAAAGCAGTTTTTTCGCAATAAGAACTCTCCGTTACTGCTGTTGAGAGTAACTTCGCCCTCTGAAACAAATAGAAAGTGCGTGTCTTTTTCACTCTCATTAACTTTGATAGAATTGATAACCCAAAAAGCACTCGATGGATGCCCTGCCATCGTGTAGTCAAGTTTTGTCGCCTCTAGGAATTGTTGACAGTAAAACTTTTGGTAGTCCTCCATCGGAATGCTAAATACTTCGGACTCAAGAGCAATGTTTTGGACTTGTTTTTGTAGTGGCGTTTCGGTTACGTGCTGCATAATCTATCTGTGTTATTTTTGTTGCTTTACTTAATATTTGATTTCTTTGAAAAAGCCTAATTGCCA
The DNA here is from genome assembly GCF_017115105.1 of Nostoc sp. NMS2. Taxonomy (GTDB): domain Bacteria; phylum Cyanobacteriota; class Cyanobacteriia; order Cyanobacteriales; family Nostocaceae; genus Nostoc. The sequence continues at coordinate 34,567 of NZ_JABXKH010000082.1, forward strand.
CAATGCTTTGTTTGGCGCTGTCATCATATCAAGCGCCAGTAATATAGTCTTTATAATTACTTCGTTTCTAAGAGAAAACTCGGTTATTCCAATTATTCTTTAATAAATCAATTAAAAAGGGTATCCGTATTAACACTTATTTTGTAGTGCTACTATTTCAAATAAGATACATTGTAAACAAAAAATTTAAGTAGCTAAGTATACTTTAAACAATTTTTTCGTAGTCATTAAACAAACTTGATATATTGAAGACAAGTTAATAGAAAAGTTTATAACTAATTAAACCTGAAATTGCTTACTAGTAGTGTATTTACTGATAAAAAAGCCCGTACTAAGCTGAGATTACTCTTTAAAAAAGTTTTATTAATTCACTTATAGATGTTGTTACTTCTTTAACTTTAGTTTGTAAGTATTTATTCGTATTAGTCAGGGTTTCCTAACATTGTAGCTATGGCAGAAGCTCTTAGTTGTTTGCCGACATTAGGACTGACAAAAAATAAATGATCCCAAATTATTTGTACATTTATCGGGTAGCACATCTGTGCTATCCGATAATGGGGTGTTTTTTGACTGGAAGTCACTTAAATAGCGATCGCTCAAAATAACAGAATTATCATCTAAATAATAGATACTTGTACTGACATCTATCCTAAGTAATAAATGAGTCAGTATAAAAATGTATTGAAGAAGACATTTTAAATTTAAATCTTAAGATAGATGCGATTATAGAAAATAAAGTGTATGGTGAAACAGTTTTTCATGTAAAAAAACTTCCGTGGGACAGAGGCACTACTGTTTTAATCTCCCTGCTGCCTGCCCTGTTCCCCCCGCCTCTTCTTGACGGGGCAGAGCATCGTAGTGTTATAACGGCATCAGTCTAGATCCAAAATAGGGAACACCAATTGATAACTAATTGCTGGTGCTTGGAGAGAGTTAAACTTAGCTTCTAGAGCAAACCCTGGTTAGACAAAGTTGATAAGCAATGCTAATGCCAGCACTGCTGATATTTTTAGGCAGGTGGGTCAATAGTGATGAATGAAGCTGACACCTCAAATAAGGGGGCTGTGATGGAATCCCTAAATTCTGCTAATTCGCCACAATCCGAGCAGGCGAGTTGTCCCTTTTACTCAGTTGTGCCTAATGACAATATGGTAGTTAAACAACTGCCACTCCTCATGCCGGCTGAAGATACACAATTTTCAAAAGATACCACCCAGCAGGACTGGGTTGCAGAGCCAGAAAGCGGCAAGCAAGCACTTATTGATTCAGAATTTCAGAATCTGCTGGCATTGAACGAAGAATTGCGTGCAGCTAACAATAACTTGTATGAACAAGTAGAGCAGCTAAAAGACAATCTAGCTGAGTCTGAAAAGGTTTTGCAGTGGCAGAAAACGCGCTCTAGCGTTACTGAGTCGATGCTCAACCAACATACTCAGGAACTGGCTGCGGCTCAAGAACAGATAAAATCTTTATTTCAACAATTAGAAACTGCTGTACAAACTGTTCAACGCCAGGAAATTTTCACTGATAGTTATAATGCACAGCTACAAATTAGCCAGCAACGCCTTGCCCAGCTAGAGCGAGAATGTACGTTGTTACACACTAATAACAGCGAACAGTCTGAGCAGTTATTGCAGTCTGAAACTGTTTGTCGGGAGTTACGTACTAGACTGATGCGACAACAACGCCAGACGCTGCAATTTAAAGCAGCTCTAGAAAAATGTTTAGATACATCGGTTCCTAGCTATGACTCCTTAGAAGATACTGCACAACACCCCAAAGACATAACTAGCGGACAAGGAAGATTTTCTAGAAAAGCTCGGTCTTTGTTTCCTAACGCCCGGCCAATTCAACCTTGGTCAGCAGAATCAGAATCCTTGACTGAAAATGAAGATGATTCTTGGGGCGAACCGTCAGCACCAATCCCATTCCAAAAAAATGAATCGACTCCACCGCCATCATCTTCTTGGAACTGGTCAGTTAAGCAAAATACCCCAAAACCAGCAGAAGCTCCTACCCCCTCTGCAAAAATTGACGATTCCCCAGATACACCTGAAGCTGTTTCAACTTCAGGATCACCCAATTTAGATCAGCAATTAGATAGTCTAATCCAAATGTTTTTCACCTCCCAGTCTGAATCTGCATCACCACCGCCTGCTGCGAAAACAGATGTGGATGGTAATAATGCCCCTATCTGGGAGACTTTAGCAACAATATTGGAAGACGATGAGGAAACAGAAAATCCACAGGAGAAAGATTTAGAGGCAGAAATCAATCCCCCTGCAACTACCTCGACTTCTGGGACGACAGATTCTGTACTTTCACCAGCCAATGACTTATTAGTTTCCTCTACTTCCTTGCACACTGAGCCGCCTGTTGGAAACACTGAAGATTACTGGTCAGAAGTTTCCCAATTGTCACAGTTGGAATTATCAGAAAATGATTTTTCCCCAGAGTCATTAGGTGATAGCACTGATGATGCCAATTCACCTTCACCTGTGGTTTATCCCCAGCGTCCACCCAAGGGGCGTAAGTCATTGGCATCTGTGGAATTACCGAATTTTCGCCCCAAGAGTTAGGAGTGGGGAGTGGGGATGAGGGAGCAGGGGAGCAGGGGGACAAGGGGAATTATTGAACAAGTCTCTCCCTTGTCTCCCCCCTCTTCCTTGTCTCTCTTGTCTCTTCTTCATGCCCAATGCCCAATGACTAATTAAGAATCCTTGCTTCTGACTTCGGAATTATGGCTTCTGGGTTGGCTTTGGCTACTTGAGCGCGCGATCGCGGTTTGCCTGTGGCGATCGCATAATTAATCGCCAATAGCCACAGCCACAAGCCCGGATTTCGGGGTTCTAGCCAAAAACCTACCCGGTTTAAGAAGCGCCCGAACCACGGACTTAGCAAAGCGCTAACAAGGGCATGACGACCGAAGTTGAAATAACTACCAAGCCATCTCATTAAATCTCTAGGCCCAGCCAGTTCCCAAATCCATAAAAGTAAGGCAGGATTTTTTCTAGCGGCTTTGAGTGCTAGGCGGTTAAAGGTTAACCAATCACACCTATCTTTGATGAAGTTATCTGCTACTTCTTGGGGTTCGTCTGCTAACAGTCCAAAGAAGGTGTTGAGCATGGAGTTAATGCGCTGGGGTGGTAAGAATTTCCCAGTGGGTACCATCATGCCTTTGGAAAATAGCCAAGTGACGGAAACGTTGCTTTGGTAAGCCCGAATTTGATTCAAGTGGCGGAAACTCAATAAGTCATGTTTGAGAGCAGTATCCAAAAGCGTTGTTAAGCGCTCTAAGTTGCGAACTAGCGAACCAAAACCGGTGAAGACGAGGGGAGATTGGAGTGATGCGGCATCGCCGATCGCAATCAATCGATCGAAGGCAACTGTGCGATCGCTACTTCCGACACTAAAATGTCCTGGTATATACCCAAATGTCGGCTTTTTCCATACCAATTTGTCCATATCGCACCTGCGATACTCTGGCAAAATCGTGAAAAAGTCCTCGTACATCTCTAGCAAGGAACCAGGATTTTCAGCATTGACTTCATGGTAATGAAATAAATAAATCGTCAATTCATCATCTGCTGCGGGAAACAGTTCCCAAATCAACTGCCTTCCCCGCGAAATATCCCCATGACTATAAAGAACGTCCCCATATTGAGAATCCCATACTCCCGGCTCAAATCCGCTCTCAATTGCCGCTCCTACTGTCGGGCAGACGCTATCAAAGGCACGACCACCATTTAACTGCCAAGCAATGGGTGACGCAGTTCCCATTGCATCTATTAGCAGTCGTCCACTTACTTGTTTTTCAACCTGACTAGGTAAGTGCTTTACTTTCAACAGAACTTGTGATATATCAATATCTGCACGCATAAATTCTGTTTCATCCCAGATTTCGCCGCCTGCGGCTTGCAGCTTTTGCCCACACATTTGGAGCCATTTTTCGGAATCTAAGCCTAAATTTAGGACTGTGGGTGTGTGCAGAACGGGCGATCGCAGTTTGGATGGATTATTCGCATCAAAAAACTTATTGAATCCATCTTTGTATTCCCTAGCAATGATGGTTTCTAACTCAGCGGGGGTGACTAAACCCAGGTTAACCAAGCTTTGAATCTCATCACGAGAAATATTCCATTCTCGGTTCATCCGGCCAAAGGGCATTCGTTCCACCAGCAGGACTTTATATCCCAGTTTTGCCATCAGTGCTGCATGAATTGCGCCTAGTGCGCCGCCGATGTAGATGATGTCGTACTGGGCATGGGGCATAGGGCATGGGGCATGAATAAGAGACAAGGGAGACAAGAAAGAGGGGGGAGACAAGGGAGAGACTTGTTCAATAATTCCCCCTTGTCCCCCTTGTCCTCCCTGCTCCCCAACTCCCCTTTCCCCTTGATTGGAAAACACAACTTGACGCGGCTGCTGCGGATTCCGTACCCCTTCGCGCCATCGTTGTTCCCACCAGTAGGCACGTGTTAGATCGTATTCACCGTTGGGCATTTTCTGAAAATACTTGACTGTGAGGGGGTAAGCAGAGGCTAGCGCAGCAAAAATCGATTGTTGGGATAAATCAATCGCTGGCGGTTCTGGATAATGATGCGGAAAACGGCTTCTGATTTCTTTGGTTAGGCGTTGCAGAATTTGTCCCTCATTAGGAAAGGGTTGTTCTGCCCAACGAAACACTTTCAGATAGGTAGTTCGTTGCACCGACCAGACAAATACCGAAAGTTCCACAGGCAAGTTTTCGGAAAGAGCCGCCCCAGCAGGTGTACTAGCACTGGGGATTTTGAGGCGAAAGCCTTCCGAAGTAAGCACTTTTTCTCCATTTCCAGGTTCAAAATCTGTTTGTAGCCAGCTACGCACGGTTTCTATATCTGGGGTTGGAACTTCTAAATAAAGGATTTCTCTCATCGTTTGCTGACATCTCCGATCAATCTACTCACTAAGACAGATTTTATGAAGGCACAAAGTAAGGTAAACTCCGCGCAATTAGTTTCGTAAAGATTCAGTAAAGCAATTTTAAAAATTTGTTGAATTTATTGTTCATTTTGTATTTCTGTAAACCCACGCCATGAATTATCCCATTCCAGACAGTCCCCAAGAAATTGTTGCCTTGCGACAACAGCCGATTGATGAAGAACTCGTTGCAGCTGCGATCGCTGGAGTCATTAAAATTGTCCGCGCTCAGGGTCAATCTTTGGAAGAATTAACCGCTCAGTTGCTAGCAGACGATCCACTGCTGGATCAGCAACAACGTCGCTGGTTAAGCCAATTAGTTGCCCAATCCTGGGAAAAGTTCTCCTAAAACCTTGCATAATATAAAGGAAATTTTTGTCGCAGCATTAGATATTTAGGTATGCAACTAAATATTTGGAATATTGGCGTTGGCTTTGCCCACCGTAGGCATCGCATTTTAGGTATAGGAGTAACAATAATTGTCAGTAGGGAATTGGCAATTGGCTTGCTATTTTGGTATTGATGGCGCAGAAGCCACCAAATTAACCATATCAGCGTTTTACGTTGCTAATGAATTTTACAACGTTCTGAAAGCCCCTGCGGGAAGGTGAAGCGCCTATAAGTTAAAAAATACAGGACTTTGCAAGTAAGTGAGGTACAAATGCAGGACTCACGCATTATATATAGAGTTGCTACCTCCTGCCACCTGCCTCCTGCCTCCTGCCTCAAAACCCGTAGCTCCTTGTACTTCATGCAAAAGAAAACTGCTGTATATTACATTCTCTCCAATACCTGAATTCCCAACAAAGACAATCCCAACTTCAGAGTTCTAGCAGTCAAATCACATAAAACCAAGCGGGATGTCCTCTGCGGTTCCTCGGCTTGTAGTATGGGACAGCGATCGTAGAATTGGTTAAACTTCTGACTTAGTTCAAACAAATACTCACATAAACGATTAGGCAGCAAGTCTTGCTCTACACTACTAATAACTTCATCCAGTTGAAGTAAATATTTTGCTAGCGCTAATTCTGTTTCATGCTGCAACAAAACGGCATTATTTCCCAACTCTTTAAAGTTAATATTACCCTTGCGGCTAATCCCATGAATCCGCGCATAAACATACAGCATATAGGGCGCAGTATTACCTTTGAGATCCAGCATTTTGTCGTAGCTGAAAATGTAGTTACTGGTGCGATTTTGGCTTAAGTCTGCATATTTAACTGCACTGATTCCAACTACTCTAGCAACTTCATTAATAAATTCTTCAGTTTCTTGACGTTCTTCTTTTTGTAATCTACTTTTTAGGTCAGCATGGGCACGAGAAACAGCTTCATCTAATAAATCCCGCAACCGCACACTATCCCCAGAACGAGTTCTGTATCTTCTACCATCTTCCCCAAGCACCAACCCAAAGGGCACATGTACTAATTCCACATCATCGGGAATCCAGCCGGCTTTGCGTGCTACCTGGAAAAATTGGGCAAAATGGTTTCCTTGTCCAGCATCGGTTACATAAATTATTCGCTTTGCTTCATCCTGCTGAATCCGGTAGCGGAGGGATGCTAAATCAGTTGTGGCGTAGTTATAACCGCCATCTGATTTCTGCACAATTAAAGGTAAAGGTTCACCTTCTCTATTTGTAAATCCTTCCAGAAAAACGCATTTTGCACCCTGATTTTCTACCAGTAAGCCAGATTTATCTAAATCTTCCACAACGCCAGATAGCAAAGGGTTATAGAAAGATTCTCCGCGTTCAATTAATTTGATATCAAGCAACTCATAAATTATTTGAAACTCTCGCCGTGACTGTTCGCATAGCAGTTTCCAGGCATGGAGTGTATCTTCTGCACCTGCTTGTAATCTGACAACTTCTTGCCGTGCTGTTTCTTGAAAAGCTGCATCTTCATCAAACCGCAGTTTGGCTTTACGATAAAAAGAGACTAAATCACCAATATCTAAAGCATTAGCGGTGGTAAGCGCATCTGGGTAAACTTCCCGCAGATAGGCGATTAACATGCCAAACTGCGTACCCCAATCACCTACATGATTTAACCGCAGCACATCGTGTCCAAGAAATTCTAAAATCCGAGCGATGGAATCACCAATAATCGTCGAACGCAAGTGTCCAACGTGCATTTCTTTGGCAATATTCGGACTGGAAAAATCCACAATTTCCCGCTTCGGCGTTTTCGCGGCTGGAACTCCCAGTCTGGGATCGGCTTGAATCGCATTTAGTTGTGCTTCTAAATATGGTGTTTTCAGTTTGAGATTGATAAATCCTGGACCAGCGATTTCCGGCGGTTCACAGATTTCGGATACATCTAATTTATCAACGATCGCACCTGCGATCGCTCTTGGTTGCAATCCTTTCTTTTTACTCAGGGATAAAGCCACATTCGCCTGATAATCACCAAATTTAGGATTACTAGCAGAAACCAAAATTGGATCTACTCCCGCGAAATCAGGGCCAAAAGCCGCAACTATTGCCTGTTCAAGCTGAACTTTTAGTTTTTCTTGTGTAGCGTTCATATATAAATTTTATCTGTTGAGAGAGGGAATGTAGCTCTGGAAAAGCTTGATTATTCACTTTAGAAATCTGGAGATTCTGAAGAGAGTTGAAAAATCAACAAGCTGTTTGCAAAAGTATCTTTTTTTACAAAACTGTGTTTAGCTGACCATATTTTGCACTTTCAAGTCTTCATGCGCTACGAGGTCGCTAAACATAAACAATAACCTTGCTGTTTTTACAGCAAAGTTTTAACGCTGGCGACTTACCTTGAAGCGTTTTCGAGCCAATTTATTTCTAAACTATCACAGGCATTGCTAAAAACTCAACTGCTCCAATGGTTTGATTGGGCTGCATTTCCAGTAGGAAGGTGCGTTACACTTCGTTAACGCACCCTATAAAATATTCCCAAAATGAGGAAATTTCCCGAAAATAGGAAATCTGATTGACTTGTGACTTCTCAATTAGCGACTCTATCTGTAACAGAAATTTAGACTCTACAGATAAGTACTACCATGAAAGTACACGAAGTCATTAAACGACTAGAAGCTGATGGTTGGTATCTTGCTAGAACCAAAGGTAGTCATTGACAGTTCAAACATCCAGATAAACCGAGTATTGTAACAGTGTCTGGTAAGCCAAATGTGGATGTGCCAATTGGTACTCTTAAAAATATCTGGAGACAAGCTCAATTAGAGGAAGACTGATGCATTATACAGTTGTGATTGAAAAGGGAGAAACTAGCTACGGCGCTTATGTCCCTGATTTACCAGGTTGTGTGGCTGTGGGTGAAACTTTAGAAGAAGTCAAGCAGATGATTGCAGAAGCTATTGAATTTCATCTAGAAGGAATGCTAGAAGATGGTTTACCTATCCCTAAACCTATAAGCATCGCTCATGAGGTTGAAGTTGCAAACTACAGCACCTTTCCTACGGAAAGCTACACGAACGTAGGTTAAAAAACCCTAAAAAATATTTCCCAAATGAGAAAATTGTCCGAAAATAGGAAATCTTATTGACTTTTGACTTCTCAATTAGCGACTCTATCTGTAACAGAAATTTTCCCTGTACAGATAAGTAGTAACATGAAAGTACGTGATGTAATCAAACGAGTGGAAGCTGATGGTTGGTATCTTGCTAGAACTAAAGGTAGTCATCGACAGTTCAAGCATCAGGGTAAACCAGGTTTAGTTACAGTTCCAGGTAAATTGTCTGACGACTTAGCCCCTGGTACTCTCAGTAGTATCTGGAGGCAAGCACAGTTATAAGGAGAACGGCAATGCATTACGTAGTGGTGATTGAAAAGGCGGATAGTAATTACTCTGCTTATGTCCCTGATTTACCAGGTTGTGTAACTACAGGTGCAACCTTAGAAGAAGTCAAGCAGATGATTGCAGAAGCTATTGAATTTCATCTAGAAGGAATGCTAGAAGATGGTTTACCTATCCCTAAACCTACAAGTATCGCTCATGAGGTTGAAGTTGCAAACTACAGCAAAACATAATTATAGAAAACCACTAAATTAGCTCTAAACAATCCTTCTATAATATTTAAGTCTATGTGATGATGCGATCGCACCGCACTTTCACAACATCATTAAGCAGTATCCGCTCAAAATTTCGGGGTAGAGATTTATTCAGGTAGCCACGACCAACCAA
>NZ_JABXKH010000148.1 GCF_017115105.1 Nostoc sp. NMS2
GAGAGGGATTTAGGGTGAGGGCGAAAACTACGGTTCTCAACTTAGATGAGGTTTAGTAACTTTTTTCAACTACACTTTATGAGTATCTTCTAGCGCGAGGTAGTTTGACAAAAATCAATAAGTCACGCTAGAACATACCTTAACCGAAACGCCCTGAAATGTAGTCGCGGGTGCGAGAGTCTAGTGGGTTGTTAAAGATTTGCTCTGTAGCGCCAAATTCAATCATTTGACCAATTCGACTTTCATCGGTGCTAAAGAAAGCCGTAAAATCAGAAACGCGAGCGGCTTGCTGCATATTGTGAGTAACGATCGCAATTGTCAATTCAGACTGTAAGCTATGAAGTAGTTCCTCAACTTTCATGGTGGCGATGGGGTCAAGAGCGGAGCAAGGCTCATCCATCAGCAGAACTTTTGGCTTGACTGCTAAAGCGCGGGCAATACATAATCTTTGTTGCTGACCACCAGAAAGCCCTAAAGCTGATTTATCGAGCTTATCTTTCACTTCATCCCAAAGAGCAGCGCTGTGAAGTGCAGATTCAACAATTTCATCTAATTCTAATTTTGAATGCCTACCTGCTATTCTCATACCGTAAGCAACGTTTTCGTAAATACTTATTGGAAAAGGATTTGGTTTTTGAAACACCATACCAATTTGACGGCGTAATCGATTGATGTTGACACGAGGATCATAAATATTCTGACCAAAAAATTCTACATTTCCTTCAACTTTCACAGGCCCTTCTAATTCGCTAATGCGATTAAGAATTTTGATGAAGGTAGATTTGCCACAACCACTAGGGCCAATAATGGCGGTTACTTGTTTTTGATAAATATCTATTGACACCTTTTCAATTGCTTTTGTTGTGCCATAGTAAAAGCTGATATTTTTAACTTTGATAGCTGGAATTAGGTTACTCATGCAATTCGTAATTCGTAATTCGTAATTCGTAATTAAGACATATAAAATAAGCCTTGATCCTGGCGGCTTACCATTTTAATATCATACTTTGCCAAGATAGAAAACAATACAAAAAATTATTTATTTTACTTTAGTCTTCTCTGTCTAATAACTAAGCGAGAAATAATACTGACACATAAAATTAAGCCGAGTAAAACTATAGAAGTAGTCCATACCAATTGGCTTTTTTCTGGGTCGGGGTCGTTGTAGAGGTTAAAAATCAATACTGGTAAAGAAGCTGTTGGACTTAACAATCCTTCTGACCAATCTAGACTAAATAAAGCGGTAAAAATTAAGGGTGCTGTTTCACCAGCAGCACGAGCTACAGCTAATAAAATGCCTGTAGTAATTCCGGGGATTGCAGTAGTTACAACAATGCGAAAAGTAGTTTGGAAGCGAGTTCCACCTAAAGCAGCAGAGGCGAGACGTTGAGATGTGGGAATCAGTTTTAAGGATTCTTCCGTTGTCAGTATAATCACAGGTAGCATAATCACGGCTAAAGCAAAACCACCTGCGATCGCACTAAATCCTTTAGTTACTAAAACTATCACACCATAAGCGAATACACCTACAACAATTGAAGGCACACCTGTAAGAATGCTGGTGATAAAACGAACAATACTAGCAATTGTGTTACTTTGTCCAAATTCTGCTAAGAAAATTCCTGTCATAATCCCTGTGGGAATGCTTAAAATAGCACCAATTATCACCATAATTATGGTTCCCAGAATGGCATTGCCAAAGCCATTATCAATTACTGCTTTGACAAACATTTCTGATTTCAGTCCAGATATTCCCCGGATGAAAATTTCCCACAAAATTGATAATAAAGGAATGAGTGCTAAACCTGTAAAACCAAAGGCGATCGCATTCATTGCATAAGTAAATATTACTCGCTCTGTTGGCAGAGGACTGCATAATTCTGCTGCCAAAGATTCATCCGTTTCTGACTGGATGTAACCACTCATAAGTTTTACAAATTTTGATTGATAAACGTCTTGCTACACCAATGAAAAAGTATCATTTGTTTTCCCTGCCAACCCACTTCACCAATAGTACAGCGCCAATATTTACAGCTAGAGTCAACCCAAACAAAATCAATCCCAAATAGCTTAAAGCACCTATATGCAATCCCGGTTCAGCTTCGGCAAATTCATTAGCTAATACAGAGGGAATTGTATAAGCTGGATCGAGTAAAGAAGCGCTGATTTGAGCAGAGTTGCCAATCACCATAGTGACAGCCATTGTTTCACCCAAAGCACGTCCTAAAGCAAGCATTGCTGCACTCACAATTCCAGAAAATCCAGATGGTAGCAAGACTCGAAAAATTGTTTCCCAACGAGTGCCACCCAAAGCCATAGATGCACTACGTAATTCTTTAGGGATAGCCATTAAGACATCACGACTAATTGCTGCCATTGTGGGCAAAATCATGATGGCTAGAATAACTCCAGCAGTCAACATATTAGTCCCAGAAGGATCTTCTGTATTAAACAGTGGTATCCATTTAAAAGTGCTGGCTAGCCACTTTTGTAGAGGTTCTAGAACTGGAATAAAGACAAAAATCCCCCATAAACCAATAATTACACTGGGAATTGCTGCAATTAATTCAACAACAAATGCTAGGATGGTTCGCAGCGATGTAGGTAAGAAATTTTCACTAGTGACTAAAGCTACTGCCATTCCCACCGGGACAGCGAATAAAATAGCGATCGCACTACTTACCAAAGTTCCATAAATATAGGGTAATGCACCAAAAATCTGATTACCTGTATCCCAATCTTTTCCCCACAAAAACCCCAGTCCAAACTGCTTGATGGCTGGTAGAGCTTCTGAGAAAATTACCCAACTCATCAAAAATAGTACTGCGACAGTAATCACGGCAAAAAAGTATACTAGCCGTGTAAAACCTTGGTCAAACCAGAAATTTGTGCCACTGATACCTGTTAGATTAAAACTTTCATCGCCTAAATTTGAATCATCTGATGAATTTGCCATTACAAATCAATAAAATAGATTTTTTATTGCTACTAGAGCGAGTTATTAACTCACCCTATTAATAGAGGAAATTAGTAAGATAATCCCCCTTGTTCCCTCCTTTTCAAGAGAGAATCTTAAAAGCCCTCTTTTTAAGGAGGTTGGGGGATCTCTTCTACGTAAGTCTTAAAGATTGCAAATTAAGGCTTGACAGAGCTATTCACTGTTTGAAGCACCCGATTTACTACATCAGATGGAATTTTGGTGTAGTTGAGGTCATCGTTATACTGCTGACCGTCTTTCAATACCCAATTAATCCATTTCTTAATTGCATCAGCTTTAGCAGCATTAGCATACTGTTTGTAAACCATCATCCAAGTAAGACCAACAATCGGATAACCTTGTGTTGGCTCTCCTACAAAAACGCGGTAATTTTCTGGAAAAGTGACAGTTGACAAAGCTGCATTTGCAGATTGTAAAGAAGGAGCAACAAATTCTCCTTTCTTATTTTGTACCAGTGCTGATTTCAGATTATTTTTGAGAGCGTAGGCATATTCTACATAACCAATAGAACCAGGAGTACGAGCAACTATAGCAGCTACGCCTGGATTCCCTTTGCCTTTGAGGACATTTGGCAGATTCCATTTTGGAGCAGTGTTAGCTCCAACTCTGCCTTTAAAATAACCACTAGTAGCACTTAAGTGGTTAGTGAAAATGAAAGTTGTACCGCTACCATCGGCGCGAACAGCAAATTTAATTGCTTGATTTGGTAGATTAGCACCTGGATTATCAGCTTTAATTTTCGGGTCATTCCAATTGGTAATTTGACCTGAGAAAATTGCTGGTAATGTAGCGCGGGACAATTTGAGTTCATTAACACCTGGAAGATTGTAAACCACAGAAACAGCACCGCCTGCTGTGGGTACTAAGATTACACCGTTCTTGACTTTACTGATTTCATCATCTTTCATTGCAGCATCACTACCACCAAAGTCAACGGTTCCTGCGATGACTTGACGAATGCCGCCACCACTACCAATTGCTTGGTAGTTAATTTTCAAGTCTGGATATTTCTTCTTCACTTCACGAGCATACCGTTCGTAAAGCGGAGCCGGAAAAGTTGCTCCTGCACCATTGAGAGTTTCAGCTTGTGCGATCGCACCAAAAAATGGACTAAGTGCAACAGAAGTTGTCACCAATGAAGTAGCAACGACACGATTCAAGGTGGTGGTCGAAAAAATCATATTACCTCTGATTAAAGGAATATCTTCCTGCTGTAATTCCAGCCTTAATCAAGTTACATTTGTTGTGGTTAAACTTTCTTTAACGATTGATAAACAAAAAATTAAGATACGTTTAAATATTAATTTCCAAAATTTTTTGCTTATTGATATTTGATTGATTAGATTAGTTAGTAAAAAAGATGCTAATAAAAAAATAAATTTAATTTAAATAATTAAAAATGAGTAAATCACAAAATTTAAAAAATATAATTACAGTAGAAATGATAAATTATGTTTTTACACATATGGGATGTTTCCAACTAATCCAATTAATATTTAGGGACTTCCAAATAAAAAAACATCCAACAATTTTTTGTGGGGTGGGCCGAAAAGCCATAGGTGTCAAGTTAACGTGAAACCCTCGCAATGACGTTATATTAAGCCTACTCAATTACCAATTAAGTCGTCGGAACCCCACCCCGCTTTTGTCTAGCGACAAAATCTCCCCTCCCCGTGAACCTACGGTGTATACACAAGTGACTTATTTTGCTCAAAGCGCTCTCAGACCTAACCCCCAGCCCCTTCCCTACGAGGGAAGGGGAGCCAATCTTTAAAGCCCCTCTCCGCGTCGGAGAGGGGTTTGGGGAGAGGTCTGGCGACTTGTGTATACACGGTAGCCCCGTTCACGGGGAGGGGATTAAGGGGAGCCAGTGCGGGAACAGGGGTTTCCCCCGCCGCAGGATGCGCGTAAAGCCTTCTCTACGAGACGCTGCGCGAACGGCATAGCTTCGCTTAACGCAAAGCGTCTCCAAGAGTTGCGCTGTAGTGGAGCATCTGGCGTGTGGGGTAAAACGCCTGTGGGATAAGCATTTGCTCTTAAGTTGACACCAATGGCTTTTCGGCCCACCCCACAAGATTGGATAATTTATTTGTTGGAAATCCCTTATTACGTAGTCACCTTTAACCATCCAAAAATATCACCTACCGTCAACTGTAACCCCTGACAGAATTCTGGCACTGGTAAAACAGACTCAATTTCCTCAAAAGGTAAAGGTTGTTGTCCCGCAGGATAAACAGCAATGAATCTCTCATCAGGGTCAATTAACCAACCCATTTTAGTCCCGTGATTGAGAGCGTGTAAGATTTTTTTTGTAACTTTTGTATGGCTTTGTTCCGGGGAGAGAATTTCGATTAGCCAGTCGGGTGCTGCGGCAAATGTATTAGAAATATCACCATTTTCGTCTATAGGAAGCCTTGCCCAAGAAAATACAGCGACATCGGGAACTATAGAACGTCCTGCAAAAGTGCAACGCAATTCTGGAAAAGCCCAACCCATTTTTTGTACTTTGATAACAGAATTGATTGTGAGACAGAGTTCTCCTTGAATGGTGCTATGTTTTCCTTGAGGCATAGGTTTTGGAATGATTTTCCCATCGATGTATTCGCAATACGGTTTAGTTTCTGGTAGTGCGATAAACTCTTCTAGGCTTAATATTTTATTTGATGTTTGTACCATGATTATCCTCGCTTCAACTTATAATATTTTTTGACATCGTTAGTATTTACCTTATTTTAAAATATTTTTCAATTTACCAATCCGTCAATATCTAAATTATTTCATGCTTTCTTGCGGCTACAATACATTACCAAAAGTATAAATAATCCCATTCCTGCCAAATATTTAATTGCATCAGGTACATTAGGATTAGGTGAAAAAAAGCCTTCGATCGTACCAGCAATAATCAACATTGGTACAATGCCAAATACTAGCTGCACCGCCTGAGAACCATAAAATTTCAGTGCATCTCCACGGCGATATTTACCAGGAAATAAAATTGCTCTTGCTAATAAAAATCCTGCACCCCCAGCAAAAAAGATTGCGGGTAATTCCAAAGAACCATGCGGGAATACAAAGGCCCAAAAAGGATAAGCCAGATTATTTTGACCAACCAAAGTGCCAACAGCACCAATTAATAAGCCATTAAATACCATCAAATAGGCTGTATATAGTCCAACAGTGATGCCACCGGCAACAGCACCAAAGGATACTGACAGATTATTGATCGTAATACTACTGGATGCCAGAGGTTCAACACCGACAATTGACCCCATCCATAATTTATGATCGTCTCGCACTTTGGTAATCAAACTTTCAGGTACAATCAAAGCCATAAAGCTAGGGTTTTGCCAAGAATACCACCAAGCAACTAGTGCCCCCAGTAGGAACAGTGCCGTGGCTACAGCAATATATGCAAATGTTTTCTGAACTACAGATGGTAATCCCCATCGGTAAAATTCTAGGATTGCCTGCCATTCCTGTCGCCGCGAACCTTGGTAAATCTGCGTATAGGCACGAGTTGTTAAAGATTGTAAACTTTGTATCAAAGTATTGCCGATTTGCTGGGTACGGGCACGAGCCAAATCTGCCGCTACTGAACGATATAAACTCGCTAACTCTCTAATTTCTGCTGCCCGTAGAGACTTTAGCCCTTTTTTTTCTATCTGCTTTAATAAGGCATCCAGACGCTGCCAATTTGGTTCTCGTCGCGCAATCCAACGTTGAATATTCATGAATTTTGGGAACACTGAGTTTAACTTAGCTTAAGATAGCCTCAAATTCATCTCCGTAGTTTCAAGGGAAATTTGCCATTATGTCTGAAAATTTGGGATCTTCCGGCCAGATACAACCACTGAGTGTAGGGAATGTTGTCAGTGCTGCGGTGCGATTGTATCGTTCTCATCTGAAGACTTATCTTAATCTGGCTTTGACTGCTCACTTGTGGGCTATAGTTCCGATTTATGGCTGGGCAAAATATGCAGCCATCTCTGGACTAATTTCACGCTTGGCTTTTGGAGAATTGATTTACCAACCTGAAAGTGTCCAAGCCGCCAGTAGCCATGTTAATCCCCGTCTGTGGTCATTTTTAAGAGTTGGTTTTCAGGTAGCAGTATCTTTGCTGCTAGTTTATTTAGGATTGGCGATCGCAGGTGGTATTCTGGCTGGATTGCTGGGAGCGTTATTAGGAGGGATATTAGGTACTGCGGGTGTTGTAGTCGCAACTCCATTGGCAATAATTTTAATGGTAGTTATTTTACTGTTGGGACTAACCTGGTTCTACTCTCGTTGGATAGTAGCTGAAGTACCGCTAGCAGTTGAAGAAAATATTAATGGTGGCGAAAGTGTTGCTAGAAGTTGGGAGTTAACTAAAGCCTCGGTACTTCGTATTCAGGGCGTTGTTTTAGTTGCTTTTTTCGTTACACTGCCATTAGTGTTTGTATTAAACTATATACCTAGCTTATTCCTTATCAAGCTTGAGCCAGGTACTGTCATCTACGGAATTGTGTATTTTATTTCTTTGATTGGCAGCTTAGTAGGTGGAGTTTTGATAATGCCATTCTGGCAAGCACTAAAAGCTGTTTTATACTTGGACTTGAGGACTCGGCGTGAAGGTCTAGGTTTGCAGTTACGGCAACCTCCTACACAAGATTTTCGTTGAGTCAACATCTTAATTCAACTCTATTAATTTTCAATTGGTTAAAATATGCGCTTTTTTAATCGCATCACATTCCAGACTCCAGAAAGTGTAGAGTTGGAATTTACTTTAGCGGGAATTGGTAATCGAGCTTTAGCGCTGCTGATTGACTATACAGTGTTGGGTGTAACTTTGATTCTGTTTGTCCTTACCTGGACTGTCTTCTCAACGCAGCTGATAAATTTTATTGAAGACTTTTTTACGACTTTACCAAATTTAGATATTTGGTTGTTAGCAATTTTCTTCATTATCGCCTTTGCAATTTACATCAGCTATTTTGTATTTTTTGAAACCTTATGGTTTGGGCAAACTCCTGGTAAACGGGTTGCTAAAATTCGCGTAGTTCGAGATGATGGTAGGCTCATCGGGTTACAACAAGCAACTCTCCGGGCCCTATTGCGACCCTTTGATGAGACTTTATTTATTGGCGCTTTTTTAATTATGTTGGGTAGTCGTGAAAAGCGTTTAGGTGATTTGGCTGCCGGTACAATTGTAATTCAAGCTGAAACACCCACTGCATCCGCGACATTGACAATTTCAGAACAGGCAAAGGAACTTCATGAACAGTTAATCCAAATTGCCGATTTATCGAAATTATTGCCCGATGATTTTGCTGTGATTCGTGAGTATTTGCAGCGACGGGCTGCAATGTCATTAAAGGCAAGAGCCTCACTATCTCTAAAGTTAGCCGAGCAAGTAGTAGCTATTATTAATTTAGAAAAGTTGCCAGAAGCTGTTACACCTGATGTTTTTTTAGAAGCTGTTTATCTCGTTTATCAACAACCTGAGTTTTAAAGAAGAATTCAGAATTCAGGACGGGCTAAACGCCCCGCTATCGCTAACAGAATTCAGGAGTTAGAATCAATAAGTAAGGTATTTAGACTTACCACTCAATTGTTAGAAAAACTATAGCAATATTGAATCATTCGGGAAAAACAAGATCCCCGACTTCTTTGAGAAGTCGGGGATATGCGGGTTGCAATTGTCACAAATCAAATAGGATTGCTATATGACTCCTGAATGCTGAATTCTAAGGTTTATTGTTTAGATTAATGCTTGTGTGAGGTCAAAAATCTAAAATCGGCCAGTCTGGTTCACGATAATAGTGTGTCATGTTGTCAAATTTTCGCAATTCGACACGATTGATCGAAACTTCTGGCAAATTAAACAGCCATTTTTCATTCAATTCAGAAAGCTGTGTGCTGAAACTTGTGCGGTCTAAGTCAGATGAAACCTCCCCAAAATACGCTAATGTAACATGGGCCGTGAAATGATAATGCTGCTCAATACCCAAGGCAATCAACTTGGGATTTTGATAAATTGTTCGGCGGAATTTAATAATTTCCTCATAGCAGCTTTCATTTTGAGGTACTAAACAAACGGCTATAGCTCTTGGCATCAGTATCAGTCCCAGCATTTGCCATTTAATCGGATGACTCCTATTTGTCATCAATTGTTGATATTGCTGAAACATTTCGGCTAAACAAGAGGGTAACTCCTCGTCAAATTTAGGATTCTTTTCGCGGGCATCAAGGTAAGCATTGTCCCAAATTAAATCCGCTAAAGTTACATGAAAGCTAGCAGGAGGTACAGGTATAATCAAATTACGGTTTACAGGCAACTGCAAAAGTTCCTGTTGGTAAGTCTGTAATTTGGCATAGAAAGCAGAGTTTTCTGATTCTCCTTCTGCCGCAGGCGGTGTAATTAGCGTATAGCCAGGAAAAGACGCTGGTTGTCTCAAGCCAGAATTTGGCTGAAATTTAGAAGATTCCTGAATATGCTGGGCTTGGGATCTGTAGGCTTCTGGCAGCGTCAGTCGTGCTAACCGATTTAAGTAAGTTTGATAGTTGTCGTCCAATCTTCTATAGCCTCACGCTCTCACTTGATAGATTTTAGGGAAAATTATCCCGAATAAGAGAATGATTTTAAAAGTATTTAGTTTTTGGGAGTGGGGAGTGGGGAGGAAGCAGGGGAGCAGGGGGCAGGGGAGATGTGGTTCGACTTCGCTCACCAACCGGGGGATGAGGAAGATGGGGAGCTCTTAGCTCTTAGCAAGGGAGAAGAGTTTTCCCCCTGCCCCTCTGCCTCTTTTCCATGCCCCATTCCCCATCTACTAAGAGGTTTATCTATGCCAATCTATGTTTACTGGGGTGAAGATGATTTTGCGATGGAAAAGGTGATCGCTATGCTGCGCGATCGCGTCCTCGATCCCAATTGGATAAGTTTTAATTACACTGCATTCACCCCAGATCAAGCTGATGCTGCTATCCAGGGGTTAAATCAGGTGATGACACCCACTTTTGGCGCTGGTGGGCGCTTGGTATGGCTGATAAATACAACCCTGTGTCAGCACTGCCCAGAGAATGTCTTAGCGGAACTGGTGCGATCGCTAAAAGTCATTCCCGAAAACTCATTTTTATTACTCAGCAGCCGCAACAAGCCAGATGAACGCCTCAAATCCACGAAATTGTTAAAACAATTTGCTACCGAATTCCGAGAATTTCCCCTCATTCCCCCTTGGAAAACCGAATTACTAGTGCAATCTGTTAATCAAGTAGCCCAAACTGTGGGCGTAAAACTGACTGCCAATACTGCCCAGTTGTTGGCAGAATCCATCGGAAATGATACGCGATTGCTCTATAATGAAATAGAGAAATTACGGTTATATGCCCACGGTAGCAACAAGCCTTTAGACGTAGATACCGTTACTAAGTTAGTAAGAAATACTACTCAAAATAGTTTACAATTAGCAGCAGCAATCAGAACAGGAGATACAGCGAAAGCTTTAACAACCTTGGCAGATATGATCAATGCTTCCGAGCCGGGATTACGAATAGTTGCTACACTGATTGGACAATTTCGCACCTGGCTATGGGTCAAGACTATGATAGAAAGTGGTGAGCGTAACCAACAAGCGATCGCTCAAGCTGCTGATATCGGTAATCCCAAGCGGATCTACTTCTTACAGCAAGAAATCAAGCTGCTTTCTGTACAACAGTTAATCTCCTGCTTACCTCTACTATTGGAGTTAGAAGTCAGCCTCAAGCAAGGAGCATCAGAAATGTCAACATTTCAGACTAAAGTCATCGAACTTTGTCAAGTATGCCAAGGAGGTTGACAATAAAATATAAAAACTTGATGTATTGAACAGTTGCTGGAACTTCCAACTCCGAAAATAATTCAAAGTCCTTATAATATCCCTGATGTAGTTTTGTGTCACACACTATATGAATAAAATTTCCGATTTCCTTTCCCGATCTAGCCGAAAGCGAATCCTTTGCCAATCATTATTTTTCGGCGCGATCGCTACTGTGAGTGTGATTTCCAACACTTTTTCATTTAGTTCAAAAGCTTATGGTCAAACTCCATCACCAATAGCTAACAATACTCAAATTGACAGCTACGCTCAAGCAGTGCTAGCAATGGAACCAGCCCGTCAAAAGGCTTTTGAAACAATTAAAAACCTTATTGGCAATGGAGAAATTCCCAAAATTGTTTGTAACGATTCTAACAGCATAAATGGTCTTCCTAGAAAGGCTCAAGATATCGCAGTAAGTTACTGTAATAGCTCTCAAAAAATTGTCCAAGATAATGGTTTAAGCATCGATCAGTTTAACAAAATTACTATAGAACTACAAAATAACGATCTGTTAAAACGGCAGGTTTATAATACCTTATTACGTCTGCAAAAAAGTCCTGATTCTCCGTAGTTAAAATTAGAGAGGATCGGGGTTAAAATAACCACCCTTGTATGAAAGCGAGGGCAAGTATTTTTTCTCTAAAAAACAATCAAAAATTGATTCATAAAATACTTGTTTGTGGATAATAGGTTAATAAGTAATAATCTCTTGCATTCTACGAATCAACTTTTATTACCATCCTATTATTCAATTATCAGAAAGGTTTGCTTGTCGCTTAGTGTGAATATTTTTCATGTGCTTCTTCACGGTGTTTATGGTGATGTAAAGCTTCATCGCAATTTCTTTGTAGCTGTAGTTGCTTCTATAGAGAAACCAAATTTCAGCTTCTCGTGGCGTGAGGTCAAATTTTTTAACTTCAGTGAGTGCTACATTTTTTACAGACTCATATTGGTTTTCTATGGTAACTAATAAGCAAGGCGCTTCAAACCCATCTAAATCTAGCAGTCTCACCCTAATCCGAAAAATATTTGACTTATCAAGCACAATGTCATCCGACAAAATCAGAAGTTTATCAGAAAACAAATATCGACTACTGAGTAACGATTCACAAAGATTCCAGATAGCTGGCGGTACAAAATTCGGGTTGAAATTGTCTTGATTGAATTGACAACAAAGGCGATTAGCAGATGCATTAGTATGTACTACTTCACCAGTTTGGCTTAAAATTAATATACCGTCTTCTAAACCTTCAATTACTTCTTGTAAGAAATTAGCTCGCTTCGAGTTAAGTAAATTAATACTCTCTAGCTGTTCTGGTTCCGCTACTGTTTTTACTAATGTCTTTGTTAGGGCAATCATAAGATGTATATTAATGTCTAAAATCATGCTTGTTTGTTAGACTCGTGCAACTTAGAAGATCTACCAATCTATTTTTTGGATGATTATCTGAATAAATTGGGTGAATATTGCAGACTAATCATACTCATCAAAGTAAATGCAAGTGTTCTTTCTAACACAAACTCCTGAGAAGACTCAATCAATAATTCATATATTTTGTTTGAATTAATTTAGGTTACACATTTTAAATACAACTCTGAAATAGCCTATTTCGGAAGACGCAAAATTTGACTGGGCTGCCGTAATGCGTCTTTACTAGATTAATTGTCTAAAATCAAACATATTGTTTTGAATGGGAGCCACTTCTACTAAATAGCTATCACCCCAATAAAGAACAATTATTCAGATGAAAATAAACATATACACATAAATATTTGTATATGCGTGTATTCACTAGGTATACTAAATTGCAGACTAAATTTTACATTGATTAAAGTAAGCGATCGCACTTCACAGTTAACCTCGCCAACTTGATAGGCTCAAAAGCTTCCGTAATAAACGCCATACCAGACAGATGGAAGTACCTGAAAAATGTCATCATAGTTAAGGTAAAACATTCTGGAGATAAGACAACGGTTTACGCACGCCCTTTAGCACGGTTAATTGAGCAATTGCAACGCCTGCCGGGAGTTGGCCCTAAATCTGCCCAAAGACTGGCTTTGCATATTTTGAAGCGTCCAGAAGCAGAAGTAGAAGCTTTGGCACAAGCTTTAATTGAAGCAAAAAAACAGATAGGCTTGTGTTCTGTTTGCTTTCACTTATCTGCTGAACCTGTTTGTGAAATCTGCCGCAATGCCAACCGTGACAACAATACTATCTGTGTAGTAGCAGATCCCCGCGATGTAATTGCGCTGGAAAAAACCCGCGAATATAAAGGCAAATATCACGTTTTGGGTGGGGTGATTTCTCCAATTGATGGAATTGGGCCAGAACAGTTGACTATACTGGCTTTGCAGCGACGGGTGAATCAGCAAAAACCTAAAGAAGTGATTCTGGCAATTAGTCCAAGTGTAGAAGGGGAAACAACAACACTATATATAGGTCAACTACTGAAACCATTTACCAAGGTGACGCGGATTGCCTTTGGTTTGCCTGTAGGTGGTGATTTGGAATACGCCGACGAAGTGACCCTGGCAAGGGCATTGGAAGGACGTAGGGAGTTAGATTAAGCTAATTCGTAATTCGTAATTCGTAATTCGTAATTAAGTTTTGCAATGGGGATTTTAACTCCACCGCATAAACTTATCGCGCAATATAAGCGAGGGACTTAGACCCCTCAAAAATGTTAAAAGGTTTATATGCTAAAAGAAAGATTTTGAGGTAAGAGGTTGTTTTAAAAGTGTTTCGCTGTGACTTTAGGCCTTTGAGATCCCCCCTAACCCCCCCTTAAAAAGCTACGGTGTACACACAAGTCTGCTAGAGTTGCGCCACAGGCTTTAGATCCCCCCAACCCCCCTTAAAAAGGGGGGCAAAAAACTCTCAAAGTCCCCCTTTTTAAGGGGGATTTAGGGGGATCTAAAACTTTTGTTACCAAGAAGAGGACTTTTCAAACAACCTCTAAGGGCAATTCATGAATTGCCCCTATCTCAAAGGATTAATTCGGCTTACCCGTAATCGTAAATGCTGCCCAGTAGTAAGGATGATTATAAAGATTTTTATCTGATGCCATTTTACTATTTCTATATAGTTGTGTCGCTAAATAAGTTTGAATTCGTAATTCTTCAGGATGCAGATTATTCAAAATATCTTCATACCATTTTGTCAGTTCTCCAGCAGTTAGTTCTTTCAGCCACTGTGTTGCTTCCGCTAAGGCCGTAACTGCTGATTTATTAGGTTGTAATCTCCGGTAAAACTCTATCATTACCAAGGCACTAGCTGAAGATTCTACACTCCAGAGAGTACTAACTATATGAGGAACACCCTGGCTTACAAAACCACTAGCTAAACTCACATATTCACTGCTGATAGTGTGGTTGCTAGTACTTAAATTTTCACACGCAGAGAGAGTAATCAAGTTGTAAGTTGATAGATTTTCTCGATAGATTTCATCTAGAGTCAGTTTTTCTTCACCTGCTAATACTAATTCTGATTTTTTGGGTTCAGCCAAATTATTAATCACATGACCTGTAAAATGAAAGATGTTGTAATTATCAAACAAGGCATTTTCGACAATGTTTTTTGCCGCTTCTGCTCCCTGAATTCGTTGGATATTATTGAACATCTGGCTAACAACTTCAGACTCGATTTTGGCAAATTTTAGTGGAGGATAATCTGCACTTTCAGGATGTTCAACACTGAGCAATAACTGATTTTGCCACTGCCAAATATCTTCAGTTCTTATTGATAAACCTATTTGGGCACTAGGTAGATAGGTAACGGTGAAATTGGACTCCACATTCGGCAACTCTTCCTGGGATGGAGGAGAAAGATGGAAAAGGGTATGAATGGGCAATCTGTACAAGTCACGGTGAGGAATTAAAATCAGTTGGGTGATGCCTTCGAGTTCTTGGGCAATTGTGGAAATATTCAAGATGCCATACAACTGCACCAGCTTCTGTTCCATATCCACTCGCCAAGAATGCTGGCTTTTACTTTCTTTGTCTTGGGCTGTGGTGCGATATTCTTGGTATTGTTGATGCCAATCTTCTAGCCAATTTTCAAATTCAATTAGGCGTTGCACGGCTTCGGGTAGCGGCAATTCATTGAGACGGATAGCGTCTTCTCCTAAAGGTATTGCCCCGGCATCTTGCATGGGTGTAAACAGGAGAATTGGTGATGGCGCTTGGTCTTTGAGAATGAAAGTATGTAGGGCGACTGGACTAATATGCCAGTAAATAATTGCTGTTGTGGGATTGAATAGTTGTTGAATTGCACCATAATGGGGCGAGTAAATACGATCGTTCCAGCCAGAAAGCAGCAAGTTTAAACAAGCATTTTTGCCTTGTTCAGCAATTTCCCAAGCTTCAACTAAATCACCAGACTCTACTGCTAAATCTACTGCCAATTGATCGAAGCCTGCAAATTTCAAAGCTAGCTGTTTTTTACTTTCGTCTGAACGAGTTTCTTCACTCAGCAATTGTCGCAATAAATCTGTACCGCGTTGCAGCAATTCTTGAACTTGTGTTGTTTGTCCTAAACCCATCAATACTTTGCTTAGAGACTGCAAAACCTCTAGGTGGAACAGGGGAAAATATTCTAGTGTCAGGGTTAACAGCGCCTGCTGGTACTCAGATGCAGCTTTGCGCCAATAATCGCGGGGATTAGGATGTTTTTTGCCTTGATCGTAATAAGTATTAGCGATCGCAAAATGCAATCTACCCCAACCTTCTGGGTGGGTATCTGTCCGTAGATGTTTTAACCCTTCTTCGTAGCTGGCTAATTTTCCTTCGTAGCCACCCTGTTGTAAGGCGGGATTTGTCGCTGCGATCCTACTCGACATTAGCGATGCGTCAGAGTTCACCAAATGACCGATCGCAGTTCCCCTACCAATCCAAGCTTCCCAATAATCTTGTTTAATTTCCAAAGCGTTATCATAACAAGCGATCGCTTCGGCAAATTGTTCTAAATAAAACAGCGCTACTGCCTGGTTATACCAAGCTAGGTGGAAGTCGGGTTTGATGGCGATTGTTTGGCGATAGGATGCGATCGCTTCTTGGCGACGGCCTAAGTTGTCTAACGCTATACCTCGGTTGTACCAAGCTAAGTAAAAGTCGCCTTGAACTGAAAGGGCTTTATCCCAGGAAGCGATCGCTTCTGACCACCTTCCTAAATTAAACAGCACTACACCCCGATCTATCCAAACTTCGTGGTATTCTGGGTCAATTTCTATAGCTCTGTCGTAGGATATAATCGCCTCTGCAAATTGTTCGCCTACAGCTAGGGCTATCCCTCGGTGATACCAGTTTTCCTGGTCTTCTGGTTCCAAATGCAGCGCTTGATCGTAACTCGAAATAGCTTCGGGTAGCCAACCTAATTTCAGTAGCGCCAAACCCTTGCTAGACCACGCTTCTTGGTAGTCTGGCTTGACTTCTATGGCTTTGTCAAAAGAAGCGATCGCTTCTTCAAAATATCCTAATTCTCCCAGAGTTCCACCCCGGTTGTACCAAGCTTTGTAGAAGTCGGGTTTTAGTTCTATGGCGGTTTCGTAAGATGCGATCGCTTCTTCAAAACGTTCTAAATGGAACAGCGTCAAGCCTCGATTAAACCAATACTCTGAGACTTCAGGTTGAAGTTCAATAGCTTGGTCATAAGATGCGATCGCGCCTAACAAATCACCTGTTTTCGCTTGCTGAAGACCTTGGTAAAACCACCCTTGAGCGTTGGTAATCAGATTATCGCTATGTCGCTCAATAATACCAGGGGAATTACTGCTTTGAACTGCCAAGTTAGAAGCAAGTTGCTGGACTAAATTGGTACTCTGATCCAATTTCACCCACAACTCATCTAATGTATTAGCCACATTTGGCTCTAAATTTGTCAAAGCGCTATCCCAGGTTTCCACTGAGGGAGAAGTTGTTAATTCACTTCTTTGCCTAGTAGAAAGGAGATTTGCTCCTGTTGTACTTTGAACAACTTCTTCATCATCGAACCTCAGTTGGGCTAACGAGGTGATTGAATCTTCCTTTGCCGGGAGAGGGAGATTTTCGGGTATTGTGGTTTGGGCTTCTTCCCTTTCATACTCCAATACCAGTTCCTCTAAGTTTTCGGTGAATATTTCCTCAAAAGAGACATTTTCCGGTGCTGACGTGATTGGTTCAACATCTGGCACATCATATTCCCATAACTGCTCACCTAAGCTACGGATTAGCTCTTGCCCAGGCGAAGTTGAGATAATTTCTTCATGGGTTGTGATTTCTACGACATCTAGCTCATCATACTCCCATAATTGCTCGCCTAAATTACGGATCAGTTCTTCCCCAGGAGTGATTTCTACGACATCTGGCTCATCATACTCCCATAACTGCTCACCTAAATTACGGATCAGTTCTTCCCCAGGAGTGGTTTCTATGACATCTGGCTCATCAGCCTCCCATAAATACTCGCCTAAATTGGGGATCAGTTCTTCCCCATGAGTAATTTCTGAGCTATCTTCTGGATAATTCTCCTCATCCTCTATCTGTGTAGGTGAGTTTTGCATCATTCGGATGCCAATGTCATAAGCAACATCTCCAATTCTGCCAACACCAAGTTCCCCCAATTGCACCATCTGTGATGCTAAAAGAGGATTCGGTGCAGGTGAAGCTAGCAAGCTTTCGCCAAACATCACCAACCAATCTATCCAGCGTTCAGCCGGAATTCGATTTTCGACCCGTTGCAGATACCTCAATGCCCACTGTCGTCCTCGTGCTTGATGCACGCCTTCTAACAATTGGATAAACAATTGTTCCAAATCAGCATTGGTTAGTTCTGGTAGTATCTCCACCAGATTGCGCCCTCTCGCACCCTTGAGAGAACTACCCTGCTTACTTTCAATGAGGCGCTTTAAAAACCTTTTAAGCGACTGTGATATCCGCCTGAGCATCTGCCACACTATTGGATTTTGTTTTTCTCGATTGTAGCCATCGTTGTGTTAAAAAAATCATCAATTACGTAAAAATCCATTAGATCGGGACAGCGCTTCCGTCGCAGGTTAGCAAAAAATATACCAAAATTCAAGAGTAAAGCATTACAACGTTACAATTCCCGATTCGACTAATTTTATGTTTGCTCTGTAGTCGATTGATCGGCAGGATACAATTGATTGATCAATGCCTGGACAAGCACTTGTGGATCATCTGTCTCAACGGCAAGCTGTTGAGCAATCTGCTGTCGTAAGCTTTCATCGTCCTGCAACATTACAAACAACTCTTCTAGGGTGACAGTTTGGTATTCTCCCTCTGGGGGGTTCTCTGGTGCATCTGCTGACTCTGATATGGGGGCAATTGGCTCAGATTGTAAAGTCGTGCTAAAAGCATCTGGCCCTTCATATTCCCAAATTGGTTCGCCTTGATTGCGTGTCAACAACTGCATTCCAATACTATGGGCAACATCTCCGATTTCTCCAATGTCCAACTCACCTAGTTGTACTAACCGTGCAGCTATTTCATTATTCGGTGTAGGTGATGCTAGCAATTTTTCACCAAAGCGCCCTAACCACCGAACCCAGTCTTCAGTTGTAATCCGATGTTCAATATTATGCAGCCACTTTTGCGCCCAGGCTTCCCCTCGTGCTTGATGTACTCCTTGCAATAGCTCGGTGAAGAGAAATTCCAGATCCGTATCGCTTAGAGGTGGTGCTGGTTCTTTGGGGATATTCCCTCTAGATTTTGAGACATTCTGTTTTCCACCGAACAAGCTCTGAAAAAGCTTTTTGAGCCACTGAAATAGCCGCTTGAGCATCTGCTGCACCATCGAATATTGCTTATCCTAAAATTGTAGCGATCGCACTGGACTAACGTATAGTCATTTGTCATTAGTCATTAGTCATTAATTCTTCCCCTGCCTCCCCTGCTCCCCCTGCTCCTGCTTGGGCACGTGGAGTACATACTGCCAATTCCATTAATTCTTTCCCTGCTCCCCCTGCTCCCTCATACCCCACTCCCCATTCCCCACTCCTCCTAATTAGAACAAATGTACTAAATGCTATGCTATAATTCCCATACATTGATGTTGGAATCATAGTAGAGAATTATCTCTAGTTGCTTGCTTTCCTGAGTGCCAAAATATACGGCATTAGTTGAATCTTGCGCTATGGCAACATCGATAAATAAAGCAGGTACGAGAGTTTAAAATAATTGAATCCTAAACTCGACTCGGTGCTACTAATTAACGTTGAAAGGCATTGAAGTCTATTTTTCCATGTCTTACGAACCCCTGCACCATAAATATCGCCCCAAAAGTTTTGCTGAACTGGTGGGACAAGAGGCGATCGCTACCACCCTCACGAATGCGATCGGCACATCCAAAATCGCCCCTGCCTATTTATTTACTGGGCCAAGAGGTACGGGGAAAACTTCTAGTGCGCGGATTTTGGCTAAATCTCTCAATTGTCTCAAAAGCGATCAGCCCACTGCTGAACCCTGCGGCGTGTGTGAAGTTTGTCAGGGGATCACCAAGGGTTACACCTTAGATGTAATTGAAATCGATGCTGCTAGTAACACTGGTGTCGATAATATCCGCGAGCTGATTGAAAAAGCCCAGTTTGCTCCTGTGCAGTGTCGTTACAAGGTTTATGTTATTGATGAGTGCTTAACTGGAGATTCTCTGGTTTTGACTGATGAGGGACTTCAAAGAATTGATGATCCCACAATTAAAGACAAGAAGGTTCTGAGTTACAACGACTTATCTCTAAAGTGGGAATTCAAGAAAGTTGTCAGGTGGTTAGACCAAGGAGAACGGCAAACTCTGGTTATCAAGACGACTAATCGAGAAATTAGATGTACGGGTAATCATTTAATCAGGACAAACCAGGGATGGCTACCAGCAAAGGACGTAAAAGAAGGAGTGAAGATACTATCCCCTGTGAATGTGGATGCGGCATCCTCATTTACAAATTTGGTATCGACAGACGTACCCGGAGATTTGTTAGCGGACACCAGTTTAAAGGCACTATCAGTTATCCCAATAAATACAGTAGATTCCCCAGATTGTGTTGGACACACTCAGAAAAGCAGCAAGAATGGTTGGAATACAAAGCCTATCGCCTTCAAGAATTGCGTCCAAAACTGCGAATTACATCTAATAAAGGATACGGAAACATATCAGTTACCTGTAACACAGGTTGCCATCCCCAACTCAAAGATGTCTTTGACATCGTTAAACCGAATAGGGATAAAAAACTCGTCTCTATGGACTGGCTTAATCGAATTACCCCAGAAGGACTTGCTTGGTGGTTTTGCGATGATGGTTCACTTGCCCTCAGTCCAGAAGGAAGTCCACAAATTCAACTACATACTGAAGGATTCTCTGCCGCAGAAAACCAACTCATTGCTACTTGGCTTACAGCAATCGGATACTCAGCAACGACAAAATTTTACACCAGAAGTAGTACCGGCAAGACATACCACTATATACGGTTGGGGGCAAGCACCAGTAGAAAATGGCTGGCAGACCTTAAACAATATTCCATCCCCTCGATGGATTACAAGTTTGGAGACAGTCAAATCTGTTCACCTCGCTGGGGTTGAGCGAGTTTATGACATTGAAGTAGCAGATAATCATAACTTTGTGGCAAATGGGCTTTTGGTACATAATTGCCACATGCTCAGTACGCAGGCATTCAACGCGCTACTGAAGACCCTAGAAGAACCACCGAGGCACGTAGTTTTTGTATTGGCGACAACAGACCCGCAACGGGTGTTACCAACGATTATTTCGCGGTGTCAAAGGTTTGATTTTAGACGCATTCAATTAGAGGCGATGGTTAAGCATTTAAGTGCGATCGCCTTTAAAGAAAGTATTCATATTTCACCCGAAGCTGTAACCCTGGTAGCCCAACTTTCTCAGGGAGGATTGCGGGATGCCGAAAGCTTGCTCGATCAATTGGGTTTGTTAGCGGGTGAAGTGACACCAGATAGAGTTTGGGATTTAGTTGGAACGGTAAGCGAACAGGACTTGCTGGGACTTCTAAATGCGATCGCTCAAGATAAACCCGAAGCAGTTCTAGACTGTACTCACTACATTCTAGATCGTGGTCGAGAACCCCTAACTCTTCTGCAAAATCTCGCCGCCTTCTACCGCGATTTACTCATTGCTAAAACAGCACCCAACCGCCACGACTTGGTTGCTTGTACTCAGCAAACCTGGACGGCGTTGGTTGAGTTTGCTCAATACTTTGATATGAGCGTGATATTAGCAGGACAGCAACACCTGCGAACATCGGAAGTGCAAATTAAAAATAGCACCCAGCCGCGTTTGTGGTTGGAAGTAACATTACTAGGATTGTTACCCAGTGCGACGACGAATATTCAGCCACAAGCCCCAAGTATCGCGCCGCGAGTTAACACACCTGCTGTATCTCCAACCTATCCTCCAGCAGTTGTCCAAAATCATCCAGTCTCTTCTTTGCCGGTAGCGGAACCGCAAACAAATCATAATTCTACAAACCATAATATAGCGACTGCCCAAAATCAGCCTGTCGCTTCATCTGGCGCAGTTGAACAGCAAATAAATCACAATTCTGCTGCTAACTCAGTTTCACCACCAACCCCAGAACCTTTAGCTGAACCGGTGTCGCCTGCGATCGTTGAACCAGTAACTTCAGAAGTTGTTGGAGAAGCACAATATGATTTAACTCAGGTTTGGCAACAGGTGCTTGCTAACCTCCAGCCAAAATCAAGACAAGAAATGCTGCGTCAAATGAGCCAACTGATAGAGTTCGACGGTGTTGTGGCTCGAATTGCGATTAAACAGGCATGGTATGACAAGGGTAAATCTTATCTACCGATGATTACGGCAGCTTTCCAGCAGACTTTCCAGCGTGAAATCCAGATCAACATAGAAAAAGGAATTTCTTCAAACTCTACTTCAGTCAAAAAAAATCCTCCGCCAAAAGACTCTAGTCGCGTTCAGCAACCAGCTACTCCTAGTTACAACCAGCAAATTTCGCCTCCAGCGCCAGTACCACAGCCAGCAACGCCAGCACCAGCACCACTAAAAACCGAGCCGCTAGCAAAAAATGGAAATGGAGTAAATGGAAATGGGGCAAATGGAAATGGAGCAAATGGAAATGGAGCAAATGGAAATGGGGCGCAAACTTTGCCTCCATCAACACAGCGAACACCTGCACCTGATTGGGAAGTTGATGAAGTTGCGATCGCAGCTCAACGTCTAGCAGAATTCTTCAACGGACAAATTATCCGTTTCACAGAGGATTCAACAGAATTCTCCGATTCCATAACTACACCTGAATGGGTAGAAGAATCAGAATTGGATGATGAGTAAATTGGGAATTGGAAAGAGGCAGAGGGGCAGGGGGCGGGGGGCAGAGGGGAAAACTCTTTTCCCTTGCTCCCTGCTCCCATCTTCCTGATCTTCCCCTGCTCCCTGCTCCCTGCCCCCCTGCCTCTTCCCATTCCCTATCCCCCATGCCCCGTATGCAAGGTTTTCACCCATTTTAGGCGCTTTGGTCTTACCGACATCCGGGCAGTAGTACTGCTCATGACGACTAACCAGTGCAACATATATAAACTGCCACGCAGGGTTTGCACCAGCATCGTAAGATATGTAGAAAGTGGGAATTTTTGATCTTGACGTACCCGCTTCAGACCTGTAAACATTCCTACCATCGACATGGTAACGGACAAGCCTGTAATGGGACTTAACATTGGTGGACGATGACGCGCGATCGCCATTAACAAATCTGGTACTGTTGCTGTGGGTAAGATATACATAATCAGCATAAAAATCAGCAAATCCCAGCTTTTGCGCGTCCCCATGCGGTTTTTGAGAATTAAATCCCAATAATCCAAATAGCGTTGATAACCGCCTTCTGCCCAACGGTTGCGCTGATGCCAAAGTGCGATCGCATTTGTCACACCTTCTTCTTGCACTGCTGGATGGAAAACACACTCAATATCCCATTTATCCAAATGCAAGCGGATTGTCAAATCCAAATCATCGGTAATAGTTTCCTCATTCCAGCCACCGCAGCTTTCCAAGGCTGAACGCCGGACAAATTGACCATTGCCCCGCAGTTCGCCAATACCACCAAGAGCAGTGCGCTGTTGCTGAAACCAGGTATCAAGGCCCATTTCGGCCATTTGCCCCTTAGTCCAAAAATTATCTTTAGCGTTGGCGATCGCTTTTCGCACCTGCACCGCCCCCACTTTTTCTCTTTGAAATAAAGGTATTACCTGTTGCAGCAAATCTGGTGTAACTTGGGCATCAGCATCAAATACTGCTATAATGTCGCCCTTTGTCAGAGGCAATACCTGATTCAACGCCCCTGATTTGCCGCCACTAGCTTCTGCTGAACGCCTTAATACTTTGAGTTGCTCGTGTTTCTGTTCTAATTCTGCTAATAAATGTGGCGTGCTATCACTGCTGCGATCGTCAATAATCCATACTTCATACTGCCCACCTGGATATTCCAGATTACAAAGATTTTTGACTAATTTTGCAATTACTGCTTCTTCATTTTTCGCAGCCACTAATACAGATACAAAAGGCAAATCTCCCTGTATTTCTTTTGGATAGCAACGGGATTTAGTAAACACTACCACCAAGGCATGAAATCCTAGAATGGTGGTCAGTCCTAGAATAAATATGGAAGCCCAAGAAACTAAATGTAGAGCGATCGTGCCACTCCAGACGATAGTCAAGACTAGAGCTGCTTTGCCTCTACGACCTTGAAACCGGGATGGTAGAGACATAGAATCTGTCTCTAACACTGACTCCTCATCTACCGATAGGTCAGACAACAAGGAGTTGAGCGGATCAAGCTCTTGATAAGAATCTTCTTCGGGCCAGGAATTCGCTGGCATAGGTTAGGTTGCTTGATTCAAAAACCAGTATTTGTCTACAGTTAGTAATTTTACGGACAAATATCCCTAAGCTACTTTTCCCGATTTTAATCGGAATGGGCAAACTGCAATACCCGCTATCCCTAAGCCAAAAGCCGCCGGGACTGCTTTGTGTGTCACTGTCACCCTGGGTAATTACTTAGCATTAACCACGTTTGCTACTCTTAGACAGAGGCTTGATTCCTGTGATACCCACTTGGGCAGGAAGCTTGTAGAGTTGGACTTTCTCTAAAGAGAACTCCGGTTTAGGCAAAGTGATACCAAGGTGACAGCAGCTTGTTGTTGGGAGAAAAAGCAATAATAACATCCACAACTTTATAGTGTGGGTTTTTCATGTTATGTTATTGCGCCCAGCTTTGATCAAAGTTAATGCAGCCTCATTGTAACCGAAATTTTAATATTTCTTAGCAGTAACTTCATTTATGGGGAATGGGGCATTGGGCATTGGGCATGGGGCATGGAGCATGGGGCATGGAGCATGGGGCATAAGGGATGAGTCTTTGATACTTGCTGACGAGTCTTTGAACTCCACTCCTCTACTCTCCAGTCCCTATTCCCTATGCCCCATTCCCTATTCTCCATTCCCTATTCCCCATTCCCCACTATGTGCTTTAGATAAATCTTTTGGGAACACTACTAACATCCACTAATATCCCTAGTTGCCAACTAACTTGAGGAATATTTAACCATGTCTATTGAGCAACTCCAGCCAGCTAATCAACAACAAGCCAGTGTTTACTTACCTTACGTCCAAGGCACTAAGCGCAATTTTTTACCCTATGCCATCAGTCTTTATCAAAAAGGGGTTTTGGAGGGACACCGGAAAATAGAAGCTAGTGAACATGTCCCCTTTGTCGCCTCTTGGAATGTTGCTACTTTACCCTCAGACTTAACCCGTTGCCGAATTCAGTTTGATGGCAATGCTGATTTGAGTTATGAACTAATGATGGCTAGTTTCGAGTTTATTAATTTTTTAATTGAAGTTATGGACAACTATAAACGCCATCGCGTGACCGATTTTTCACAACCGTTTTACCGCAAGTTACTGCGTATAGATGATTGAGTAAACTACTCAGACTTGCCTACGGCTGAAGTTGATCGCTCCCAATTCATTGGGAATCGACTTCTGCGAAGCGTTAAATTCAGCCGAACTAGCAAAAGTTCGGCTCATCTTTAAATTGTTCTAAGGTTTAGTCTAAGCCAATCCGCAAATTCTTCACGCCCTAACTCACCAGCCGCTAACAGCATGACGATATGCTCCTGTTCTTCGATCAAAGCATCAATTTCCATCCCATTTAAAACAAGAAATGTTTCCATAGCCGCGTGACCAGTACGCTTATTACCATCAAGGAAAGGGTGATTCTTGATCAAAGAGAAACCCAATGCTGAAGCCTTTTCAATAATTGTGGGGTATAAGTCTTCTCCACCAAAAGTCATCTTTGGTTGCGCTACAGCAGACTCTAAAATACCAAAGGTCGCGTATACCTAATGCGCCTCCAGACTGCTCTATAACCTGACGATGCAGATTCAGGACTTCCACCGCCGTAAGGTAACGTATCATGCTAAACGTCGGTACAATTCGGCATTTTTCTTCAGTACATAGTTGGCTGCTTGAGCAAACTCGCTCGTCGCCTGACTGAGCCAGTCTTCTATCCTGGCACGTAACAAATCTTCAAGCGAGATACCATTCTCTTGTGCTAATGTTTGTAGCTTCTGCAATTGTTCATCGGAAATGTTGATCGTGATGGAAGCCACAGCCTTTACTCCTTGAATGCTATAAAAGTGCAGCATTACTAGTATTTTAGTTCTTTTCTGACAGGCGATCGCTATCTTTATTCTTGCTTGCGATCGCTGAATGTATCGAAGACAATTGCCTGATTACCCAATCTAAATATTATTTAAATAGGAATGCGATTGTTTCTTTATTCTATGTAAAGGCGACTTGATGCAAGTTATTTTACTTTCAACTGAGTTTTGACAGACTATACAAGATTACTAAATTGTAATTTTAAAGATTATTTATCTCTCAGTATTTTGG
Organism: Nostoc sp. NMS2; assembly: GCF_017115105.1. GTDB lineage: Bacteria > Cyanobacteriota > Cyanobacteriia > Cyanobacteriales > Nostocaceae > Nostoc. Next base: position 25,769 of record NZ_JABXKH010000148.1, read on the forward strand.
CGTAGGAATTATCACTATCTCGATTATCCCATGATGCCTTAATATGATCTGCTAAGGCGGGAATATCTTTTTCTAAACTTGACCTCCATAGCCTTGGATTATAGTCGTAAACTCTAAGCATGTGATCTACATCAAATATTGGTTTTGTACCTAATGCTCTAATCAGTGCAATAGGTTTATCTAAAGCCATCCTCCAACCAAGCTCAAACAAAACATTAGGATTATGTTCAGTTAAATCTACAATCACGAGATCAGCCTTACTCAAGTCATTTATAATTGTTGATTGAATTACATCACTCCCTTTCTTTTTTGCAGTTTCAGCTTTAAAACCTGCCTGTATTGCAGCAGGAGTAATTAATTGAGTTAATACTTCATCAAAGAAGCTTTCGGGATATTCTTCAGTTTTTTCCGAAAATGGCATTGCTACAAATGCTACTAAGGTTGTCTTTTCTTCAGGCTCTCCAAGTATAAATGCATCAGAAGAATGTTCTTTGCTCGTTGATATTTCTACCCTTTCTACCCTTGAAGATTTATTTTGTGTAGTTTCCTCCAACCTCGACAGAAAATTTAAATTAGCTTGATATACTTTATAAAATTCATCATGAAATTCTTCGTCAATGTTAAATTCAGTTATTAAAGTATTTTTAAGATATGTAATTTGTGGAAGTGTTCGTTCATCATAGTATTCATGTACTTTCTTAAATAATGGAACCCTAAAAAATGCTTGTCTGTAGCCATTTATTTCTTCTTCTGCTGATCTTGCATATACAATACTTTTTCCTATAGATGCAAGTGCAATTTTTTCAGTACTTCGAGTACCCTCAGTAAAACCATAATCACGAGAAGAAGCTGTCAAGTAATAAAAATCATTACCTTTGCCACTTTCTAAAGCTTTTGCAATATCATCAGGACTCCAAGGATTACCACCATTAAACTCTCTTATTACTTTAGGAACTTTTATAGCATCCTCTAATATATAAGTAGGAAATGGTCGTTTTGCTTTAGACTTTTTTCTTCTTCTCTTTTCGCCAGAATTTTGTTGTTCTTCTGATTCTTCTGATTCTTCTTGTTCTTCTTGTTCCTCTTGGTCTATATCTTTTGGATTTTCATCTAAAATCCCTAGTTGTGGGTGCATATCTTCACTATCTTCACTTTCCATGAAAACTCTCCATTAAGTAATTTTTGAAAAAGTATGTATAAAGCACTGCAAGAAATAAAAACATTAGTTTATACACAGTCATAACATCAATTTCCTAAAAGTGTGAACAAAAAATTAGAAGATTCAAAAGATACCATCATTGGTAGTCAATCAGTTTTGCAAACTTTCATAGTTACTATTTGTATAAGAAGGGTTATTAAAGCAGGTATAGGGTAATGGTGCGATTAAAACCGTGGCAGTGGGTCGTGTTGGCAATCCCGATCGCGTTTATCATTATTTTCTTACTGGTATCCGCCGGTTCACAAATTCACGCCTGGGGTATTAGTTGGATCTGGGGTGTGTTCACCCTCCTATTCGTTGGTTGGCGTTGGCTACTGGTAAAATGGACTCAACCAGCTGTTAATCAAGTGGAAGCTGTATTAGCTCAAGTTAAAGAAGAACTGGAATTTACAGCAGAGGATACAGTCAGACCACCAGCAGGAAGTGATGTCACAAAGCTTGCAGAAACCGCACTCCAAGAGATTCTGCAAGCGGCACAAAGCGATCGCCCGATTTGGGAAGACTGGCAAACTTTTTGGACGCGATGCCAGGATTTAGTTGTAGCGATCGCTCATATCTACAATCCTCAAATTCAATATCCCCTGCTAAACATTTACGTCCCCCAGGCTTACGGGCTGATTCGGGGAACGGTGGATGATATGGATCAGTGGATGCAAAAGTTATCCCCGGTTCTTAATCAGGTGACGGTTGGACAAGCGTACCAAGGATATGAGGTCTACCGGAAGTTGGAACCATCGGCTCGAAAATTTTGGAAAGCTTGGAACTGGGCACAGTGGGTTTTAAATCCGGTGGCGGCGGTGGCAAAACGAGCTAGTCAAGGTTCTAGTAATCAGGCAACTCAACAATTATTGGGGAATTTAAGCCAGTTATTTCGAGAAGCTGCCCTGAGAAACTTATGTCGGCAGGCGATCGCCCTCTATGGGCGTAGTACATTACCAGTTTCTGCAACGGTAGTATCCACACCAACTTTACCCAAGGCAAAAACCCAAGCACTCCGAGAAATCCTCACTCTTGCTCAACCAGCCGAGGTAGTTGAGCAAAAACCCGTGAATATTCTGCTGGTGGGGCGCACAGGTTCAGGAAAAAGTAGCCTGATTAACACGCTATTTCAGGCAGATTTAGCAGCCGTTGATGTTTTGCCCAGTACCGATCGCATTCAAAATTATCAATGGCAAACTCAAAGTGGGGAAACCTTGACGCTTTGGGATACACCTGGTTATGAACAAGTCAACCGTGCCGATCTGCGAAACTTAGTACTTGATTATGCCATCAATGCAGATTTGCTGCTGTTAGTTACCCCTGCCCTCGATCCTGCCCTGCAAATGGATGTAGACTTTCTGCAAGATATAAAAGCAGAAGTTGCAGATTTACCTGCAATTGCGATCGTCACTCAAGTAGATCGGCTGCGTCCCATCCGCGAGTGGCAACCGCCTTATGATTGGGAATGGGGTGATCGCCCAAAAGAAATTGCCATTCGGGAAGCCACTGAGTATCGCGCCAAATTGCTGGGAAGCTTCTGTAATCTAGTTCTACCTGTGGTTACAGGTGACAGCAAAACAAGTCGAGTTGCTTGGGGAGTGGAGGCGCTATCGTTGGGATTAGTAGATGCGATCGCACCTACCAAGCAACTTCGTCTCGCCCGCTTTTTGCGTAACCTGGAAGCCCGTACTGTTGCCGCAGCCAAAATCATCGACCACTACACCTTCCAGATGGCGACAACACAGGGACTAACGGCATTCCTCAAAAGTCCTGTCCTCCAGTTTGTTTCTACCATATCAACTGGATCTCCAACTTTAGCCTATATGCTGGCAGAGCAAATTCCTGTGGAACAGTTGCCGATTGTGATTGGCAAACTTCAAATGGCTTATGAGCTTTTCTCGCTCTTGAATACAGCTAACTCTAACCCGCTCAACTTTGAATTGCTATCCCTCTGGCCGCTACTGCTAGAAAATTCCACTTCACCCGATCGCAACGCCTGGGCATTTGGTCACGCCCTAGTCGAGTACTGGACTCAGAATTTGACGGTTCAACAACTCCGGGAGCGATTTGAATATTATTTAGCGATCGCCAAATAATTTTATTAGTCATTGGTCATTTGTCATTTGTCATTTGTCATTTGTCATTTGTCATTAGTACCAATGACCAATGACTCGAAGTTCCACAAGTTGCATTAGCCCCTACAGACAGTTAAGAATATTTACTTGGTAATTGCAAGAATATTTATACCTATAAAGAAGACAAAAAATGGGAATTGGGAATTGAAAAGAGGCAGAGGGGCAGGGGGCGGGGGGCAGAGGGGAAAACTCTTCTCCCTTGCTCCCAGCTAATATCTCCCCATCTCCCTCATCTCCCTCATCTCCCTGCTCCCCTGCTCCCCTGCTCCCCTGCTCCCTGCTCCCCTGCCCCCTGCTCCCCTGCCCCCTGCTCCCCTGCCCCCTGCTCCCTGCCCCCCTGCCCCCTTGCCTCTTCTTCAATCTGTGGGAATATCACGCTTTGCCAAATATTGGTACATCTGCCAACGTGCATCTACCTCAGCTTGCGCTTGTTCTAACAAGTGCTTGGCTACGTCTGGTTTGCTCTTGGTGAGCATTTTGAAGCGATTTTCTTGATACATCGAATGTTCTACAGATTGCTGAGGCGATCGCATATCCAATTGCAAAGGATTTTTACCCTGTTTAAGCAATTCTGGATTATGCCGATACAGCAACCAACGACCTGATTCTACCAGAGTTTTTTGGTGATTCATCCCGGTAGTCATGTTAATCCCGTGGGCGATGCAATGGCTGTAAGCAATAATAATTGATGGGCCATCGTAAGCCTCTGCTTCTAGAAATGCTTTGAGAGTATGTTCATCTCTAGCACCCAAGGCTACACTCGCTACGTAGACATTTCCGTATGTCATAGCAATCATCCCTAAGTCTTTCTTCGGTGCAGGCTTGCCACTGGCAGCATATTTAGCAACTGCGGCTCGTGGCGTAGCTTTAGAAGATTGACCGCCTGTATTAGAATACACTTCTGTATCCATCACTAGGATGTTCACATTTCGACCACTGGCAATTACATGATCGATACCGCCAAAGTCAATGTCATAAGCCCAACCGTCACCGCCAACAATCCAGACGCTTTTTCTCACCAAGTAATCGGCAAGGGATTTTAGATTTTGGATTTTAGATTTTAGACTTCGGCTCCTTTCGACTTCGCTCAAGGCAAGCCGCTCAGTCGAACGATTGGGGTCGAAAGTTAGGATTTCATCTAACTTCTGCTGCAACAGTTCTATCCTTTCGCGCTGTTCCCAAATGTCAGCTTCAGATTTTTGTTCAGCTTTGAGGATTGACTGAATTAAATCACCAGGAATTATTGATTGGTGAATTTCCCCATTCCCTATTCCCCATTCCCCACTCCCTAATTGTTGCAACAATTCTGCCGCAAACTCAGCTTGTTTGTCGAGGGAGAGGCGGAAGCCAAAACCGAATTCGGCGTTATCTTCAAATAGATTATTTGACCACGCGGGGCCGCGTCCTTGGGCGTTGGTTGTCCAAGGAGTTGTGGGGAGATTCCCACCATAAATTGAAGAACAACCTGTTGCATTGGCGATGACGGCGCGATCGCCAAACAATTGTGTTAATAATTTCAAATAAGGTGTTTCACCACAACCTGCACAAGCACCAGAGAATTCAAATAAAGGTTCTTGCAGTTGTTGTTGGCGAATCTGGTTTAATTTTAGCGATCGCCTGTCAGGATTGGGTAAACTCAAGAAGAAATCCCAGTTTTTTCGCTCTTGCTCTTGTAAAGGTAACTGCTGCGCCATGTTAATCGCTTTCCGCAATGGCTCAGATTTATCTTTCGCAGGGCAAATATTTACACAAATAGTACATCCTGTGCAATCTTCTGGGGCAACTTGAATGGTAAATTTTTGATTGGCAAAGTCTTTATCTTTTGCACCAGTTGATTTAAAGGTTCCTGGTGCATTGACTAACTCATCGGCTTCATAAGCCTTGGCACGGATGGCGCTATGGGGACAAACCATCACGCACTTACCACATTGAACGCAGACATCCGGCTCCCACACAGGTATCTCTTTGGCAACGTTACGTTTTTCCCACTTGGCAGTACCTACAGGAAAAGTACCATCAACTGGTAGTCTGCTAACAGGTAAATCATCACCTTCCCACACCATGATTTTACCCAGAACTTCCCGCACAAATTCGGGAGCGGAGTCTAGCAATTTTGGATTTTGGACTTCGGCTTCGCTCAGTCGAACGATTTTGGATTTTAGATTGCTGGTTGTTTGGGGGACATCTACTTTATGCAAGTTTTCTAAGGTGTTGTCTACAGCTTGCAGGTTCATGCGGACAACTTCTGCACCTTTTTTACCATAAGTCTTGTCAATCGCTTGTTTGATTTTAGCGATCGCTTCTTCTTGCGGCAAGACACCGGCCAAGGCAAAGAAACAGACCTGCATAATGGTGTTAATTCTGCCACCCATGCCACTTTCACGGGCAACCTGGCTAGCATTGATTGCGTATAACTTCAAATGCTTATCGATAATTTGCTGCTGCACCTTTAACGGCAGATTTTCCCAGACATTATCTGCATTGTATGGACTGTTAAGCAGCAAAGTCGCCCCAGGAATAGCAGCTTTCAAAATATCTATGCGTTCTAGAAAACCCCAATGATGACAACCAATAAAGTTCGCTTGGTCAATCAAATAGGTGGAGCGAATTGGCTCTTTGCCAAAGCGCAGATGAGAAACCGTCATCGAGCCAGATTTTTTGGAATCGTAGACAAAGTATCCTTGGGCGTAGTTGTCGGTTTCTTCACCAATAATCTTGATAGAGTTTTTGTTAGCTCCAACAGTACCATCTGAACCCAACCCATAGAACATTGCCCTGACAACGTTATCCGATTCCGTAGAGAAGTTAGGGTCAAAGTTTAGAGAAGTGTAAGTAACATCATCATTAATCCCAATAGTAAAGTGATTTTTCGGTTTCACCTGGGCAAGGTTATCAAAAATCCCCTTCACCATCGCCGGAGTGAATTCTTTAGAAGAAAGACCATAACGACCACCGATAATTTTGGGCAGAGGGGCAGGGGGTAGGGAGCCGAGGGGAGGATCTTCTCCCCTGCCCCCTGCCCCCTGCTCCCCAGCTTCTTCCCCCCACGCCTCATGGATAGCAGCCACAACATCCAAATACAAAGGTTCCCCGGCGCTACCGGCTTCTTTGGTGCGGTCGAGAACTGCGATCGCTTTTACACTATTTGGCAACGCTGCAACAAACCTTTGCACATCAAAGGGACGATAAAGTCGGACTTTTAGTACACCAAGTTTTTCCCCACGGGCGTTAAGGTAATCTACCGTTTCATGGACGGTTTCACAACCTGAACCCATGAGAACTATCACACGTTCGGCATCATTGGCCCCGTAATATTCATAGATTTGGTAATGCCTCCCCGTGCGTTCTCCAAATTCATCCATGATGCGCTGGACAATTTCGGGACAGGCGTTGTAGTAGAGGTTAGCGCCTTCCCGCCCTTGGAAGTAGACATCGGGGTTTTGGGCAGTTCCCCGCAATACTGGACGGTCTGGGGTCAGGGCACGGGCGCGGTGGGCGAGTATGAGATGATCGTGGATGAGCGATCGCAAATCATTATCTGAAAGCAGTTTGACTTTCTGCACTTCATGTGATGTACGGAAGCCATCAAAGAAGTGCATAAACGAGACTCGCGCCTCTAGAGTAGCAGCATGAGCGATGAGAGCAAAATCTTGACTTTCCTGCACCGAAGCGGAACACAGTAGGGCAAAACCAGTAGCACGGGCTGCCATCACATCGCTATGATCGCCAAAAATTGATAAAGCATGGGTAGCCAAAGAACGCGCAGCAACGTGAACCACAGCACTAGTCAACTCACCAGCAATTTTGTAGAAGTTGGGGATCATCAACAATAATCCCTGAGATGCCGTGAAGGTAGTACTCAGGGAACCTGTTTGCAATGCCCCATGTACAGCACCAGCCGCTCCCCCTTCACTCTGCATCTGCACGACACTAGGAATAGTACCCCAGAGGTTGGGACGACCTTCTGCTGACCAAGCATCTGCCCATTCACCCATTGCTGAAGAGGGGGTAATGGGATAAATGGCAATCACTTCATTTAGTTTGTAAGCAACACGGGCGACAGCTTCATTTCCATCAATGGTTGCAAAGGTTTTGTTCATAATATGATTTTTGTCCCCGTCTCTCAACTGCATTATCAGAACACGTAAATAGAAGAATTAAAAATAGCCAGATTTAGGTAGGCAGTGCCAAGCAAGCAGTTTATTATGCGCTTTTCAGTTAACTTTAAATAAATACTGCATATATGAATATCCCATCTGAAGTAGCGCATCTATTAATATGTCTTAATCATGTACTCAATAATCCAAGTATTGATTAGATAAGGCTTTGAGATAATTTATTCTTTTTTGTGGGGTATAGGTTCGGGATTCTTTTTGTTCGCTAAATCCAAGCTGAACTGCGATCGCTCCATGTACCAATTGCTGCAAATCCTGAACTATTCATAAGACGTAGGTTGGGTGGAGCGGAGCGTAACCCAACATATATCAGAATGTTGGGTTATGCAAAGCCTCCAACGCCACTTGCTACAATCTTAAGCCGCACAACGCAGTGGCTCCCCAACCTACAATTTTTTTGCAACATTTTAGGCTTGCCACGCCAATAAGGTGTGTTAGCAACAGTGCAACCAACACACCTTCCATTTATAAATCTCTATCCCTTCATGGGTAGAGTATTCATAATTCTGAATTTTGACTAATGCACCAAATTTTCTTGTTTAAGTTGCTCTTTGGCTAAAGCCAATGCTTTATGAGCATTTTTAAACTTTGTTTCATCCGTAAATTTATGAGCAAAACACTTTAAATAAGCTTCCAAATACTTAATACGTAAGCGTGGGTCAGCCGGACTCAGAAGAAAGGGGAGGTCAGCTTCAACCATAAACCGTATAGCCAATAAGGGTATAGGGCTACGAAGTGGACGAAAGTGTGGGTTGTGTAAACCAGGAGTTTCATTACGTTTATGAAATTCTCCTATCATCAGTCCTGACTCAACAAACAAAGGTTTAAGTTTCTGTTGGACACTATCTATTAATTTACAAGCGTCTTCTATATGGACATCAGGAAAAATAAGTAAAAAAGCTTTGTTTATTGCTAACTCCTGCTCTTTAACTTCCATTTTCAGAAAGATATCTCGATAGCTTCCAACAATCTCTTCTAGTTGTTCAGGATACAAATATTTGGTACGAATAACTGCTAGATGAATACTGTTTGACTTGAGAGAGTAAGGTACAAAAGGGCAAACTACGCCGGTTCTTCCTAAGTTAGGATGAGGTCTTGCTAAAAAATTTTTTACCCACTCTATAGTTTCAAGTAAGTAAGGACGGTCTTCGTATTCCTGGAGTTGTTCGATTTCAAGAATTGTATATAATTGCATCAGCTTAGGTGAAATAGAATAATTTTTGAAATCTGAATCCAAATTATGTGCCTGAAACTAACTATTATCTAAGTAAACAAAACAAGGCTTGACTTTTTTTATTTTTGGTTCATTTATAGCTTGTAGCAGATAAAAATACTAAAGCATTTTTGTGAATCAAAAAAATCACGCCAATAAATACACACAGACATTTTCACACAAAGCAGGTTGTGCTTATTGCTTTTTGGTATTTGAGCGAAGAGACATCATGGATTATCCCCTAGATGCTCCTACTTTTTTTTACACTCTTAAGCTTCCATGATTTTCAACAAAGATACTATAAAGTTTATATCCCAATAGTTATTTTTACTGTAAAAATTTTAGTGTTGATCTAACAGGCTAACATCAATTTAGTATAGTTATATACACGTAAAACCTCTGCCTAAATAGTTATTTTTGCCGTTCGCCCTTGGTGTCTTCGCTACGAGAAAGCATCATAAGTGTTGCTGTATTATACCCATTCTTCATGAAGATACACTTAATTTAAATGAACCCCCATTTCCGCGCTGCGTCTCCCAGAGAAGGACACAAAGCAAAAGAGCATCGTTTCTCCTAAGACAACGCCAGTTACTACAATGTAGTAACTGTCTGCCTTACAGAATTAAATATTTGTTTAATTGCCAGTTCCTTATTTATCAGCAAATTCTTGCACCACTGCCATAGCATCAGAAGGAATCTGCGTAATTAGGCGAAATGGAAATGCTTTAGTCGAAGCAAACTGAGCATAATCTGATGTCAGAAAGATAGCGTAGTTTTTAGCTTCTGGAGTCATCTGGAAAGCAAACGCTAAAGTTATAGCTTTAAGGTACTTGCGAATATCTGATGCTTGTTCGCCTACAACTTCACCGCCACTAATGGGTGTATTTGGTTGTCCGATCTGATCCATAGTCGTACTGGGGTCTTTTACACTCAGATGAGTACCCCCAACTATACCAACTAGCCATTTGGGGGATGGAATTTTGTCAAATCCCACAATCTGTTCAGTTAAAGCTGGGGTAGTTTTATCTGCGGAACCTGCTAACACTAGAGTAGGAATTTGCACCTTAGTTAACCCAGTTTCGCCAAAAATCAGAGAAGTTGTAGGATTGAGTGCGATCGCCTGTTTGATTCTCGTATCCCGCAGTTGATAGATATTTTCTGGCAGTTCTTGAGCAATGCACTGCATAGCTTCTCCTAAACTTAAGATAGCCAAGTTCTTTTTGCAGCGTTGTTTGAGCCGTTCTAGTTGTAACTCACCTCCCGCAAGTGCTAAAGCTGTACCACCACCAAAAGAATAACCAACAACCATCGCGTTCATCGTCGCAAGTTTCCCTTGTAGCGGATGATTAGCTGTTTGGTTGAGCTTTTCTAATTCGTCGAGAACAAAACTAATATCTTGAGGGCGATTTAAAAACTCTTGAGGCTTCACAGGTCTGGTTTTGCCTTGTAATGCAGAATTAATATTATCCTCATTACTACCAGGATGTTCTAAAGCAGCTACTACATAACCGTGGGATGCTAAATGTTCTGCCAGGTAACGCAAGTCCGTGCGGACTGATCCTAAGCCGTGAGAAAAGACAATTAAGGGTTTATTGACAGTTGCGTCATTTGACCAGTAAATATCAACTGGAATTTGGCGCGAGCGCTTTTGGTCATTCAGGCTTAAGTTGAGTACTTTTACTTGAGCCGTTCCTGGTTGGCTGGGATCAAAAGGGAAAGCAATCTGCGCTGTTGTAGGGTCGATTCGGGGAGCGATCGCTAGCATAAATTGCTGCGTGCGCCAAAAAGCTGTATTCAAACTCCCTGCAACTATAAAAGCTTTTGGTAAATCAATTTCTAAGCGTTTACTGGGATAAGCAGCGATAAAACTCAATATCGAAAGACCCTGCGGCGCAGTAGAGCCTAATACCAATCCTCCTCTCAGTGCTTGTACCCCAGCATTATCCTTTCGGGCTAAAGCTGTGGCGAAGTCATTGAGAATAGTTGTGCCAATCTGGGTATTTAGTAACTTATTAATGGTGACAACGTTCATCGGTATATTCATCCCTAGTGCCCCTAATAGGAAGCGACGTTGTTGTTCAGATAATCCTTTAGTATAAGACTGCAAATTCCCAGGCAATTCCCCTGTTTTTGCAGCGTTTTGCAACTCAGTAAGAGAGATGGATTCTGTAAATAAACCCAAATGCACAACAACGGTGTCAGCCGCAAGAGCCGAAGTATTTACCCCAAATTGTGTAAGTACAACTGCACTAAAAAAACCTGCAACTGTCCTTAGACTTCTCCAACTTCTTCTCATAAATATTTATACCAAGTGTTACTTAGGGGAATATAACGAATATTTGTGTATTTGACTACCCCTTTAATTGCCCAGAAATCAAAGCAGATTTTTTCCTAAACTTGATAGGAATCGCCCCGAACTGCTCAAAGCAACCAAAACTCATCAAAAGTAACGAATTGTAGAATTCATCACAGCTAAAAATTTGAGCATGAATCAGTGTTAACAGCCACAAAAGTCTGATTGTTTCTCCGCTAGGTTTAATAATGTAACGAAACTGTAGAACAAGCGAAGCGATCGCATATCCAATTTGCACTTTTTGTAAGCTGATATCCTCATGGAATTTTAGATTTTGGATTTAATAATTAAAAATCCAAAACTCTCTTGGTTACAAAAGTTTCAGCATTTCTCTCAGCTTCAGCTATGTCAAACTTTTGTTAGCAACAATCAAAAATCATCTATCCAAAGCAACTAAATTTATGTATTTGGTCATCTAAAACCTTTGAGTTACTGCGAAGTTTAAACGACCGCTTAATGTTTTGTCTTTGCCCTTTCTTTAGAAGGTGTTGCAGAGGTGTTGCAAGTGGATAGTCTTACTGCTGTAGCTGCACTATCATTACTCATTAAATTCTACCAGCCGCATCAACAATTTTTCTTGGCTTTATGCGTCGCAGACTCCCCTATATTTTAATTTTGCTACTTTCCTTGAGTATTATTACACTGTGGTGGCCTGTGAATGATTCTGATTGCAATTTCGGGGATTCTTTAGGATCAAAAACTAAAAAATTTCAAATAAACGCTACTAAGGTTATTGTTCAGCCGTGGCGTGGTCGTCACCATGTATATGGAATCTTTATGATTCCTGATGAATATAAACAAGCTCCATTTTTTGTAGTAACAGTCCAAGGTGCTGGCAGTTATTGTTCAAAACAATTTGGTTATAAAAACAACTTTAATGATATCTTTGCTGAACCAGGAACTTATTTGGTGAGAAAGTTTATTAGAACTCGAACGGCTTTGCGGCTTATTTTCCAGGGTATGTACTTCCAAATCAATGATAAACAGAACTGGACGTTGACTTTCCCTAAACCAAATACTAGTACCGCTTTGCGTAATTCGTAATTCGTAATTCGTAATTCGTAATTACCGTTGTGTAAGGGTTTTAGACATTTCAAATGGTCTGTTTATTTCCGCCGTACTGTACTAGTAAGTAAATCGGCAAGTTTTGCGGTGGGGTTAAAATATCCAGACGCTCGCGGACTCGCTCATAGCGTTGCTATGCCGTTCGCGCAGCGTCTCGTAGAAAAGGCTTTACGCTTCTCAACGAGACGCTGCGCGAACGCTAATACAAAACTTAATTACGAATTACGAATTACGAATTACGAATTATTGACTCAGCTTGGTGATTGAGTTTGCAAAACCTCATTTTTATTTAACAAACTACTAGTTGTATTGACTACAATCTGTGCTGCTCCTGTAAAAAACGATCGCTCAATAGTCGCTGGAACATCGCTAGGTTGATGATAGTGCGGAGTCCGTAAATTTGCTGTATCTGTCACCAGCACAGCACCCACACCCTGATACCAAAATGGTGCATGGTCGCTGCGTAAAGTGTCTGGTGTCAGTAAACCTTTAAAAGGAATTGGTAGTATTAGGACTGGTGGCAAATTTGATTCCTGTTTATTCAGGGCGCTTGAGGGGAGCATCTGTGAGCTTGGAAAGGCATTCAGCAAAGGCAAATGTTCTGTATCACCAACCACTGCCAAAAAGTCGCCCTTGTCGCTAGGTGGAGTAACAGGCAATCCCGCCGGGTATTTTTGACAGCCAACAGTATAACAAGCATAGCCAACCATATCCATAACGATCGCTCCGCCCAAGTTTTGCAAGCGTGCTGTCTTGCTTACAAAAGCCTGACTACCCAAAAGTCCTGTTTCCTCTTGGTCAAAAAAAGCTAGTTGTAATGTCCGTGGTGTGGGACGAGAACCGAGCAATCGAGCAACTTCTAGCACTACAGCTACACCACTAGCGTTATCATCAGCACCAGGAGATAAGGCAACAGTATCGTAATGCGCTGCGACGAGAATTGCTTTAGCGGCTTTGTTGGTTCCTATACGTTCAGCAAAAATATTTACACCCTCAGAGAACTTTTCCAATTTGGGCTTCCAGCCGAATTTTTTTAGTTCAGTTGTGATATAAGTGCGAGTAAGCGATCGCTCTGTTGTCGTGTAGCGCTGAAAATTTAACTTTTGGATATGGTTTAATAGCTTATCAGTAGACACTTGTAGGGTATTATCAACTTTTTTTAACTCTAGTTGTGGTTGCGGCGTTTCCACAGGAATGCTTTCAACAATTGCTGGTGAGGGACGCTGTTCAAAAAACGTGCTACCTCTGCTACCCAACACAGCAACAGCCACTAGTAGCAACAGCATCAGCCAAATCCATTTTTTCATCTGATTGATCCTTTGCTCATCCAAGTTCTAGTAATACCATTTCTGTTTGAAGATACGCCTATAAGACTGACGTAAAACTACAGGCTGTAAGGGTAATTCATAAATTGCCCCTATATAAACAAAGTGCAGCCTCACATAAAATTGCTATAAGTTTAATTATTTATAGTTCAATGCTATTTTCATAATTTACTTTAATTTATGACTCTACTAAGCGAATTTCCATGAGTGGAGTTAATACCTCTCCAGTCCAGAGATTTTGTAATATTGTTTGTAATATTGTTGGTTCAATCCAGTTAGAATATTCCTCCATACCTTCACGAGATTCACGATACTTGAACCGAAATCGATATGTACCTGGATAAAGTGGTTCAAAACCGTACAAGTCTTCAGATGGAAAAGGGATATCCAAATTCAACTGTTGGTCATGCTTTTTCTTGCGGTTCCGTATCCAATATAGAAAGGCATCTCGATATAGTGTTACTGCTCTTCCTGGTATTAACAGCACATAATCAGATTCAATTCGTGGGTTCAATCGCTCACAAGAGATACCTGTCCGCATTAATTGGCCATCTGGTGCGATCATTTCTGGAAACATGGAGTAAAAATTCGATGAAAAGTAAAAAAAACTTTGCGTATTATTAGTAATCCGAATACCAAGCTCTACAGGAGTATAGACACCGCGTTTGGCTTCAGGGATAGTCAATATCCTTTGTGATACCACAGTTTCAAACCTGACGTTATTCACTTCAACAGCATTGCTCTCATTTGATTCCAAAAATGTCATGTTTTTATCATTAATACAACTTATCTTTCTGCTGCTTCTAAAGAATACTTGTTTCACTGCGTAGCTAAATTAAACTCAAGAGGATGTGTATGTACCTCACCTACCCAGACATCTTCTATCTTGCTAATGTCACTTATAGGGTTGTTGTAAATTGCTTCCTCCCATACTGATTTTAAAGGGAGCATCCCAATTTTGCCAAAAGACACAGGACTGGGGCAAAAAACCTGTACAAACCTCTTCCCTTTGCGTTCTTGGCGTCCTTGGCGGTTCGTCATTTCATTCTCGGTCTAAGTCCAAACACCGTATAATAATAAACTTGCACATTTGGGATGCTCCCGATTTTAAATCTATAGGGTTACTCCAGGATGTTTACATGCAGATTTTCCTTCCTAAAGTAAACATCAAGTTTGACGCTTTGTCTTTTGACACAAGACACGACTTAACTTATAGTTCCGCACTAGAGGAGTGCTGAGTACTGACTACTGAGCAAAGAAGAAGAGAAAACAATTTCTTCTTAATTCTTCAAAATCTTTCTTCTTCCACTCAAAACTCATGACTCAGAACTCAGGACTTTTTTTATGGTAGATTTGTTGCTGATCTCAATCCTGGGGTTTCTGGGGAGTTTTGGTCATTGCTTTGGGATGTGTGGCCCTTTAACAGTGGCATTTTCCCTGTCTCATCAGCCGAAAGGGACATCACCCTCAGAAAAGCCGGACACTTGGCGACAGCAATTAAAATTTCATATCCTGCTAAACCTGGGGCGGATGTTGAGCTATGCTCTAGTCGGTGCTGGCATTGGGGCGTTAGGTTCGGTATTGCTGCAAAGTGGACAGCTAGCGGGTATTGGCAGCGACTTTCGGCGCTGGATGGCAATTTTGACTGGCGTGATGCTGATTTGGTTTGGCTTAGGACAAGTAAAACCCGATTTACTCCCGCGTATTCCTGTGTTACATCCCCTATTACAAGGCAGGCTACACGATCGCCTCAGCGCAGGAATGGTTAAGCTTTCCTTTAAAGCGAAATGGTGGACACCAATGCTTTTGGGGATGACTTGGGGTTTAATGCCCTGTGGTTTCCTGTATGCTGCCCAAATCAAAGCTGTTGAAACTGGCAATTTATGGATGGGTGGGGCAACTATGCTGGCTTTTGGCCTGGGAACCCTGCCCACTATGCTAGGTGTAGGCATCTCCACATCGTTGGTAAGTAAAGACAAGCGCAGTCAGTTATTTCGATTAGGCGGTTGGGTGACACTCACCATTGGCATCATTACCCTCCTACGGACTGGTGACACAATGGTAGATTACACCGGACACGCAGCATTATTCTGCTTAATCTTGGCGTTAATTGCGCGTCCTATTAGTGGGTTGTGGGCTTCACCATTGCGTTATCGCCGCGCCTTGGGGGTAGGATCTTTTGTACTTTCTGTGGTTCACACCTTCCACATGATAGAACACTCATTGCAATGGAATTTTGCCGCCTTTTCTTTTATGCCACCAGAATTTCAGTGGGGTATGGCTGCGGGTGCTGTAGCATTAATATTAATGTCCCCCGCCGCTTTAACGAGTTGGGAATCTTTGCAGAAATCTTTGGGCAAGCGTTGGCGACAGATTCATCTATTGGGTGTGCCAGCCTTGCTCTTGAGTACTATTCATGCTGTGTTGATTGGTTCCCATTACCTGGGTTCTTTGCAATCAACTTGGGGAAATAACTTAGCGGCAGTACTGATGGGAATTCTTACCCTCAGTGTCTTACTAGTACGTTCGCGTTTTTTTTGGTCAAAGTTAGCCGTAGAAAAGTTTTATGTCCCCCCAACAAAATCGCGGTAAATCATGCTTATTTTCTGGCTCAATCCCAACGAGTCAAAAACAGAAGCATTACCCAAACAAAGGAACAATCAAGTATTTACTATTCCTGAGTTCTTTAGTTATATCAATAACTAATCTTTACCCTGCATCTGCTCATAAGGTGGAAGTCGCTGGAGATGTTGGTGGCACCCTCCACATTGAACCAAATGATAATCCCCGGGCTGGAGAACCCTCCCAAGCCTGGTTTGCGCTTACCCGCAGAGGTGGAAGGGTGATTCCCCTGTCACAGTGTAATTGTCGGTTGGCTGTTTATGCCGAACCTTATGCAGCCGGAGAGCCACCACTCTTAGAACCACAGTTAGAAGCTGTAGCAGCTGAACGTTATCAAGGTATTCCAGGTGCTGAAATTACCTTTCCCAAACCAGGTATTTATGAGTTGCAACTAAATGGGAAACCAGTCTCTGGAGCAAGATTCAAACCTTTTAAGTTCAAATTTGAAGTTACTGTGGCAGGTGGATCTACACAGAACACACAAATTCAGCGAGATGTCAATGGTGATTTGGTAGAGGGTGAATCTCAGAAATTACCAATTTGGGCGATCGCACTGCCAATCTTCGCATTTATCGCCATCTTATTTGTTGCACTCCGAGGGACGAGAGGAGGGAGTGGGGAGTAGGCAGTAGGGAGTAGGGGAGTAGAGGGTAAGTTGTAGTAAGTCTTTGCCCTCTGCTCCTTTTCATTACATCGCTATATTTTCCCAAGTTAGTACTAACAGTAGCCCAGGCTTTTATTCATGACTAAACCACTAGCTTTTACAGTGGTAGTTTTCCAGGGTTAGCGCGTCTCAAAGCCTATTGACAAGAGGACTTGCCTGATCAGCAATCTTTGTTGGAAACAAAGTGACACCATCCGAGGTAGGGTAAGATTTAATTC